>NZ_CAMZMW010000008.1:0-175530 GCF_947311865.1 Paracoccus sp. PARArs4 | reverse complement strand
GGGGGGGGGGGGGGGGGGGGGGGGGGGGGGGGGGGGGGGCGGGGGGGGGGGCCCCGGGCCGGGCTGGCGGGGGGCGCGCCGCTGTCGCGGCGCGCGGTCAGTCCCTGACCTCGGCCGGGTCCACGCCCCAGATGGCGGTCTTGGGCACCCAGCCCCGCTGACCGCCGCCCGAGACGCGGCACCATTGCGGCTCGCATTCGTTCAGGCGCAGGATCGCGCCAAGCTCGGCCCGCGCGACGACATCGGCATCGGTCCGGGGGCGCGTGCGCAATTCCGTCATGTCCTGCGTGATCAGCGCGGTGCGCACCCCCGACAGCAGCGCGTAATGCACCCAGCCGCCCGCGCCGTCCTTGTCCTCGACCCGGCGCCAATGGCCGAATTCTGCGACCACGCGCAGGGGCATCCCGGCATGGCGGAACACCCAGTCGATCCGGTGCGACAGGCTGGGCCCGCGTCTTGCATTTCCTTCGTTGCCCTTCAGGCTGACATAGCGCGGCAGGGGCAGGTTGGTGACCGGCCCGCGCAACTGTTCGGCCTGCGCCTGCTGCGCGGGATCCTGTGCCGCGGCGGGCGCCGCCATGAGCGCCACCCCGATCATCGCGGCCTGTATCAGCCGCCGCGCCTTGCCCTGTTGGCGTTGAACTGTCGTCATGAGGATGGTTCCCGTCCTGCCTGTCCCGATGGCCTTCGCCTTGGGGTCTTGTGCATGCCCCGTATCGCGGGCAGTTTGCCAAAAGCCACCCTGCAAGGGAAGTGCGCCCCCGACACGAGTTCGAGAAAGTGAGGTCTGCCGATGCCCGCAAACCCGTCCTTGGTCCGTCAGAAGCTGCGCGTGGCCGTCACGCGCCGTCTGCCCGAGGCGGTCGAGACCCGCATGTCCGAGCTGTTCGACGTGATCCTGCGGGAAGATGACCGCAAGCTGACCGAGGACGAGCTGGTCGCCCTGATGCAGGGGGCCGACGTGCTGGTGCCCACCGTCACCGACCAGATCACGGCCAACATGCTGGCGCGCGCGGGCGAGCGGTTGAAGCTGATCGCGAATTACGGGGCGGGGATCGACCACGTGGATGTCGCCTCGGCCCGGCAGCGCGGGGTTCTGGTCAGCAACACGCCCGGCGTCGTCACCGAGGATACGGCCGACATGACCATGGCGCTGATCCTTGCGGTGACGCGCCGCATCCCCGAGGGGCTGGCCGAGATGCAGGCGGGCCGCTGGCAGGGCTGGTCGCCGACGGCGCATCTGGGCGGGCGGCTTGGCGGGCGCCGGCTGGGCATCTTGGGGATGGGACGGATCGGGCAGGCGGTCGCGCGCCGGGCCAACGCCTTCGGGATGCAGGTCCATTACCACAACCGCCGCCGCCTGCGCCCCGAGATCGAGGACGAGCTGCAGGCCACCTGGTGGGAGAGCCTCGACCAGATGCTAGCGCGGATGGACATCGTCAGCGTGAACGCGCCGCACACCCCCTCGACCTTCCACCTGCTGAACGCGCGTCGGCTGAAGCTGATGAAGCCCTCGGCGGTGGTGGTGAACACCTCGCGCGGCGAGGTCATCGACGAGAACGCGCTGACCCGGATGCTGCGCGCGAACGAGATCGCGGGCGCGGGGCTGGACGTGTTCGAGCACGGCCACGAGATCAATCCCCGCCTGCGAGAGCTGAGCAATGTCGTGCTGCTGCCCCATATGGGCAGCGCCACCGTCGAGGGCCGCGCCGAGATGGGCGAAAAGGTCCTCATCAACATCAAGACCTTTGCCGACGGGCACCGTCCGCCGGACCTGGTCGTTCCCTCCATGCTGTAGGTTCCATGCGAATGTCATCCGAACGCGCCG
Organism: Paracoccus sp. PARArs4; assembly: GCF_947311865.1. Taxonomy (NCBI): domain Bacteria; kingdom Pseudomonadati; phylum Pseudomonadota; class Alphaproteobacteria; order Rhodobacterales; family Paracoccaceae; genus Paracoccus; species Paracoccus sp. PARArs4. The sequence goes on along the minus strand of NZ_CAMZMW010000008.1, from coordinate 173,702 downwards.
CGGTCTCGGCGCTCTTTCTGCTGAACGGGTTGCTGGTCGGCGGCTGGTCCCCGCGCATTCCGGCGCTGATGGAGCGGCTGGGGATCGCGGAATCCCGCGCGGGCCTTCTGGTGCTGTGCCTGGGGCTGGGCTCGATCACGGTGATGCCGCTGTTCGGGGCGATGACGGCACGGGCGGGGTCGCGCTCGGCGGTCTGGCTTGCGGCCTGGTTGACGGCACCCTCGCTTCTGTGGATATCGCTTGCGCCGGGCTTCTGGTCGGTCGCGGCGGCGGTCTTCCTGTTCGGCGGCACGATGGGCGGCATGGATGTCGCGATGAACGCCAATGCCGTCGCGGTCGAGCGGTCGCGCGCACGGGCGATCATGTCGTCCTGCCACGGGTTCTGGAGCCTTGGCGGCGTCATCGGCGCGGGGCTTGGCGGGATCGTGCTGGAGCTTGCGGGCGAACTGGGGCAGGGGCTGGTCGTCACGGCGGTCTTCGCGGCGGGGCTGGTCTGGGCCGGGCCGCGCCTGCTGCGCGACCCTCCGGCACCCGATCAGCCGCGTGCGCCCCTGCGCCTGCCGCGCAGCCCGCTGCCGTTCCTGCTGGGCATCGTCGCGCTGGCCTCGATGATCCCCGAAGGGGCGATCCTCGACTGGGCGGCGGTCTATCTGCAGAAGGAGATGGGCGCCCCGCTATCCGTCGCGGGCTGGGGATTTGCGGGCTGCGCGGCGACGATGGCGGTCCTGCGCTTTGCGGGCGACGGGCTGCGTAACTGCTTCGGGGCGGTCCGGACCATGCGGATCAGCGCGCTGACGGCGATGTCGGGCCTTGCGGTCGCGGGGTTCGCGCCTTCGGCCGGGGTGGCCATCGCGGGCTTCGCGCTGGCGGGCATCGGCATCGCGAACCTGATGCCCATCGCGCTGTCGGCGGCTGGAAACCTGCCGGGCATGGCCGCGGGCGTCGGGCTGTCGGTCGTGACGATGATGGGATATTCCGGCATCCTCCTGGCGCCCGCCGCGATCGGCTGGCTGGCCGAGAGCTTCAGCCTTGGTGCGATCTACCTGGGGCTGGCGCTGCTGCTGCTGGTGCCGCTGGCCATGTCGCGTCTTGCCGCCGCCGCCGATTTCGGCAGCGACACCGCCCCCTAGCGATAGACCTGCGCGTCCTCGGGGAAGCTGCGGTCGCGGACGGCTGCGGCATATTCCGCGATCGCCGCGTCGGCGCGTGGGCCCAGATCGCCGAACTTGCGCACGAAGCGCGGGACGCGGTCGGTCAGGCCCAGCATGTCGTCGACCACGAGGATCTGCCCGTCGCACCGCGCCGAGGCACCGATGCCGATCACCGGGACCGGCACGGATTCGGTGATGCGGTCGGCCAGCCCCTCCATCACGCCCTCGGCCACGATCGAGAACGCGCCCGCATCGGCCACGGCCTGCGCGTCGGCGACATGGGCGGGCCAGGTATCCTGGTCGCGGCCCTGCGTGCGGAAACCGCCCATCGTCAGCGTGGATTGCGGGGTCAGCCCGACATGGCCCATGACCGGCACGCCGCGTTCGGTCAGGAAGCGGATCGTGGGCGCCATGCGCGCGCCGCCCTCCAGCTTGACCGCGCCGCAGCCGGTTTCCATCAGGATGCGGGTCGCGTTGCGGAAGGCCTGCTCGGGGCTTTCCTCGTAGCTGCCGAAGGGCATGTCCACCACGACCATCGCGCGCGCACTGCCGCGCATCACGGCCTGGCCATGCAGGATCATCATCTCGATCGTGACGCCCACGGTCGAGGGCAGGCCGTGCACCACCATGCCCAGGCTGTCGCCCACCAGGATCACGTCGGAATGTGCGTCCACCATCCGCGCCATGGGCGCGCTGTAGGCGGTCAGCGCCACGATGGGCGTGCCGCCCTTCATGGCCATGATCTGCGGGGCGGTGATGCGCTTCTGCGGGGCTTGTGCGGACATGGGGTCCCCCTTCAGGGCCGGACGACGCGCTGGTCGATCAGAAGGACGTCGCCGAAGGCGACGGCCAGCAGGATCACGACGGGTCGGGCCAGTTTCGTGACGCGGGTCAGGTCGTCCGCGTCGCGGATGTCGATCGAACGGATGGTGGCGCGCGGCTCGGACGCGATGATGCCGCGGATCCGCGCCCGCATCGCGGCGGTCGTGACGCCCGTCGCGGCCATTTCCTGCGCGGCGTCCAGCGCGCGCGCAAGGACGGGGGCGGCGGCGCGATCCGCCTCGGTCAGGCGCTGGTTCCGCGATGACATGGCAAGGCCGTCATCCTCGCGCATCGTGGGGACGGGCAGGATCTGCACGGGAATGTCCAGGTCGGCCACCATGCGGCGGATCAGGGTCAGCTGCTGATAGTCCTTTTCCCCGAAGGCCGCCGCGTCGGGCTGGACGATGTTGAACAGCTTGGTCACGACCGTCGCCACGCCGCGAAAATGGCCGGGGCGCAGGCGGCCCATCAGCATGCGGCCCAGACCCTCGACCTCGACATGGGTCTGCGCGCCGGGGCGATAGATATCCTCGACCTGTGGCAGGAACACCGCGTCGCAGCCGGCCTGCGCCAGTTTCCGGCGGTCGCCTTCCTCGTCGCGGGGATACCTGTCCAGATCCTCGTTCGGGCCGAATTGCGTGGGGTTCACGAAGATCGAGGTCACGACCCGTCCGCCGCCCTGCGCATCCACCCATTCGCGGGCGCGTGCGACCAGCGACATGTGCCCCGCATGCAGCGCGCCCATGGTGGGCACCAGCGCCACGGCCTGTCCGGCACGCCGCCATTCGCGCGACAGGTCGCGGATTTCGCCCGTGCTGCGGCAGATCTGCATATGGGCGGTCCCTTCGCCGGAAAAACTCAGGTCCGGAAATTACCCGCCCCCCGGAGGCGCGGCAAGTCTTGCGGCATGTCGTTTTTCGCCCGCCGATGGTCGGGGCCATTTGACGTTGCGTGCCACGGATGGGGCAACGATGGGCGAACGGGCCACGCAAACGGAGCAGCGGCAATGAAATCTCATGTGAAGGTTCTGATCGTCGGTGGCGGCGCCGTCGGATGCGGGATCGCCTATCACCTGGCGCGGGCAGGGTGGCAGCCGATGCTGGTCGAACGCGACGAGCTGACGGCAGGATCGACATGGCATGCGGCGGGCCTGCTGCCGCTGTTCAACATGGGATACGCGACCAGCCACATCCACGACTACTCGGTCAAGCTCTATGCCGGGCTCGAGGCCGAGACGGGCCTGAACGCGGGCTTCACCCGCTGCGGCAACCTGCGCATGGCCCAGACCGATGCGCGGATGGACGAGTACATGCTCTATTCCTCGACCGCCGAGACGATCGGAATCGAGCACGAGTTCATGACCCCCGCCCAGATGAAGGAGCGCTGGCCCCTGCTGCGCACCGACGATCTGAAGGGCGCGCTGTTCCACCCGACCGATGGCTACATCAACCCCGCCGACGTGACGCAGGCCATGGCCAAGGGCGCGCGGATGGCGGGTGCCACGATCGAGCGCAAGATCCAGGTGAACGCCTATCGCTGGACGGGATCGGAATGGGTCGTCACCTGCGAACGCATGGCCGAGAAGGGCGGCAACCTGGTTCCCTCGGGCGAGGTGTTCGAGATCACGGCCGAGCATGTCGTGACCGCGACGGGCAACCATTCGCAGCGCACGGCGCGGCTTCTGGGCATCCGCATCCCGGCCATCCCGGTCGAACACCAGTTCATCGTGACCGAACCCGACCCCGCGCTGCTGAAATGGCGGGCCGAGGGCAATCCCGAACATCCCGTGCTGCGCGATGCCGACGCCAAGTGGTATGTCCGCGAGGAACGCGGCGGCTGGATCCTCGGGCCCTATGAACGCGGTGCGCCGGCGCGCTTCCCCTACGAGGTGCCCGACAGCTTCCGCGCCGACCTGTTCCCGCTGGATCTGGACCGCATCGAAGAGGAATACATGTCCATGATCCACCGCCTGCCGACATCCGAGACGGTGGGCCTCAAGGACGATTTCAACGGGCCGATCTGCTATACCCCCGACGGCAATCCGCTGGTCGGCCCCGCGCCCGGCCTGCGCAACATGTGGCTGGCCGAGGGCTTCAGCTTCGGCATCACCGCGGCGGGCGGGGTGGGCCACTACCTGACGCAGATGATGACCGAGGGCGAGGCCGAGATCGACATGGCGTCCCTCGACCCGCGCCGCTTCGGGTCCTGGATGACCACCGAATATGCCGTGAAGAAGAACGAGGAAGCCTACGAGCACGTCTTCATCCTGCACCATCCCGACGAGGAACGAGAGGCCGCCCGCCCGCTGCGCACCTCGCCCGCCTATGACCGGCAGGCCGCGCGCGGCGCGCAGTTCGGGCAGGTGAACGGGTGGGAGCGTCCGAACTATTACGCGCCCATGGGCTTCGACGATCACGCCTCGCGCAGCTTCCGTCGCGGCGGCTGGTGGGAATATGCGAAAGCCGAGGCCGAGGCCGTGCGCAATGCCGCGGGCCTGATCGACGCGACGGCCTTTGCCAAGCATCGCGTGACGGGGCCGGGGGCGACGGCCTTCCTGGACTGGCTGACGACGAACAGGCTGCCGAAGGTCGGGCGGATCAACCTGACCTATGCCCTGACCGAGGCCGGAACGACGCGCACCGAATACACCATCGTCCGCCATGCCGAGGAGGATTACTACCTGGTGTCGGCAGGCGCCTGGACCGATTACGACGTCGACAACCTGATCCGCGCGGCGCAGGATTTCATGGCGGAAGGCGGCGGCTTCGTCGGCATCCAGGACGTGACGACCCAATGGGGCGTCTTCGCCATCGCGGGGCCGCAATCGCGGGCGATCCTGTCGAAGCTGATCCGCGACCCGCAGCCGGAAACCGCCCTGTCGAACAAGCGCTTCCCCTGGCTGTCGGCCCGCCGGATCGAGCTGGGCATGGTCCCGGTGAACGCGATCCGCGTCGCCTATACGGGCGAGCTGGGCTGGGAGCTGCACCACCCGATCGAGATGCAGAACCACCTGTTCGACCGCCTGATGGAGGCCGGCGAACCGCTTGGGCTGAAGCTGGTCGGTGCGCGCGCGCAGAACTGGCTGCGACAGGAGAAGTCCTATCGCGCCTTCGGGACCGAACTGGGGCGCGATGCGACCCCGCTCGAGGCCGGGCTGGACCGCTTCGTGGACCTGTCCAAGGATTTCCGGGGCAAGGCCGCGATGGAGGCCAAGGGCATCCGCAGCAGATGCGTGACGCTGCTGATCGACGGGCCTGCCGATGCCGACCCCTGGGGCCGCGAGGCGCTGTTCCTGGACGGGCAGAAGGTGGGGCGCCTGACCTCGGGCGGGTATTCGGCGGCCTTCGGCAAGCAGATCGGGATGGGCTATGTCCGCCCCGACCTGGCGCAGCCCGGCACGCGCCTGAAGGTCCGGATGTTCCGCGAGTTGTGGGACGCCGAGGTGACCGAGGACAGCCCCTACGACCCGCAGAACGCCCGGATCAGGATCGACGGCTAGGCGTCCTCGGGGCGCAGCAGAAGGCGCAGCAGATCGTCGAAGGGTGCGGCGGTCTGCGGTGCGTTCGGGCGCGGCTCGTTCAGGCCCAGCACGGCGTAGCCATGCGTCATCGCCCAGATCGCGGTGCGCACGGTTTCCTGCGCGTCGGGGGGAATGAACGCCGCGGTGGCGCGTTCCAGCACGGCCCATGTCTCGGACGCGGCCTGCTGCAGCGCGGGATCGACATGGCGCGCGCGGCTGAACATCATCCGGAACAGCCCCGGTTGCGCGGTCGAGAAATCGAGATAGCCCTGGTTGATCCGCGACAGCCTTTCATAGGGGGGGATGTCGCGGGGCAGGGATTCCTCGATCAGCAGCAGGTTGTCGCGCAGGCGGACGAAGCCGCGGATCGCGATGGCGTCCTGCAGCCCGGCCAGCGACCCGAAGTGATGGGCCGGTGCGGCATGGGACACGCCCGCACGGGCGGCGACGCGGCGCAGGGTCAGTTCCTCGATCCCGTGTTCGTCCAGGATCTCGAGACCCGCGGCGACAAGGCGGTCGCGCAGGGACACGCGGCAGAGTTCGCCCGTCATGCGATGCTGCACCGCAGAAGCTTGACACTGTCAAGGCGTGCTGACATTTTAGGCATGCGTGGCCAGCTGCCGCAGCTTCCGATCGGCCCTTCACGATCGTCGGAATGCCGGTACCCCCTGGCGGGCGGCCCGTATGCGGCCTTGGTATTGGATTTCATTCGTCCTGCTTTCCCTCGTACTTGCCAAGGCCGCTTCTGCGGCTCTTCGTGGTAAAACGGCTTGTCTGGAAAAGGTCTGGATCAAATACAAAAGGCCGAGCACATGGCCCGGCCTTTTTGTTTTTTGGAGCGGGCGAGGCGATTCGAACGCCCGACCCTAACCTTGGCAAGGTTATGCTCTACCCCTGAGCTACGCCCGCTCCGTTCCGTCTGCGATCCGTTTCCGTCTCCGGTGACCGTCTCGCCTTCGGTGAGTGGGGATTTACGGAACTGAGCCGGGGGCCGCAAGAGGAAAAATGCACCTTCGGGTCGATTTTTCGGAGATTTCTTGTAAGTCATTGAAATTGCTTGATCGGAAAATGCGACTTTTCGCATGCCCGACAGCTTCCCGTGGGGCCGGAACAGAATCGCCGCCCCGAAGGGCGGCGATCATGGGGGTCTATTCGGCGGCGCGGATGCGCGCGGTCTCCAGCATGGGCTTCAGATAGCGGCCCGTATGGCTGGCCTCGACCTCGGACACGTCCTCGGGGGTGCCGATGGCGACCATCGTCCCGCCGCCATCCCCGCCCTCGGGGCCGATATCCAGAAGCCAGTCGGCGGTCTTGATCACATCGAGGTTGTGTTCGATCACCACCACGGTGTTCCCCTGGTCCACCAGTTCGTGCAGCACCTCCAGAAGCTTGCGCACATCCTCGAAATGCAGGCCGGTCGTCGGCTCGTCCAGGATGTACAGCGTCTTGCCCGTCGATCTGCGCGCCAGCTCCTTGGACAGCTTCACGCGCTGCGCCTCGCCGCCCGACAGGGTCGTCGCCTGCTGCCCCACCTTGATATAGCCGAGGCCGACCTGCATCAGCGCGTCCATCTTCTCGCGGATCGAGGGGACGGCGCTGAAGAACTGCTGCGCATCCTCGACCGTCATGTCCAGCACATCCGCGATGGACTTGCCCTTGAAGGTCACCTCCAGCGTCTCGCGGTTGTAGCGGGCACCCTTGCAGGTCTCGCATTCGACATAGACGTCGGGCAGGAAGTGCATCTCGATCTTGATGACGCCGTCGCCCTGGCACGCCTCGCAGCGGCCGCCCTTGACGTTGAAGCTGAAGCGGCCCGGCTTGTAGCCGCGCGCCTTGGCCTCGGGCAGGCCCGCGAACCATTCGCGGATGGGGGTGAAGGCCCCGGTATAGGTCGCGGGATTCGATCGCGGCGTGCGGCCGATCGGGCGCTGGTCGATGTCGATGACCTTGTCCAGATGCTCCAGCCCCTTGATCTGCTCGCAGGGGGCGGGGGTCTGGCGCGCGCCGTTCAGGCGCAGGCTGGCGGTCTTGAACAGCGTCTCGATGGTCAGGGTGGACTTGCCCCCGCCCGACACGCCGGTCACGCAGACGAACTTGCCGAGCGGGAAATCCGCGCTGACCTTCTTGAGGTTGTTGCCCGTCGCGCCGATCACGCTGATCTTCTTGCCGTTCCCCTTGCGGCGGGTCTGAGGCACGGCGATCTCGCGTTGGCCGGACAGGTACTGCCCCGTCAGGCTGCCCGCATCGGCGGCGATCTGGTCGGGCGTGCCCTGGCTGACGACCGTGCCGCCATGCACCCCGGCGCCGGGGCCGATGTCGAAGACGTAATCGGCATGCCGGATCGCATCCTCGTCATGTTCCACCACCAGGACCGAGTTGCCCTGGTCGCGCAGCCCCTTCAGCGTGCCCAGCAGGCGGTCGTTGTCACGCTGGTGCAGACCGATGGACGGTTCGTCGAGCACATAGAGAACCCCCGTCAGCCCGCTGCCGATCTGGCTGGCCAGCCGGATGCGCTGGCTCTCGCCGCCCGAAAGCGTGCCCGCCGCGCGCGAGAGGGTAAGGTAATCCAGACCCACGTTGACGAGAAAGCCGAGCCTCTCGCGGATCTCCTTGAGGATGGCGGTCGCGATCTCGTTCTTCTGGCGCGACAGGTGGTTCGGGGCGTCCTCGACCCAGGCCAGCGCCTCCTTGATCGACAGCTCGACCACGTGGCCGATATGGCTGCCCGCGATCTTCACGGCCAGCGCCTCGGGTTTCAGGCGATAGCCGTTGCAGGCGCCGCAGGGGCGGTTGTTCTGGTATCGCTCGAATTCCTCGCGGACCCAGGCGCTGTCGGATTCGCGCAGGCGGCGCTCCATGTTCGGGACCACGCCCTCGAAGACGCGGCTGATCTCGTAGATGCGGCCCGCATCGTCGAAGCGGAACTTGATCTCCTCTCCGCCGGAACCGCGCATGAACAGGTCGCGCACCTCCTGCGGCAGGTCGCGCCATGCGGTCTTCTTGTCGAAACCGTAATGCTTGGCCAGCGCGTTCACGGTCTGCGTCAGATAGGCCGATTTCGACTTGGCCCAGGGCGCGATGGCCCCCTTGGCGATGGACAGCGTGGGGTCCGGCACGATCAGTCGCTCGTCGAAGAACAGCTCGACCCCCAGGCCGTCGCAGACCGGACACGCACCGAAGGGCGCGTTGAACGAGAAAAGCCGCGGCTCGATCTCGGGAATGGTGAAGCCGCTGACAGGGCAGGCGAAGTTCTCGCTGAAGGTGATGCGCTCGGGCTCGTCCGTGGCGGTTTCCAGAACGGCGATGCCGTCGGCAAGGTCCAGCGCGGTGCGGAAGCTGTCGGCCAGACGCGTCTCCAGCCCCTCGCGGACGACGATGCGGTCCACGACCACGTCGATGTTCTGGCGGAACTTCTTGTCCAGGGTGGGCGGCTCGTCCAGCTCGTGGAACTCGCCATTGACCTTGACGCGCTGGAAGCCCTGTTTGCGCAGCTCCAAGAATTCCTTGCGGTATTCGCCCTTGCGGTCGCGCACGATGGGCGCCAGCAGATAGGCGCGCGTGCCCTCGGGCATGGCCATGACCTGATCGACCATGTCCTGCACCTGCTGCGCCTCGATCGGCAGGCCGGTCGCGGGACTGTAGGGCGTGCCCGACCGCGCGAACAGCAGGCGCAGGTAATCGTAGATCTCGGTCACGGTGCCCACGGTCGAACGCGGGTTCTTGGACGTGGTCTTCTGCTCGATGCTGATGGCGGGCGACAGGCCGCTGATATGGTCCACGTCGGGCTTGCCCATCATGTCGAGGAACTGCCGCGCATAGGCCGACAGGCTTTCGACGTAACGTCGCTGCCCCTCGGCATAGATCGTGTCGAAGGCCAGCGAGGACTTGCCCGATCCCGACAGGCCGGTGATCACCACCAGCTGGTCGCGCGGGATGTCCAGGTCGACACCCTTGAGATTGTGTTCGCGCGCACCGCGCACCGATATGAACTTCTGTTCCATTGATACCCCCGGTGGCCCAAGCGCATGAGATAGGCAAAGCGTTCCGAAACGCAAGCTCGGGTGCGAACATTCAGCGAACGAAAAGGTTTCTGCACCTGCGGCATTGTGTCTGCCGCATCGCGGCGCAATAGTCGTGCGCGAGGAAGGGTGCGCGTGAAATGTTATCGCTCGCACTTGCGCGACTGGCGGTCACCGCTAGGATGCGGAAATTCGAGGAAGGGGGCTTGGTATGTTCAACAAGATTCTGGTTGCCAACCGGGGCGAGATCGCGATCCGCGTGATGCGCGCCGCGAACGAGCTGGGCAAGCGAACGGTCGCGGTCTATGCCGAGGAGGACAAGCTGGGCCTCCATCGCTTCAAGGCCGACGAGGCATACCGGATCGGCGAGGGGCTGGGCCCGGTCGCCGCATACCTGTCCATCCCCGAGATCATCCGCGTGGCGAAGGAAAGCGGCGCCGACGCGATCCATCCGGGCTATGGCCTGCTGTCGGAAAACCCCGAATTCGTCGATGCCTGCGCGGCTGCCGGCATCACCTTCATCGGCCCCCGCGCCGAGACGATGCGCGCGCTTGGCGACAAGGCCAGCGCGCGGCGCGTCGCCATCAAGGCGGGCGTGCCCGTCATCCCCGCGACCGAGGTCCTGGGCGACGATTTCGACGCCATCAAGGCCGAGGCCGCCGAGATCGGCTATCCGCTGATGCTGAAGGCCAGCTGGGGTGGCGGCGGTCGCGGCATGCGCCCGATCAACGGCCCCGAGGAGTTGGTTGAGAAGGTCCGCGAGGGCCGCCGCGAGGCCGAGGCCGCCTTTGGCAATGGCGAGGGTTACCTGGAGAAGATGATCCTGCGTGCCCGCCATGTCGAGGTTCAGCTGCTGGGCGACACGCATGGGGGCCTGTATCACCTGTTCGAGCGTGACTGCACCGTGCAGCGCCGCAACCAGAAGGTCGTCGAACGCGCACCCGCGCCCTATCTGACCGAGGAACAGCGGGCCGAGGTCTGCGGCCTTGCGCTGAAGATCGGGCAGGCGGTCGGCTATGAATGCGCCGGCACGGTCGAATTCCTGATGGATATGGACAGCGGCCAGTTCTACTTCATCGAGGTGAACCCGCGCGTGCAGGTCGAACATACCGTCACCGAAGAGGTGACCGGCATCGACATCGTGCAGTCCCAGATCCGCATCATGGAGGGCGAGACCTTGGCCCAGGCCACGGGTCATTCCAGCCAGGACCAGATCACCCTGTCGGGTCACGCGCTGCAATGCCGCGTCACGACCGAGGATCCGCAGAACAACTTCATCCCCGATTACGGCCGCATCACCGCCTATCGCAGCGCGACGGGCATGGGCATCCGTCTGGACGGCGGCACGGCCTATTCGGGCGGCGTCATCACGCGCTTCTACGATTCGCTGCTGGTCAAGGTGACGGCCTGGGCGCAGACGCCGGACCAGGCGATCAAGCGCATGGACCGCGCCCTGCGCGAGTTCCGCGTGCGCGGCGTTTCCACGAATATCGACTTCGTCATCAACCTGCTGAAGCATCCGACCTTCCTGGACGATACCTATACGACGAAGTTCATCGACACGACAGACGACCTGTTCGACTTCAAGAAGCGTCAGGACCGGGCGACCAAGATCCTGACCTACCTGGCCGATATCAGCGTGAACGGTCACCCCGAAACCGCGGGGAGGGCGCTGCCACCCGCGCAGGCCCGCCCGCCGGTTCCGCCACTGCCGAAGGCCGCCCCCGCGCAGGGCACCCGCCAGATGCTCGAATCGCAGGGCGCGCAGGCCGTGGCCGACTGGATGGCCGCGCAGAAGCAGCTGCTGATCACCGACACCACCATGCGTGACGGGCACCAGTCGCTGCTGGCCACCCGCATGCGGTCGATCGACATGATCCGCGTGGCGCCCAGCTATGCCGCGAACCTGCCGCAGCTGTTCAGCGTGGAATGCTGGGGGGGCGCGACATTCGACGTGGCCTATCGCTTCCTGCAGGAATGTCCTTGGCAGCGCCTGCGCGACATCCGCGAGAAGATGCCGAACCTGATGACGCAGATGCTGCTGCGGGCCTCGAACGGGGTGGGCTATACCAACTATCCCGACAACGTGGTGCAGTTCTTCGTGCGTCAGGCCGCAGAGACCGGCGTGGACGTGTTCCGCGTCTTCGACAGCCTGAACTGGGTCGAGAACATGCGCGTCGCGATGGATGCGGTGATCGACAGCGGCAAGATCTGCGAAGGCACCGTCTGCTATACCGGCAACATGCTGGACCCCGACCGGGCGAAATACGACCTGAAATACTATGTCGGGATGGCGCAGCAGCTGAAGGATGCCGGCGCGCATGTGCTGGGCCTGAAGGACATGGCGGGCCTGCTGAAGCCCGCCGCCGCCCGCACCCTGATCAAGACGCTGAAGGAAGAGGTCGGCCTGCCGATCCACTTCCACACCCACGACACCAGCGGCATGGGCGGCGCGACGATCCTTGCGGCCGCCGATGCGGGCGTGGATGCGGTCGATTGCGCGATGGACGCGCTGTCGGGCAATACCAGCCAGCCGACCATGGGGTCCGTGGTCGAGGCCCTTGCCCAGACCGACCGCGACACGGGCCTGGACATCGAGGCCATCCGCGGCATCAGCAATTACTGGGAACGCGTCCGCGAAAGCTATGCAGCCTTCGAATCGGGCCTGCAATCGCCCGCCTCCGAGGTCTATCTGCACGAGATGCCGGGCGGGCAGTTCACCAACCTCAAGGCGCAGGCGCGCTCGATGGGGCTGGAGGATCGCTGGCACGAGGTCGCGCAGTCCTATGCCGATGTGAACCGCATGTTCGGCGACATCGTGAAGGTCACGCCGTCCTCGAAGGTGGTGGGCGACATGGCGCTGATGATGGTGGCGCAGGGCATGACGCCCGAGCAGGTCGTCGATCCGTCGGTCGATGTCAGCTTCCCCGACAGCGTCGTGGACATGATGCGCGGCAATCTGGGCCAACCCCCCGGCGGCTGGCCCGAGGCGCTGCAGAAGAAGATCCTCAAGGGCGAGACCCCGATCACCGACCGCCCCGGCGCCCATCTGGAGCCGGTGGACCTCGAGGCCGTGCGCGCCAAGCTGTCCGCCGAACTGGGCGACATCGAGATCGACGACGAGGATCTGAACGGCTACCTCATGTATCCCAAGGTCTTCACCGACTACATGCAGCGCCACGAGACCTATGGCCCGGTGCGCACCCTGCCGACGCGCAGCTTCTTCTACGGGATGGAGCCGGGGCAGGAGATCAGCGTCGAGATCGACCCCGGCAAGACGCTGGAGGTCCGCCTGCTGACCATCGGCGAGACGGACGACAAGGGCGAGGTGAAGGTCTTCTTCGAGCTGAACGGCCAGCCGCGCCAGGTCCGCATCCCGAACCGCAAGGCGGGCGGCGGCAGCGCCGCGCGGCCCAAGGCGGATCCGTCGAATGACGGCCATGTCGGTGCGCCCATGCCGGGCGTGGTCGCCTCGGTCGCCGTGACGCAAGGTCAGACCGTCGCGCAGGGCGACCTGATCCTGACGATCGAGGCCATGAAGATGGAGACCGGCATCCACGCCGACCAGGACGGAACCGTAAAGGCCATCCACGTCACGCCAGGCGCACAGATCGACGCCAAGGATCTGCTGGTCGAAATCGAATGATCGGATGGGCGCACCCCGCGCGGGGTGCGCCTGCACGAACTGCAGGCAGCCTTCGCCCACCTGGGAAAAATGCTTCGATAGGCCGCAGCCCAAGCCCGAAACCGAGCGTTGACCCTCGGACGCCGTAGGTCTACATCGCAACCAGCCAACCCGTCGCGGGGACAGCCACAGGTGTTTCCGCGACCCGAAAGGGGATCAGCTCGTGGATAACCTTCTGCAGGACTATCTTCCAATTCTCGTCTTTGCGGGCATGGCCTCGGCGCTGGCCCTGATCCTGCTGCTGTCCGCGATCGTCATCGCGGTGCGCAATCCCGACCCCGAGAAGGTCAGCGCCTACGAATGCGGCTTCAACGCCTTCGACGATGCGCGGATGAAGTTCGACGTGCGATTCTATCTCGTGTCGATCCTGTTCATCATCTTCGACCTCGAGGTCGCGTTCCTGTTCCCCTGGGCGGTCAGCTTCCAGTGGATCAGCACCACGGCATTCTGGTCCATGATGGTGTTCCTGGGCGTGCTGACGGCGGGCTTTGCCTATGAATGGAAGAAGGGGGCGCTGGAATGGGCGTGATGACCGGAGCGAATACCGCCGGGGCCGATCGCGAGCACGCGACCCGCGCGCTGAACTCGGAACTGCAGGACAAGGGCTTCCTGCTGACCACGACCGAGGACATCATCAACTGGGCGCGCAACGGCAGCCTGCACTGGATGACCTTCGGCCTGGCCTGCTGCGCCGTCGAGATGATGCAGACCTCGATGCCGCGCTATGACCTCGAACGCTTCGGGACCGCGCCGCGCGCATCCCCGCGCCAGTCCGACCTGATGATCGTCGCGGGCACGCTGACCAACAAGATGGCCCCCGCGCTGCGCAAGGTCTATGACCAGATGCCGGAACCGCGTTACGTCATCAGCATGGGCAGCTGCGCGAATGGCGGCGGCTACTATCACTACAGCTATTCCGTGGTGCGCGGCTGCGATCGCGTGGTGCCCGTGGACATCTATGTCCCCGGCTGCCCGCCGACCGCCGAGGCGCTTCTGTATGGCATCCTGCAACTTCAGCGCCGCATCCGGCGCACCGGCACGCTGGTGAGGTAACGATGGCCGTCTATCCCGACATCGACGCGCTGGAACAGCTGGCCGAACATATCGCGCTGCGCCGCCCCAACGCGGTGGCAAGCACGCAGGTCGAACATGATGAGCTGACCGTGACCGCCACGGCGGCGGGCATCATCGACCTGATCGACTTCCTGCGCTCGGACAGCTCGTGCCGCTTCTCGACGCTGGTCGACATCACGGCGGTGGACTGGCCGCAGCGCGCGCAGCGCTTCGACGTGGTCTATCACCTGCTGTCGATGTACCAGAACCAGCGCATCCGCGTGAAGGTCGCCATGCGAGAGGACGAGATGCTGCCGACCCTGTGCGGCGTCTTCCCCTCGGCCAACTGGTTCGAGCGCGAGATCTTCGACATGTTCGGCATCCTGTTCACCGGGCATCCCGACCTGCGCCGCCTGCTGACGGATTACGGCTTCGACGGGCATCCGCTGCGCAAGGATTTCCCGACCACCGGCTATGTCGAGGTCCGCTATGACGAGGCCGAGAAGCGGGTGATCTACGAACCCGTCAAGCTGACGCAGGAATACCGTCAGTTCGACTTCCTCTCGCCCTGGGAAGGGGCCGAATACGTCCTGCCGGGCGACGAGAAGGAAGGCGCGAAATGACCGGGGCCAAGCACGCGGCCCGCATCGGGCAGGAGGGTTGAGAGATGATGGATGGCGATATCCGCAACAACCAGTACGATGACGGCAGCCAGGACCGCCTGACCGGCGAGCAGCGCATCCGCAACTTCAACATCAACTTCGGTCCCCAGCACCCGGCGGCGCATGGCGTGCTGCGCATGGTCCTGGAACTGGACGGCGAGGTCGTGGAACGCGCCGACCCGCATATCGGCCTGCTGCATCGCGGCACCGAGAAGCTGATGGAGAGCCGGACCTACCTGCAGAACCTGCCCTATTTCGACCGGCTGGACTATGTCTCGCCCATGAACCAGGAGCATGCCTGGTGCCTGGCGATCGAGCGTCTGACCGGGACCGTCGTTCCGCGCCGCGCCAGCCTGATCCGCGTCCTCTATTGCGAGATCGGCCGCATCCTGAACCACCTCTTGGGCCTGACGACCGGTGCGCTGGACATCGGCGCGCTGACGCCGCCGCTCTGGGGGTTCGAGGCCCGCGAAGAGCTGATGATCTTCTATGAACGCGCCTGCGGGGCGCGTCTGCACGCGGCCTATTTCCGTCCCGGCGGCGTCCACCAGGACCTGCCGCCCGACCTGCTGGACGATATCGAGGCCTGGTGCGAGCGTTTCCCGAAGCTGCTGGACGATCTGGACACGCTGCTGACCGAGAACCGCATCTTCAAGCAGCGCCTTGTCGGCATCGGCGTCGTCAGCGAACAGGACGCGCTGGACTGGGGCTTCTCGGGCGTCATGGTGCGCGGATCGGGCATGGCCTGGGACCTGCGCCGCGCGCAGCCCTACGAATGCTATGACGAATTCGACTTCAAGATCCCGGTCGGCACCAGCGGCGACTGCTATGACCGCTTCCTCTGCCGGATGCAGGAGATGCGCGAGTCGACCGGCATCATGAAGCAGGCCATCGAGAAGCTGCGCGCCGAGCCTGCGGGCGACGTGCTGGCCCGTGGCAAGCTGACCCCGCCCCGTCGCGGCGACATGAAGCGCGACATGGAAAGCCTGATCCACCACTTCAAGCTGTACACCGAGGGCTTCAAGGTTCCGGCGGGCGAGGTCTATGCCGCGGTCGAGGCCCCCAAGGGCGAATTCGGCGTCTATCTCGTCAGCGACGGGACCAACAAACCCTATCGCGCGAAGCTGCGCGCGCCGGGCTTCCTTCACCTGCAGGCGATGGACTGGATGTCGCGGGGCCACCTGCTGGCCGACGTTCCCGCCCTGATCGCCACGCAGGACATCGTTTTCGGAGAGGTTGACCGCTGATGCTGCGCCGCCTTCACCCCGTCCAGCCGGACAGTTTCGAATTCACGCCCGCCAACCTGGAATGGGCGCGCGCGCAGATGACCAAGTACCCCGAGGGTCGCCAGCAATCGGCGATCATCCCGGTCCTGTGGCGTGCGCAGGAACAGGAAGGCTGGCTGTCGCGCCCGGCGATCGAATACTGCGCCGAGCTTCTGGGCATGGCCTATATCCGGGCGCTGGAAGTCGCGACATTCTACTTCATGTTCCAGCTGCAACCCGTTGGAACCGTTGCGAACATCCAGATCTGCGGCACCACCAGCTGCATGATCTGCGGGGCAGAGGACCTGATCGAGGTCTGCAAGCGCCGCATCGCCGCGACCCCGCACACGCCTTCGGCCGATGGCAAGTTCAGCTGGGAAGAGGTCGAGTGCCTCGGCGCCTGCGCGAACGCGCCGATGGCCCAGATCGGCAAGGATTACTACGAGGACCTGACGCCCGAGATCCTCGAGAAGCTGATCGACCGCATGTCCGCGGGCGAGGTTCCGGTGCCCGGTTCGCAGCAGGGCCGCTTCGCATCCGAGCCGGCCTCGGGCGCGACCAGCCTGACCGACACTGCGGGCGGGTCGTCCAGCAACGCCAGCGTGTCGCTTGCGACCGACCTGGGCGAGACGCTGAAGCGCATCGACGGGACCGAGGTTCCGATCCTCACGAAATGGCTGCGCCGCGAACGTCCCGAACCCGCGATCGACCAGCAGGAAGGCGTGGACGAGACGCCCGATGACGAACCGCGTCCCGCCGCCGGCAAGCCTGCCGACGAAACCGGCGTGACCGAGCAGGAGGCCGAGGCCGCCAGCGCCGCGCGTCCGCGTTCCGACCGCGAACCCGAAGGCTCGCGCGATGCCGAGGCCCGCGGGGACGACGTGGCCCCTGACGCGACCGCCGACGCGGGCCGCCGTCCCGAGGGGCTCGATGCCCCGAGGGAAGGCACTTCGGACGATCTCAAGATGATCCGCGGCATCGGGCCCAAGCTCGAACAGATGCTGAACGGCATGGGCTTTTGGCATTTCGACCAGATCGCCGCATGGGGCGAGGAAGAGCTTGCCTGGATCGATGCCAATCTGGAAGGGTTCAAGGGCCGGGCCTCGCGCGACGAATGGGTCGCGCAGGCGAAGATCCTGGCCTCGGGCGGCGAGACCGAATTCGCAAGCCGCGCGGGCAAGGATGGCCGGTATGACGAAGAGGAGTGAGCCGACACTCGCCTGAGCAGGGGATCTGGGAATGAACGCGACGGATTGCACCAGGAAATGCTGGATCACCGGGGGCATCATCGGCCTTCTGGTCTGGATCTGCGTGTCGGGCATCGGCTCGATGCGCTGGTTCGAGGGGCTTTTCCTCGGTCTCGTCGCAGCGGCCCTGATGGGGGCGATCCTGGTCTGGCTGATCTGCAGCGGTCACCCCGCGCAGGACGGTTCGGACTGGAACCCCGCCCCGTCGCGTCCCGCGCCCAGGGAACCTGAGGCGATGGTCGCGGCGGATCCCGTTGCTCCCGAACCCGTCGCGCCCGGCGCGTCCGAGGCGCCGCGCGGGGCGGAACGGAACGACATCTATTCCGCCACGGCGGCCCAGCCCGACGATCTGAAGCTGATCCGCGGCGTCGGCCCCAAGCTGGAAGAGATGCTGCACGAACATGGCGTCACCCGCTTCGCCCAGGTCGCGGAATGGGACGACGCCGAGATGGATCGCTTTGCCGAGATCATCGGCCGCATGGGCGGACGGATCCGCAGCGACGACTGGGTCGGCCAGGCGCAGGTGCTGGCCCGGGGCGAGGAAACGGAATTTTCGAAGCGCGTCGAGGAAGGCAGTGACCACGGATGACGACCAGGCAGGAACAGGACGCCGCCCAGATGCGGCTGGTGGGTGCGGTGATCGCGCTGACCATGCTGTCCTGGCTGCTGGTCCAGTGGCTCGGCGCGCGCTACGACTGGCAGGCCCGTTGGGCCTTCCTGGCGGATCTGGCCGCCATCGGTGCATTTGTCTGGTCGCTGATCGTGACCTGGCGCGTCTGGCGTCGCCGCAACGCGTGACGCTTGGATAAGAGGATCGGATAACGAGATGCTGAAGGACCAGGATCGCATTTTCACCAACCTTTACGGGATGGGTGACCGCAGCCTGAACGGCGCGAAGAAGCGTGGCCATTGGGATGGCACCGCCGAGATCATCGGCCGCGGCCGCGACAAGATCGTCGAGCAGATGAAGGCGTCCGGTCTTCGCGGGCGGGGCGGCGCAGGCTTTCCGACGGGTCTGAAATGGTCCTTCATGCCGAAGGAATCGGACGGGCGTCCGGCCTATCTGGTGATCAATGCCGACGAATCCGAACCCGCGACCTGCAAGGACCGCGAGATCATGCGTCATGATCCGCACACCCTGATCGAGGGTGCGCTGATCGCCAGCTTCGCGATGAACGCGCATGCCTGCTACATCTATATCCGCGGCGAATACATCCGCGAGAAGGAGGCCCTGCAGGCCGCCATCGACGAATGCTACGATTCGGGCCTACTGGGCGCGAACGCCGCCGGTTCGGGCTGGGATTTCGACCTGTACCTGCATCACGGGGCAGGGGCCTATATCTGCGGCGAGGAAACGGCGCTGCTGGAAAGCCTGGAAGGCAAGAAGGGCATGCCGCGCATGAAGCCGCCCTTCCCGGCGGGGGCGGGTCTCTATGGCTGCCCGACGACGGTGAACAACGTCGAATCCATCGCGGTCGTGCCCACGATCCTGCGTCGCGGTCCGGAATGGTTCGCGGGCTTCGGGCGTCCGAACAATGCGGGCGTCAAGCTGTTCGGCCTGACCGGGCACCTCAACACCCCCTGCGTGGTCGAGGAGACCATGTCGATCAGCATGAAGGAGCTGATCGAGAAGCATGGCGGCGGCATCCGTGGCGGCTGGAAGAACCTCAAGGCGGTGATCCCCGGCGGCGCGTCCTGCCCGATCCTGACGGCCGAGCAGTGCGAGGACGCGATCATGGATTACGACGGGATGCGCGACCTGCGGTCCAGCTTCGGGACCGCCTGCATGATCGTGATGGATCAGCAGACCGACGTCATCAAGGCGGTCTGGCGCCTGTCCAAGTTCTTCAAGCACGAGAGCTGCGGCCAGTGCACGCCCTGCCGCGAGGGCACCGGCTGGATGATGCGCGTCATGGAACGCCTGGTCACCGGCGAGGCCGAGGTCGAGGAGATCGACATGCTGTTCGACGTGACCAAGCAGGTGGAAGGCCACACGATCTGCGCGCTTGGCGATGCGGCGGCATGGCCGATCCAGGGCCTGATCCGCAATTTCCGCGAGGAGATCGAGGATCGTATCAAGGCCAAGCGCACGGGCCGCATGGGCGCGATGGCGGCGGAATGATCGCACGAACCGTCATATCGGCCAGGATGCCAATGGCGTGGCCTCACGCCGGGGTGAGCGGGTGTGACACCACCAAACGGCCTTCGGGTGGTTATGTCCATGGACATGCCACCACGAAGGAGAAGACCATGACCACCATCCGCACGATGCTTGCAGCCCTGTCGATCAGCCTTGCCGCCGGTCCCGCCCTTGCGCAGGAACCGCTGAGCCAGGAGGCCTATGTAAACGACCGCCTGAAGCAGGCGCGCGTGGCCGACCTCGTGCGCCGCGGCTGCGGCAGCATCGACGCGCGGCTGATCCGGGCCTTCAACGAGGCCCGCAAGCTGAAGCGTTATGCGCTGGACAAGGGCTATACCGAAGAGCAGATCGAAGCCTTCCTCGACAGCGATGCCGACCGGGATCGGATCTATCGCGACGCCGACCGCTACATGCGCGAGAACGGCGTCGAGAACGGGAACGAGGAAAGCTTCTGCCGCCTCGGGCGGAACGAAATCGCACGGCAGACGGTCGCGGGATCGCTGCTCAGCGCCAGGTAAGGATTGAAACATGGCCGAATTGCGGACAATCAAGATCGACGGCAAGGAAATCGACGTCGATCCCAACCTGACCCTCATCCAGGCATGCGAGCAGGCCGGGATCGAGATTCCGCGCTTCTGCTATCATGAACGCCTGTCGATCGCGGGCAATTGCCGCATGTGCCTGGTCGAGGTCGTGGGCGGTCCGCCCAAGCCCGCGGCCAGCTGCGCCATGCAGATCAAGGACCTGCGGCCGGGGCCCGAAGGTGCCCCGTCCGAGATCCGCACCAACAGCCCGATGGTCAAGAAGGCCCGCGAGGGCGTGATGGAATTCCTGCTGATCAACCATCCGCTGGATTGCCCGATCTGCGACCAGGGCGGCGAATGCGACCTGCAGGATCAGGCAATGGCCTATGGCGTCGATTTCAGCCGCTATCGCGAGCCCAAGCGCGCCGCCGAGGAGCTGAACCTCGGGCCGCTGGTCGAAACGCACATGACCCGCTGCATCAGCTGCACCCGCTGCGTGCGCTTCACCACCGAGGTCGCGGGCATCAGCCAGATGGGCCAGACCGGCCGCGGCGAGGACAGCGAGATCACCAGCTATCTCAACGAGACGCTGGCCTCGAACCTGCAGGGCAACATCATCGACCTGTGCCCGGTGGGCGCGCTGGTCAGCAAGCCCTATGCCTTCACCGCCCGTCCGTGGGAGCTGACCAAGACCGAGACCATCGACGTGATGGACGCGCTTGGCAGCAGCATCCGCGTGGACACCAAGGGCCGCGAGGTCATGCGCATCATGCCGCGCAACCATGACGGCGTGAACGAGGAATGGATCAGCGACAAGACCCGCTTCGTCTGGGACGGCCTGCGTCGTCAGCGCCTGGACAAGCCCTATATCCGCGAGAACGGCAAGCTGCGTCCGGCCACCTGGCCCGAGGCGCTGACCGCCGCGACCCGCGCGATGTCGGGTCGCAAGGTCGCGGGCCTTGTGGGCGACCTGGTCCCGGTCGAGGCCGCCTACAGCCTGAAGACCCTGATCGAGAGCATGGGCGGCAAGGTCGAATGCCGCACCGACAATGCCCGTCTGCCCATCGGCAATCGCGGCGCCTATGTCGGCGATGCCACGATCGAGGATATCGACAGCGCGCAGTTCATCCAGCTGATCGGCACCAATCCCCGCGAAGAGGCCCCCGTCCTGAACGCCCGCCTGCGCAAGGCCTGGGCGCGCGGCGCACAGATCGGGCTGGTGGGCGAGGCGGTCGATCTGACCTATGACTATGCCCATGTCGGAACGGATCGCGCCGCGCTGGCCGGTCTGGCGGATCGCGAGATCGGCGATGAGACGCGCGAGGCGCCGTCGCTGGTGATCGTGGGGCAGGGCGCCATCCGCGAGGCCGATGGCGAGGCCGTGCTGGCCCATGCGATCAAGCTGGCCGAGAACAGCAACTCGAAGCTGCTGATCCTGCACGGGGCCGCGTCGCGCGTCGGCGCGATGGATGTCGGTGCCGTGACCGAGGGCGGTCTGGCTGCCGCCATCGACGGGGCCGAGGTGATCTACAATCTGGGGGCCGACGAGGTCGAGATCGACGCGGGGGCCTTCGTGATCTATCAGGGCAGCCACGGCGATCGCGGGGCGCATCGCGCCGACCTGATCCTGCCCGCCGCCTGCTATACCGAGGAAAACGGCCTGTTCGTGAACACCGAGGGCCGCCCGCAGCTGGCGATGCGCGCGAATTTCGCGCCGGGCGAGGCCAAGGAGAACTGGGCCATCCTGCGCGCGCTGTCCGCTGAACTGGGCCAGCGCCTGCCCTGGGACAGCCTTGCGCAGCTGCGCGCGCGGCTGATCGCGGAGGTGCCGCATCTGAAGCAGATCGACCAGGTCTCGCAGAACGACCGGCAGCCGCTGGAGCTGCGCGACATGGGCAAGGCCGCCTTTGTGAACCCGGTCAAGGACTTCTACCTGACGAACCCGGTCGCGCGGTCCTCGCCGCTGATGGCCGAGCTGTCGCGCATGGCCGCGGCACGCCGCACCCAACCGATCGCGGCGGAGTGATCCGATGGTCCGGTTGCCCATCCTGAAGACCCTGGCGATGGCGGCGATCCTGACGCTGGCCGCCTGCGGCGATGCCGAGGATGACGCGCGCCCCAAGGCCAAGCCGGCCGAGATGCAGGCCCGCATCGCCAGCCCCGGCACCAAGGTGGGCGAGGCCCCGCTGAGCCTTGCGCGGGTCTCGACGAAATCGGGAGAGATCCTGATCCTCGAACCCGACGGGACGGTGACCGAGATGGACCTGGACACCCCCGCGGGCCGCGATGCCTTCGCGGTGACCGAGGCCGACCTTGCGGCGCTGAACGCGAACCTGGACCTGGATCTGGGCGGCCTGGTGGCAGCCACCGCCCCGCCCGAGAAGACCGCGCAGGAAAAGGCGCTGGAGGAGTTCGCCGCCCGCACGCAGCCCGCCCTGCCGGTGCTGCGCGAGGATGCCGAGATCGCGCCCGGGATGTTCATTGCGGCCAAGGTCGACGCCCTGGGCGACGCGAACGGCCTGGTCGAGGTGACCGCCAACCTGCAGCAGGGGGTGGACGCAGATATCGCCTTCTCGTATGCCACCTGCGCATTGGCCGGCTGGGCACGCGAGAACGGGGCCGCCTATGGGCGGCACATCCGCACGCTGCAGGCGGAACGCAACGGAAAACTGCTGATCGGATCGGCCTTCACGATGTCGCAGGACAAGCCCCTGGGCCTGCGCGTGATGGAAACGGAACAGACCCTGCGCGATTGCAGGGCACGCGGCATCCCGGTCGCGTGATAATAAGGGACGGGCATCATGGCTGAATTCTGGGCATCTTCCTGGGGCATCGCGATCATCCTGCTGGCGCAGGGTCTGGCCGTCATCGCCTTCGTGATGCTGTCGCTGATCTACCTGGTCTATGGCGACCGCAAGATCTGGGCCGCCGTGCAGATGCGGCGCGGCCCGAACGTGGTCGGCCCCTGGGGCCTGCTGCAGACCTTTGCCGACGCGCTGAAATTCGTCGTCAAGGAAGTGGTGATCCCGGCAGGTTCGGACAAGTTCGTGTTCTTCCTGGCGCCATTCCTGTCGATGACGCTGGCGCTTCTGGCCTTCGTCGCGATCCCCTTCGCGCCGGGCTGGGTGATGGCCGACATCAACGTGGGCATCCTGTTCATCTTCGCGGTCTCCTCGCTCGAGGTGTATGGCGTGATCATGGGCGGCTGGGCCTCGAACTCGAAATACCCGTTCCTCGGCTCGCTCCGGTCCGCGGCGCAGATGATCTCCTACGAGGTCAGCCTTGGCCTGATCATCATCGGGGTGATCATCTCGACCGGGTCGATGAACCTGACGGCCATCGTCGAAGCGCAGCGCGGGGCGGGCCTGCTGTCGTGGTACTGGCTGCCGCACCTGCCGATGGTCGTGCTGTTCTTCGTCAGCGCCCTGGCCGAAACCAATCGCCCGCCCTTCGACCTTCCCGAGGCCGAATCCGAACTGGTCGCGGGCTTCATGGTCGAATATTCCTCGACGCCCTACCTGCTGTTCATGGCGGGCGAATACATCGCCATGTGGCTGATGTGCGCGCTGATCACGCTGCTGTTCTTCGGCGGCTGGCTGTCGCCCATTCCCGGCATTCCCGACGGGGCGCTGTGGATGTTCCTGAAGATGGTCTTCTGGTTCTTCATGTTCGCCATGGTGAAGGCCATCGTGCCGCGCTACCGCTACGACCAGCTGATGCGGATCGGCTGGAAGGTGTTCCTGCCGCTGTCGCTGGCATGGGTCGTGATCGTGGCATTCCTTGCCAAATTCGAAGTCCTGGGCACCTTCTGGGCCCGTTGGGCAGGAGTCTGACAGATGGCATTCGACGTCGTTCGCGCCACCAAGTATTTCCTGATGGTGGATTTCATCAAGGGCTTCGGCCTGGGCCTGCGCTACTTCTTCGCGCCCAAGCCGACGCTGAACTATCCCCATGAGAAGGGCCCGCTGTCGCCCCGCTTCCGCGGCGAACACGCGCTGCGCCGCTATCCCAACGGCGAGGAACGCTGCATCGCCTGCAAGCTGTGCGAGGCGATCTGCCCCGCGCAGGCCATCACCATCGATGCCGAACCGCGCGAGGATGGCAGCCGCCGCACGACGCGCTACGACATCGACATGACCAAGTGCATCTATTGCGGGTTCTGCCAGGAGGCCTGCCCCGTCGATGCCATCGTCGAGGGGCCGAATTTCGAGTTCGCCACGGAAACGCGCGAGGAGCTGTTCTACGACAAGGACAAGCTTCTGGACAACGGCGCCCGTTGGGAAGCCGAGATCGCGCGCAACCTTGCCATGGATGCGCCCTACCGATGACCGATGCGTTCCAGCAGATGTTCCAGCAGATGCTTGCCCAGGGGCAGGAAATGGCGCGGGCCTTCAATCCCGCGCTGGAGCATTTCGACATGCGCGCCTACGAGAAGATGTTCCCGACCATGCCGGCCGACATGCTGGAGATGTGGTTCGGCAAGACCTTCAACCGCGACGGCCTGGACGCAAGGACGCGCCTGCTGATCACCATCGCGGCCATGACCGTGCAGGGCGCCCATGCCGAGCCGCAGCTGCGCATGACCATCCGCCACGCCATCGAGGCCGGGGCCACCCCGCGCGAGGTGGCCGAGACGATCTATCAGATGGGGGTGTTCGGCGGCATCCCCGCGATGCAGAAGGCGCTGGAGATTGCCCAGGCCGTCTTCACCGAATCCGAGGGGACCGATCAGTCATGACTTTTGCCTTCTACCTGTTCGCGATCTCCGTCTGCACGGCGGGCTTCATGGTCGTGCTGGCACGCAACCCGGTCCATTCGGTGCTGTGGCTGATCCTGGCGTTCCTGTCGGCGGCGGGGCTGTTCGTCCTGCTGCAGGCGGAATTCGTCGCCATGCTGCTGGTTATCGTCTATGTGGGCGCGGTCGCGGTCCTGTTCCTGTTCGTCGTGATGATGCTGGATGTCGATTTCGCCCAGCTCAAGGGCGAGCTGGCGCAGTACCTGCCGCTGGCGGGGCTGATCGCCGTCGTTCTGCTGGCGCAGCTGGGCATCGCCTTCGGGGCATGGGAAACCGCCGACGGCGCGCAGGCGCTGCGGGCCGTCCCGGTCGAGGGGCAGCAGCTGAACACCAACGCCATCGGGCTGGTGATGTACGACCGCTACATGCTGCCGTTCCAGCTGGCGGGGCTGATCCTGCTGGTCGCCATGATCGGGGCCATCACGCTGACCATGCGCCACCGCCGCGACATCAAGCGGCAGGACGTGATCCAGCAGATGCACCGCGACCCGGCCAAGGCGATGCAGCTTCGCGACGTGAAGCCGGGACAGGGCTTGTGATCCGCGTGCGCGCGGACCTGAAATTCAACGGGTGACCGACCCGGAGGGACAGATAAGATGATCGGATTGACACATTTCCTTGTCGTGGGGGCGATCCTCTTCGTCGCCGGGATCTTCGGCATCTTCGTGAACCGCAAGAACGTGATCGTCATCCTGATGTCGATCGAGCTGATGCTGCTGGCGGTCAACATCAACTTCGTCGCCTTCTCGTACCATCTGGGCGATCTGGGCGGGCAGATCTTCACGATGTTCGTGCTGACCGTCGCCGCCGCCGAGGCCGCGATCGGCCTTGCGATCCTGGTGGTGTTCTTCCGCAACCGCGGCACGATCGCGGTCGAAGACGTCAACGTGATGAAGGGGTAAGGGACACATGACGCAATTCATCCTCTTTGCCCCGCTGATCGGCGCGCTGATCGCAGGCTTCGGCTGGCGGCTGATCGGGGAACGCGGCGCGCAGGTGCTGACGACCGCGATCCTGTTCGCGGCGGCGCTCGCATCCTGGATCGTGTTCCTGGGCTTCGACGGGCAGCTGCGCCAGTATCCGGTGCTGGACTGGATCGTCTCGGGCGATTTCACGACCGAATGGGCGATCCGCCTGGACCGCCTGACCGCGATCATGCTGATCGTGATCACCTCGGTCTCGGCGCTCGTGCACCTCTACAGCTTCGGCTACATGGCGCATGACGAGAATTTCGGCGATGACGAGCCCTATCGTGCGCGCTTCTTCGCCTATCTGTCCTTCTTCACCTTCGCCATGCTGATGCTGGTGACCGCCGACAACCTGCTGCAGATGTTCTTCGGCTGGGAGGGCGTGGGCGTCGCGTCCTATCTGCTGATCGGCTTCTACTTCAAGAAGCAGTCGGCGGGCGCTGCGGCGATGAAGGCGTTCATCGTGAACCGCGTCGGTGATTTCGGCTTCCTCCTGGGGATCTTCGGGCTGTGGTGGCTGACGGGCTCGATCCAGTTCGACGAGATCTTTGCCCAGGTCCCGATGATCGCCGAGACGCAGATGCACTTCCTGTGGACCGACTGGAACGCGGCGAACCTGCTGGGCGTGCTGCTGTTCATCGGCGCGATGGGCAAGTCGGCACAGCTGCTGCTGCACACCTGGCTGCCCGACGCGATGGAGGGTCCGACGCCCGTGTCGGCCCTGATCCACGCGGCGACCATGGTCACGGCGGGCGTCTTCCTGGTCTGCCGGATGTCGCCGCTGTTCGAATTCGCGCCGCAGGCAAAGATGTTCATCGTCATCGTGGGCGCAAGCACGGCGTTCTTCGCGGCGACGGTGGGCCTCGTGCAGAACGACATCAAGCGCGTGATCGCCTATTCGACCTGTTCGCAGCTGGGCTACATGTTCGTGGCCGCGGGTGTCGGCGTCTATTCGGTGGCGATGTTCCACCTGTTCACGCATGCCTTCTTCAAGGCGATGCTGTTCCTGGGTGCCGGTTCGGTCATCCACGCGATGCATCACGAACAGGACATGCGCAATTACGGCGGCCTGCGCCACAAGATCCCCGTGACCTTCTGGGCCATGATGATCGGCACGCTGGCCATCACCGGCGTCGGCATTCCGCTGACCCATATCGGCTTCGCCGGCTTCCTGTCCAAGGACGCCGTGATCGAGAGCGCCTATGCCTCGGGGAACGGCTATGCCTTCTGGATGCTGGTCGTGGCGGCGCTGTTCACCAGCTTCTACAGCTGGCGCCTGATCTTCATGACCTTCTTCGGCCAGCCGCGCGGCGACCATCACGCGCATGACCACGCGCATGAGAGCCCGCGCGTCATGCTGATCCCGCTTGGGGCGCTTGCGCTTGGCGCGGTCTTCTCGGGGATGGTCTGGTACAACAGCTTTTTCGAGGAAGAGGGCGTGCAGCGCTTCTTCGGCCTGCCCGAGATCGCGGCCTCGCATGATGCGGGTCACGGCGACGACCATGCCGAACCCGCCAAGGACGAGGGCCATGGCGACGAGCACGCCGAGGGTGGCGCGACCCATGTGGATCCCGCGACCGTGGGGCAGGGGGCGATCTACATGCATCCCGACAACCACGTGATGCACGATGCCCATTACGTCCCGGCATGGGTCAAGATGTCGCCTTTCTTCGCGATGCTGATCGGCCTGGGCCTGGCATGGGTCATGTATATCCGCCGCCCCGAGGCGCCTGGGCGACTGGCGGCACAGCAGCCGGGCCTGTACCAGTTCCTGCTGAACAAGTGGTATTTCGACGAACTGTATGACGTGGTCTTCGTCCGCCCGGCGCGCTGGATCGGCGCGCGGCTGTGGACGCGGGGCGACGGAGCGATTATCGACGGCGCCATCAACGGGGTCGCCCTGGGAATCATTCCGCGCCTGACCCGCTTCGCGGGCCGCGTGCAGTCGGGCTATCTGTTCCACTACGCCTTCGCGATGGTCATCGGCATCGTGGGCTTGCTGATCTGGGTGATGATGCGGGGCGCGCACTGACATGACGAACCTTCTTTCGATCATCACCTTCCTGCCGATCGTGGCAGCGGGCATCCTGGCCCTTTTCCTGCGCGGCGACGACGCGGCCGCGCAGAAGAACGCCAAGTTCCTTGCCCTGATCGCGACCGGCGCGACCTTCCTGATCTCGCTGTTCCTGCTGGCGGGCTTCGAGCCGTCCCAATCCGGCTTCCAGTTCGTCGAGGATCACGCCTGGATCATGGGCCTGCGCTACAAGATGGGCGTGGACGGCATCTCGATCCTGTTCATCCTGCTGACGACCTTCCTGATGCCGCTGACGATCCTGTCCACCTGGGACGTGACCACGCGGGTCAAGGAATACATGATCGCCTTCCTCGTGCTGGAGGGGCTGATGATCGGCGTCTTCGCGGCGCTGGACCTGATCCTGTTCTACCTGTTCTTCGAGGCCGGGCTGATCCCCATGTTCCTGGTGATCGGGATCTGGGGCGGGGCGAACCGCATCTATGCGGCGTTCAAGTTCTTCCTCTATACCTTCATCGGGTCGGTCCTGATGCTGGTCGCGATGATCGCGATGGCCCGCACGGCGGGGACCACCGACATCGTGGCGATGCTGGATTACGATTTCCCCTCGCAGACCATGACGATCCTCGGGATCACGGTGATGGGCGGCATGCAGACGCTGCTGTTCCTTGCCTTCTTCGCCAGCTTCGCGGTCAAGATGCCGATGTGGCCGGTCCACACCTGGCTGCCCGACGCGCACGTGCAGGCACCGACCGCGGGTTCGGTCGTTCTGGCCGCGGTCCTGCTGAAGATGGGTGGCTATGGCTTCCTGCGCTTCAGCCTGCCGATGTTCCCGGTGGCAAGCGACCTGCTGCAGGGGCTGGTGCTGTGGATGTCCGCGATCGCCATCGTCTATACCTCGCTGGTGGCGCTGGCGCAGTCCGACATGAAGAAGCTGATCGCCTATTCCTCGGTCGCGCATATGGGATACGTGACGATGGGGATCTTCGCGGCGAACCAGCAGGGGCTGGACGGCGCGATCTTCCAGATGCTGTCGCACGGCTTCATCTCGGGGGCGCTGTTCCTGCTGGTGGGCGTGATCTACGACCGCATGCACACGCGGGAAATCGACGCCTATGGCGGTCTGGTGAACCGGATGCCGGTCTATGCGCTGGTCTTCATGTTCTTCACGATGGCCAATGTGGGCCTGCCCGGCACCTCGGGCTTCGTGGGCGAATTCCTGACGCTGATGGGCACGTTCCGCGCCAATACCTGGGTGGCCTTCGTGGCCGCGACGGGGGTGATCCTGTCGGCGGCCTATGCGCTCTGGCTCTATCGTCGCGTGACCATGGGCGCGCTGATCAAGGAGAGCCTGCGCGGCATCGCCGACATGACCCCGCGCGAACGCTGGCTGTTCGTGCCGCTGGTCGCGATGACCCTGATCCTTGGCGTCTATCCGCGCCTCGTGACCGACATCACCGGCCCCTCGGTCGAGGCGCTGCTGGTGAATTACAACGACGCGCTGCCCGAAGCGCCCGAAGACGAGATGGCGGCGGCTGCCGCCAGCCATTGAGGAACGCAAGATGACCGGACTTGATCTCTCGACCGTCCTGCCCGAGTTGTGGCTTGCGATCTATGCGCTGGCGGCGCTGATGGCGGGGGCCTATCTGGGCAAGGACGCCATCGCGCGCCCGATCCTGTGGACCAGCGTCGCGGCCATGCTGCTGACGGGGCTGTATCTGGGCGTGGCGGACCGACCCGACCAGACGGCGTTCTCCGGCATGTTCACCGACGACGCCTTCGCGCGCTTTGCCAAGGTGACCATCCTGCTGTCGGGCGCCGCCGTCCTGGCCATGAGCGCGGATTACATGCAGCGCCACAAGCTGATGCGCTTCGAATACCCGATCCTGATCGTGCTGGCTTCGCTGGGGATGATGGTGATGGTGTCGGCGGGCGACCTGCTGACGCTGTACATGGGGCTGGAGCTGCAATCCCTCGCGCTCTATGTCGTGGCCGCCATGCGCCGCGAGAGCGTGAAATCCTCCGAGGCCGGTCTGAAGTACTTCGTGCTGGGCGCGCTCAGCTCGGGGCTGCTGCTCTATGGTGCGTCGCTGGTCTACGGCTTTGCGGGCACGACCAGCTTCGCGGGCATCATCGAGGTCGTGCAGGCGGGCAGCCTGCCCCTGGGCCTGCTGTTCGGCCTGGTCTTCCTGCTGGTGGGCCTGGCCTTCAAGGTCAGCGCGGTGCCGTTCCACATGTGGACGCCCGATGTCTACGAGGGCTCGCCCTCGCCGGTGACGGCGTTCCTGGCGACCGCGCCCAAGGTCGCCGCGATGGCGCTGATCGCGCGCCTGATGTTCGACGCCTTCGGCAACGTACCCGGCGACTGGAGCCAGATCATCGCGGCCCTCGCGGTCCTGTCGATGTTCGTGGGGTCCATCGCGGGGATCGGCCAGCGCAACATCAAGCGCCTGATGGCCTACAGCTCGATCGCGCATATGGGCTTCGCGCTGGTGGGCCTGGCCGCCGGCAGCGCCTATGGCGTGCAGGCGATGCTGCTGTATATGGCGATCTATGCGGTGATGAACGTGGGCACCTTCGCCTTCATCCTGTCGCTGGAACGCGACGGGCAGCCGGTCGTGTCGCTGGACAGCCTGAACCGCTTCGCGATCAGCAACCCGCTGACCGGCGTGGCCGTGCTGTTCCTGATGTTCAGCCTTGCGGGCGTGCCGCCCTTCCTGGGCTTCTTCGCGAAATACGGCGTGCTGTCGGCCGCGGTCGATGGCGGCAAGGCGTGGCTGGCGGTCGCGGGCGTCATCGCCTCGGTCATCGGGGCGTTCTACTATCTCCGCATCGTGTACTACATGTTCTTCGGTGCCGATACCGACCATGCCGAGAGCCGCATGGGCCTTGTGCAATGCGGGTCGCTGCTGGTGCCCGCGGCTGCGCTGCTGCTGGGCGCGGTGACGATGCTGGGCATCGACGATGCGGCGGCGACGGCCGCGCAATCGCTTGTGGGCGGGGCCGAGGCCGCGACCGTGGCGGGTGAGTAATCCGTCGACCGAAGCATGGCCCGAGGGCGTGGCACGCCACGTCCTCGACCGTGTGGACAGCACCAATGCGGAAGCGTTCCGGCGCGGCCCCGACCTGACGGGCCCCGCCTGGATCATGGCCTATCGCCAGGAGGCCGGCCGCGGCCGCCGCGGGCGTGCCTGGCGCGACCCGCAGGGCAATTTCGCGGCGACGCTGGTCCTGCGTCCCGAAGGCGGGGCGGGGGACGCGGCGCGGCTGTCCTTCGTGGCGGCGCTGGCGGTCCATGACGCGCTGCGCACCCTTTGCGGTCCGCAGCCGGGTTTCGCGCTGAAATGGCCGAACGACGTGCTGCTGAACGGCGGCAAGCTGTCGGGCATCCTGCTGGAGAGCACGGGCGCGGGCGATCGGCTGGGCCTTCTGGCGATCGGCATCGGCATCAACCTCTCCGAGGCCCCCGACACCGCCGAGGTCGAGGCACAGGCCATGCGCCCCGTCAGCCTTTTGGCCGAGACGGGCATGGCCGTGACCCCGGACGAGATGCTGGACGCGCTGGCCCCGGCCTTCGACCACTGGCACCGCCAGATGCGCGCCTACGGCTTCGGGCCGGTGCGCAACGCGTGGCTGTCCCGTGCCGCCAAGCTGGGCGAGACCATCGTGGCCCGCACCGGCACGGCCGAGTTCACGGGCCGCTTCGACGGCATCGACGACAGCGGCGCGCTGATCCTGACCGGCCCGCGCGGGCGTCATGCGATCTCTGCCGCCGACATCCATTTCGGGGGCTGAGACATGCTTCTCTGCATCGACACGGGCAACACGAACACCGTCTTCTCGGTCTGGGACGGCACGAAGTTCCTGGCCCATTGGCGCATCCGCACCGATCACCGCCGCACGGCGGACGAATACTATGTCTGGCTGTCCACGCTGATCGCCGTCCAGCGGTTCGAGCTGCAGATAGACGCCTGCATCATCAGCGCCACCGCGCCGCGCGTGGTGTTCAACCTGCGCGTCCTGTGCAACCGCTACTTCGACACGCGCCCGCTGGTCGTGGGCAAGCCCGACTGCCTGCTGCCGGTGCCGCCGCGCGTCGATCCCGGCACGACGGTGGGACCGGACAGGCTGGTGAACACGGTCGGCGCCTATGACCGCCACGGGCCGGACCTGATCGTGGTCGATTTCGGCACCGCCACGACACTGGACGTGGTGGATGTGGACGGCGCCTATATCGGGGGCGCGATCGCGCCGGGGGTGAACCTGTCGCTGGAGGCGCTGCACATGGGGGCCGCGTCACTGCCGCATGTGGACATCACCATGCCCACGCAGGTCATCGGCACGAATACCGTCGCCTGCATCCAGTCGGGCGTGTTCTGGGGATATCTGGGCCTGGTCGAAGGCATCGTCGCGCGTATCCGCGCCGAACGCGACCGCCCCATGAAGGTCATTGCAACCGGGGGGCTTGCCCCGTTGTTCGATCAGGGATTTGACCTGTTCGACGCTATCGAAGACGATCTTACAATGCATGGGCTTCGGCTCATCCACGATTACAACAAGGAGATGGGCAATGGCTGACCGCCTGATCTATCTGCCGCTTGGCGGCGCGGGCGAAATCGGCATGAACGCCTATGTCTACGGATATGGCGCGCCGGGCAAGGAACGGCTGATCCTGGTCGACCTGGGCGTCACCTTCGGGGAC
Source organism: Paracoccus sp. PARArs4 (assembly GCF_947311865.1). Taxonomy (NCBI): domain Bacteria; kingdom Pseudomonadati; phylum Pseudomonadota; class Alphaproteobacteria; order Rhodobacterales; family Paracoccaceae; genus Paracoccus; species Paracoccus sp. PARArs4. The sequence continues at coordinate 141,117 of NZ_CAMZMW010000008.1, read as the reverse complement.
ATGGAAAGTGCACCGGGCATCGACCTGATCATGCCGGATATCGCCTGGCTGGAGAAGAACAAGCACCGCCTCGAGGCGATCTTCGTGACCCACGGACACGAGGATCACCTGGGCGGGCTGGGCCACCTGTGGTCCCGGCTGGAGGTTCCGATCTATGCCCGCCGCTTCACCGGGTCGCTGATCCGGCTGAAGCTGGAAGAGGCGGGCCACCCCGCCGATACCGTCCGCATCGTCGAGGCACGCCCCGAGGTGACCGAGCTTGGCCCCTTCAAGGTGCAATATGCGCCGATCAGCCACTCGATCCCCGAAAGCAGCGCGCTGATCATCGACACGCCTGCGGGCCGCGTGCTGCACACGGGCGACTTCAAGCTGGACGGCACGCCGGTCGTCGGCGATGCTTGGGATCCGGTCGCGTGGAAGCAGATCGCGACCGAGGTCGATGGCGGGATCAAGGTCCTGACCTGCGACAGCACCAACATCTTCTCGACGCATCCGGGCCGGTCCGAGGCGCTGCTGGCGAACCCGATCCTGGAATGGGTCATGGCGCAGCCGAACATGGTCGTGGCCACCACCTTTGCCAGCAACATCGCGCGTCTGAAGACGCTGGCCGATGCGGCCAAGGCCGGCGGTCGCAAGATCTGCCTTCTGGGCCGCGCCATGCGCCGCATGGTCTCGGTCGGGATCGAGACGGGGATCCTGTCGGACTTCCCCGACACCATCGGCCCCGAAGAGGCCGCGAAGCTGCCCCGCAACGAGGTGATGCTGATCGTGACCGGCAGCCAGGGCGAACGCCGCGCCGCCAGCGCGCAGCTGTCGCGTGGCCGCTATCTGGGGCTGTCGCTCAAGACGGGGGACAGCTTCCTCTTCAGTTCGAAGACCATTCCCGGCAACGAGAAGTCGGTGGGGCGCATCATGAACGCGCTGAGCGAGATGGGCGTCGAGGTCTATGACGCCGATGACGGGCTCTATCACGTGTCGGGCCACGCGAACCGCCCCGACATCGAGACCATGCACGAGGTGCTGAAGCCCGCCACGATCATCCCGATGCATGGCGAACACCTGCACCTGCGCGAGCACGTGATGCTGGCGCGCGCCAAGGGCATGTCGGCCGAGGTGATCGTGAACGGCGCGATGGCCGATCTGACCGGCACCGCCCCCAAGATCGTCGACCAGATCGAGACGGGCCGCCTGTACCTGGACGGCAACGTGCTGATCGGCGCGATGGACGGCGTTGTGCGCGACCGCATCCGCATGGCCCTGAACGGCCAGGCGACCGTCAGCGTCATCATCGACGAGGACGACAACGCGCTGCCCGACGCCTGGGTCGAGCTGATGGGCCTTCCGGTCCGTGGCCGTTCGGGGACCGAGCTGGACCAGATGATCGAGGCCGAGCTGGCCGAGTTCCTGGAGCGCGCCGACCGCCGCACCGTCCGCGACGACGACAAGATGGAAGAGGCGGTCCGCAAGATCACCCGCCAGGTCTCGATGGAGGAGATCGGCAAGAAGCCCGAAGTCACCGTCATCGTCAGCCGCCTGATGGCCGACTGAGCACTTCCGGGGCCGGTGGGAAACCAGCGGCCCCTTGCGCAAGGGGGCTTGCACAAGGGGGCTTGCAATGACTGCCGCCTTGCGCCAATTCGCTTGCCCATGAGCGACGAACCCAAATCCACATTCGATCCGAACCCGCCCCGGCGGAACTTCTATGGCCGCCGTCACGGCAAGACCCTGCGCCAGAGCCAGAAGGGATACCTGTCCGAGGATCTGGGCGAATTGCGCCCGCGCGGCATCACGCACCAGGACAACCCCGACCGCACGCCCATCGACCCGGCCGCGATCTTCGGCGATGACCGCCCGGTCTGGCTTGAGGTCGGCTTCGGCGGGGGCGAGCACATGGTCCACATGGCCAAGACGCATCCGCAGATGGGCATCATCGGCTGCGAGCCCTTCATCAACGGCGTCGCCATGCTCCTGGGCAAGATCCGCGAAGCGGGCGTCCAGAATGTCAGCGTGCATCCCGGGGATGCGCGCGACCTGATGGACGTGCTGCCCGATGCCAGCATCGAGCGTGCGTTCCTCATGTATCCCGACCCCTGGCCCAAGGCGCGCCATCACCGCCGCCGCTTCGTGACGCCCGAACATCTGCTGCCGCTTGCGCGGGTGATGAAGGCGGGCGGGATCTTCCGCGTGGCCAGCGACATCCCGGACTACATCCGCCAGACCCGCGAAGAGGTGCCCCCCGCGGGGTTCGAGATGATCGCCGATACCGATCAGCCCTGGGATGACTGGATCAGCACCCGCTATGAACAGAAGGCCCTGCGCGAAGGGCGCGCGCCCCATTACGTGACCTTCCGCCGCCTGTAACGAGCGCCTGAAACGAGGGGCTGCAAAGAAAAGGCCCGCCATGATCGGCGGGCCTTTTCGTCACTCGACAGTGACGGATTTCGCAAGGTTCCTCGGCTGGTCCACGTCGGTCCCCTTGGCGACCGCCGTGTGATAGGCGAGATACTGCATCGGCACCGCGTACAGCATCGGCTGGAACACGCCCCCGCCCGAAGGCAGCGTCAGGCTGGCCGTCACGCCTTCGCCTGCAGCGGCGATCCCGCCCGCATCCGAGATCAGCAGCACGCGACCGTGGCGGGCCATGACCTCCTGCATGTTCGAGATGGTCTTGTCGAACAGCGCATCATGCGGTGCCAGCACGACGACCGGCACGTCGCCGTCGATCAGCGCGATGGGGCCGTGCTTCAGCTCGCCCGAGGCATAGCCCTCGGCGTGGATATAGCTCAGCTCCTTCAGCTTCAGCGCGCCTTCCAGCGCGACGGGATACAGCGCGCCCCGGCCCAGGTACAGCACGTCGCGCGCCGTCGCCAGCCAGTCGGCATGCTTGCGGCAATCATCCGTCAGCGCCAGCGCCTGCGACAGCAGCGCGGGGACCGAGCGCAGGTCGCGCAGATGCGCCGCCAGCGCCTGGTCGTCGATCCGCCCGCGATCATGTGCCGCCTTCAGCGCCAGTACGGCCAGCACCGCCAGCTGGCAGGTGAAGGCCTTGGACGAGGCCACGCTGACCTCGATCCCCGCCAGCGTCGGCAGGGCCACGTCGCTGTCGCGCGCGATGGCCGAGGTGCCCACGTTCACCAGCCCCACGGTCCGTGCGACATGGGCGCGGGCATAGTGCAGGGCGGCCAGCGTGTCGGCGGTCTCGCCCGACTGGCTGATGGCGACGAACCAGCTGCGATCCGACAGCGGCGGCTCGCGATAGCGGAACTCGGAGGCGACATCGATGTCGCAGGGCAGGCCGGCAAGCTGCTCGAACCAGTATTTCGCGACATGCCCCGCCAGATGCGCGGTGCCGCAACCCACCAGCGAGATGCGGTCCACATCGGTGAAGTCCAGCCCCTCGGGCAGGATGATGCGGTCGTCCTTGACGTAATGGTTCAGCACGTCGCCGATGACGGCGGGCTGCTCGGCGATCTCCTTGGCCATGAAGTGGCGATAGCCGCCCTTGTCGATGGCCGTGGCGCCCACGTCGATGCGGTTCGTCGCACGCTGCACGGGCTGGCCCGCCGCGTCGAAGACATCGACGCCCGCGCGGGTCAGGACGGCATGGTCGCCATCCTCGAGATAGGTGATACGGTCGGTGAAGGGCGCCAGCGCCACCGCGTCCGAGCCGAGGAACATCTCGTTCGTGCCGTGGCCGATGGCCAGCGGGCTGCCCTTGCGCGCGGCGATCAGCAGATCGGCCTGCCCCTCGAACAGGAAGGCCAGCGCGAAGGCGCCGTCCAGCCGCGACAGCGTCCTGCGCGCGGCCTCCAGCGGAGACATGCCCTGCTGCAGGTAATGCGCGGTCCACAGCGCCACGGTTTCCGTGTCGGTCTGGGACTGGGGCTGGATGCCCAGTTCCTGCAGTTCGGCGCGCAATTCGCGGAAATTCTCGATGATGCCGTTATGGACGACGGCGACGGGGCCGGACTGGTGGGGGTGGGCGTTCGCCTCGGTCGCGGCACCGTGGGTGGCCCAACGGGTATGGCCGATGCCGACATGACCGGGCAGGGGGTCGTGGACCAGCCGGTCCGACAGGTTCACCAGCTTGCCGACCGCGCGGCGGCGGTCCAGCCGCCCGGATGCGTCCACAGTCGCGACGCCCGCGCTGTCATAGCCGCGATATTCCAGCCTGCGCAGCGCCTCGACCAGTTGGGGGGACACTTCGTGGCTGCCGAGGATTCCGATGATGCCGCACATCAGCGCGTCTCCTTCTTGGCACGCAGCGCGGCCATCAGGCGCGTCGCAAGGCCGGGTTTCGTGGCCTGCCGCGCGCGTCCGATCGCCAATGCGCCGTCGGGCACGTCCTCGGTGATGACCGAACCCGATCCGGTCATCGCATCCGCGCCGACGGTGACGGGGGCGACCAGCATCGTGTCGCTGCCGATGAAGGCACGCGCGCCGATGGTGGTGCGATGCTTCATCACGCCGTCATAGTTGCAGGTGATCGTGCCCGCGCCGATATTCGTGGCCTCGCCCACATGCGCGTCGCCCAGATAGGTCAGGTGCCCGACCTTCACGCCCTCGTCCAGGACGGTGTTCTTGATCTCGACGAAGTTGCCGACATGCACGTCGCCGCCCAGTTCCGCGCCGGGGCGCAGGCGGGCGAAGGGACCGACCGTCGCGCCCGCGCTGAGGTGGCAACCCTCGAGATGGCAGAAGGGCAGCACCTCGGCCCCCGATTCGATCGTGACGCCGGGACCGAAGACCACGTTCTGCCCGATGATCGCATCGCGCCCGATCACGGTGTCCTGCGCGAAGAACACGCTGCCCGGATCGGACAGGGTGACGCCGTCATCCATCGCGCGGGCGCGGGCGCGGGACTGGAACAGCGCCTCGGCGCGGGCCAGCTCGGCGCGGGTGTTGATGCCGAGGGTCTCTTCCTCGTCGCAGGTGACGACATCGGCGCGGCGGCCTTCGGCGCGGGCCAGCGCCACCAGGTCGGTCAGATAGTATTCGCCGGCGGCATTGTCGTCGGACAGCCGCACGATCAGCAGGCGCAGCAGGTCCGCGTCCAGCGCCATGACGCCCGAATTGCACAGCGCGATCTGGCGCGTGGCCTCGTCGGCATCCTTGTATTCGACGATCCGTTCCAGCCCCTTGTCGGTCACGACCAGGCGGCCATAGCGGCCCGGATCCTCGGCCTCGAAGCCCAGGACCACCAGGTCGGCATCGTGGCTGGACAGCGCGGCGAGCGTATCCTCGCCGATGAAGGGAGTGTCGCCATAGAGGATGACGACCTTGCCCTGGAACCCTTCCAGCTGGGGCAGGGCCTGCTGGACGGCATGGCCGGTGCCCAGCTGTTCGGCCTGCAGGACGCATTGCACCTCGGGGTCCAGCTTGGCGACCGCGCGCGATACCGCCTCGGACCCGTGGCCCGTCACGACGACGATCTGTTCGGGGTCCAGGCTGCGCGCGCCCGACAGCGCGTGGCCCACCAGCGGCACCCCGCCCAGGCGGTGAAGGACCTTTGGCAGGTCAGACTGCATGCGGCTGCCCTGACCCGCCGCAAGGATTACCACTGCCACCGCATTTTCCGACATGCCGACCCCATCGCCTGTTTGCTTTCTTGCCCCGGCGTTCTAATCGGGGCGGGGTGCGCTGGAAAGCCCCGGCGCATTCACCTTTGTTTTCGGATCGTTTCGAAGGAGGCATGAATGGCGGGAACGGTGGTCTTCGATCTGGACGGGACGCTGGCCGATACGTCGGGCGATCTGATCGCGGCGGCGAATGCGTGCTTTCGCGGGCGCGGCCTTGGCGATCTGCTGGACCCGGTGGCCGACGCGCTGATCGCGTTCCATGGCGGGCGCGCGATGCTGCGGGCCGGATATGCGCGCGCGCCGCAGGACGTGCTGATCCCCCCCGAGGCCGAGGACCAGGATTTCCACCGCCTGCTGGATCACTATGGCGCGGCCATCGCGGTGCACACGCGGCTCTATCCCGGGGTCGAGGCTGCGCTGGACCGGCTGGCGGCGGACGGGCACATCCTGTCGGTCTGCACGAACAAGCCCGCGGGCCTGGCCGAGGATCTGCTGCACAGGCTGGGCATCCGCGACCGCTTTGCCGCGATGATCGGCGCGGACACGCTGCCGGTGCGCAAGCCCGATCCGCGCCCCTATCAGGCGGCGGTCGAACAGGCGGGCGGCACGGTGACGCGGTCCTTCCTGATCGGGGATACGGAAACCGACCGCAAGACGGCTGCTGCGGCGGGTGTGCGCGTGGCGCTGGTCAGCTTCGGCCCCGAGGGTGCTGCGATCGGCCGGCTGGCGCCCGATGCGATGCTGGACCATTTCGACGCGCTGCCGGACCTGGCGCGCGACTGGCTGGCATAGGAAAGGGGGCCGCGGCCCCCTTGTCCATGTTTCAGGCATCGTCCTTTTCGGCCTGATCCGCGGGGCTCGCGTTCAGGTGGCCATAGTTCTGGGCGCCGATCGTCTCGTACAGGCCCAGCTGGGTTTCGAGGAAGTCGATATGGCCTTCCTCGTCCTGGATCAGGTTCTCGAACAGGTTCTTGCTGACGTAATCGCCCACGCTCTCGCAATAATCCCGCGCCTCGATATATAGGGTGCGGGCCTCGTGCTCGGCGGCAAGGTCGCTTTCCAGCGTTTCCTTCAGGTCCTGCCCGATGCGCAGCGGGTCCAGCTTCTGCAGGTTCGGATGCCCTTCGAGGAAGATGATTCGCTCGATCAGGCGATCGGCGTGGTGCATCTCCTCGATCGATTCCTCGCGCGATTTCTTCGCGATCTTGCCGAAGCCCCAGTCTTCCTGCAGGCGATAGTGGAGCCAGTACTGGCTGACCGCGGTCAGCTCAGACCGAAGCGCGGCGTTGAGATATTCGATGACCTTGGGGTCGCCCTTCATGGCTGCGTTCCTTGTAGCTGTCTGTTCCGGGCCGCAAAATCGGCGGCGCGACACCCAGCTTATCGCAGGCACGCATGGTGTCCAGAAACAGTGGCATGCAACCACCGCAATCGGCACGCTTGCCAAGGGCATGATAGATCTTGCCCGGCGTGATGATGGTCTGGGGATCGGCCTCGCGCATCCAGTCGATGGCTGCGCGGATGTCCCGGTCGGAAATCTGGGTGCAGTGACAGACGATCATGCGGGCTCCTTCCGCGCAATCTCTGACCAATTCCATCGGAAAAGTAAAGACCGACTTCTTTGGTCGGTCATCAAGCCTTCTTGACGGAAGGCCGGGGCTGGCGCAGAAGCCCGCACATGAAGCTTTCGGATTTCGATTTCGACCTGCCCGAGGGGCTGATCGCGACGCGCCCCGCGCGTCCGCGCAGCCATGCACGACTGCTGCTGGCGGAAGGTCATGGCATCGCGGACAGGCACGTCTTCGATCTGCCGCAGATCCTGCGCGCGGGCGACGTGCTGGTGCTGAACGACACCAAGGTCATTCCCGCGCGCCTGACCGGCATCCGCACCCGCCAGACCCCCGAGGGCGAGGCGGTCGCCAAGATCGAGGTCACTCTGCTGGAACCCGCATCCGAGGGCTGGCAGGCACTGGCCAAGCCCCTGCGCAAGCTGCGCGAGGGCGAGGTGATCCGCTTCGGCCCCGACCTGTCGGCCACCGTTGCCCAGATCGCGGATGGCGGATTGCGGCTGGTCTTCGACGCAGAGGGCGACGCCTTCGACCGGGCGCTGGCGCAGGTCGGGGCGATGCCGCTGCCGCCCTATATCGCGGCGCTGCGCGCGCCCGACGAACAGGATCACGACGATTACCAGACCGTCTGGGCCGAGAACCAGGGCGCCGTCGCGGCCCCTACCGCCAGCCTGCATTTCGACGCGCCCCTGCTGGAGGCGCTGCGCGAACGCGGGGTCGAGTTCGTGCATGTCACGCTGCATGTCGGCGCCGGAACCTTCCTGCCGGTCAAGGTCGATGACGTGACGACCCACCGCATGCATTCGGAATGGGGCCAGGTCACCGCTGACGCCGCCGCCCGCATCAATGCCGCCAAGGCGGAGGGGCGCCGCGTCATTCCCGTCGGCACCACCGCCCTGCGGCTGATCGAATCGGCGGCCGATCCGGCGCTCAACCCGGCTGCGGGCGATGCGCCCATCGCGCCCTTCGCGGGCAAGACCGATATCTTCATCTATCCGGGGCATGCCTTCCGCGTGGCCGATGCGCTGATGACGAATTTCCACCTGCCGAAATCGACGCTGCTGATGCTGGTATCCGCGCTGATGGGGCAGGACCGGATCCGCGCGATCTACGACCATGCGGTCGCTTCACGCTATCGTTTCTTCAGCTATGGCGATGCGTCGCTTTTGATCCCTTAGGGTCGTTTAAAGGTCATGGCGGCTGTGTTATCGGCGCTAGGCGAAGCGTTCCGATTCCCCTGCTGACAAACGAGCCTGCCCATGACCTCCGTGCTGCGCACAACCTGGCCCCTTTTCCTGGGCATCCTGCTGCTGATGGTGGGCAACGGGATGCAGGGCACGCTGCTGGGCATCCGCGGCGGGATCGAGGGTATCCCGACCTTCCAGATGTCGCTGGTCATGGCCGGCTATTTCGGCGGTTTCCTCGTCGGCAGCCTGACCGTCCCCGGCCTGATCCAGAACGTGGGCCATGTGCGCGTCTTCGCGGCGCTGGGATCGCTGATTTCCGCCACGCTGATCCTGTTCCCGGTCGAGCCGCACTGGATCGCCTGGACCTTCCTGCGCTTCCTCATCGGCTATTGCTTCTGCGGGGTGTACATCTCGGCCGAGAGCTGGCTGAACGCGGGTTCGACGAACGAGAACCGCGGCCAGGCGCTGTCGGCCTACATGATCGTGCAGCTGCTGGGCATCGTGCTGGCGCAGATGCTGCTGAACACCGCCGATCCCGCGGGGTTCCTGCTGTTCGTCATCCCCTCGGTGCTGGTCTCGCTGGCCTTCACGCCGATCCTTCTGTCGGCCAAGCCCGCGCCCCAGTTCGAGACGATCAAGCGGATGAGCTTCGGCGACCTCTATCGCGCGTCGCCGCTGGGCTGCGTGGGCATCTTCCTGATGGGGGGCGTGCTGGCCGTGCTGTCGGGCATGTCCTCGGTCTGGGGGGCGCTGGTTGGGTTGTCGGTCGCGCAGATCTCGCTGTTCGTGGCGGCAAGCTATGCGGGCGGGCTGGTGCTGCAATATCCCATCGGCTGGATCTCGGACCGCTATGACCGCCGTCGGCTGGTGATGATCCTGGCGGCGGTCGGCGGGCTGTGCGGGCTGGGCGTGATCGCCGCGCAGCCGGGCACCTTGGGCCTGGTGATCGCGGGCGCGATCATGGGCGGGGCGGCCAACCCGATCTATGCACTGCTGATCGCCTATACCAACGACTATCTGGACCAGTCGGACATGGCATCGGCATCGGCGGGGCTTCTGTTCATCTATGGCGTGGGGTCGATGGCCGGCCCGATCTTCACCGGCTGGCTGATGGGCGTCGTTGGGCCGGACGGGTTCTGGATCTACATGGGTGTTCTTCTGGCGCTTCTGACGGGATATGCCGGATGGCGGACCACGCAGCGTGCCGGCCTGACCGTCGAGGAGCAGGGCAACTATGCCGTCATCGGTCCGAACGCCACGACCGTCATGGTCGAGGCCGTTCTGGACGAGGCGCAGGATACCCCCGGGGACCAGCCCGAGGACGAGGCTCACGAGGACCAGCCCGAGCTGAGCGGCGAGGATCTGGACCGCGATGCGCTGGAACCGTCCGAGCCTGCCGAGGATCCCGAACAGGGCGCGGAACCCCGCCAGCCCTGACGACCGCCGCCGGGTCCGCGACAGGGCCCGGCTTGCTGCCACCCCGGAAATGATTTAACGCTGAACTAAATCTCAGTCAGCCGGGGGACATGATGGCCCAGAATTTCGACATGGTGGTGATCGGCGCCGGACCGGGCGGCTATGTCGCCGCGATCCGTGGCGCGCAGCTGGGCCTGAAGGTGGCCTGCATCGAACGAGAGCATCTGGGCGGGATCTGCCTGAACTGGGGCTGCATCCCGACCAAGGCGATGCTGCGCTCGTCCGAGGTGTTCCACCTGATGCACCGCGCCAAGGAATTCGGCCTGAAGGCCGACGGCATCGGCTATGATCTCGATGCCGTGGTAAAGCGGTCGCGCGGCGTCGCCAAGCAGCTGTCGGGCGGCATCGGCCACCTGTTCAAGAAGAACAAGGTCACCACGATCATGGGCGAGGCGACCCTGGCCGGCAAGGGCAAGGTCACCGTCAAGACCGACAAGGGCACCGAGGAGATCACCGCGAAATCCATCGTGCTGGCCACCGGCGCGCGTGCGCGCGAGCTGCCGGGCCTCGAACCCGATGGCAAGCTGGTCTGGAACTACAAGCATGCGCTGCAGCCGCCGCACATGCCCAAGAAGCTGCTGGTCATCGGCTCGGGTGCGATCGGGATCGAATTCGCCAGCTTCTACAACACGCTCGGCGCCGACACGACCGTGGTCGAGGTCATGGACCGCGTCCTGCCGGTCGAGGATGCCGAGATCAGCGCCTTCGCCAAGAAGCAGTTCGTCAAGCAGGGCATGACGATCATGGAAAAGGCGACGGTCAAGAAGCTGGACCGCAAGGGCGACAAGGTCACCGCCCATATCGAGACCGGCGGCAAAACCCAGACGATGGAATTCGACACCGTCATCTCGGCCGTGGGCATCGTCGGCAATACCGAGGGACTTGGCCTGGAAGAGGCCGGGATCAAGGTCGATCGCACCCATGTCGTGACGGACGAATACTGCCGCACCGGGGTCGAGGGCGTCTTTGCCATCGGCGATCTGGCGGGCGCGCCCTGGCTGGCGCACAAGGCCAGCCACGAGGGCGTGATGGTCGCGGAACTGATCGCGGGCGGCAAGCCGCATCCGATCAAGCCGGGCAGCATCGCGGGCTGCACCTACTGCCATCCGCAGGTCGCATCCGTCGGCATGACCGAGGCCAAGGCCAAGGAAGCGGGCTATGACATCAAGGTCGGCAAGTTCCCCTTCATCGGCAACGGCAAGGCCATCGCGCTTGGCGAACCCGAGGGGCTGGTCAAGACCATCTTCGACGCCAAGACGGGCGAGCTGCTGGGCGCGCACATGGTCGGCGCCGAGGTGACCGAGCTGATCCAGGGCTATGTCGTGGGTCGCCAGCTGGAGACCACCGAGGAGGACCTGATGGAGACCGTCTTCCCGCACCCGACCCTGTCCGAGATGATGCACGAATCCGTGCTGGACGCATATGGGCGCGCGATCCACTTCTGATCGCCGCAGGGCGTGAATGCGAAACGGGGGCCGGTCGGCCCCCGTTTTCTTTTCAGGGCTTGGGCGTCAGCGTGGTGATGCCCGTGGCGGCTGCCCGCGCAAGTTCCGGATCCAGCGACATGGTGACGTATTCGCCCCGGCGCCACAGGCCCGACAGGTCGTCGTAATGCCGCGACAGCGGATGGCCGGATTGCCCCGTCGAGGTCACGAAGACCGAGCTGTCGGGATCGGCCAGGTCGAACACGCCCCGGAACCCCGCGCCGTCTCGCGCCAGGAACGGATCGTCGCCCCGGCCCTTGGTCGCTGAACGTGCCACAGTGAAATCGCCGCCCGACACCGACTGGTTGATGTTCACGATCCAGCCGAGCGCAGGCACCGCGCCGAGGCCCGGATGGATGTGCCGCGCCTGGTGCTGATCGCCCCAACGCCAGCTTGCGACATCGGGACCGAAACGCGCGGCAAGGTCCAGGATCGCGCGGTCCAGCGCCTGCCGGGCGATGGTGGTGCAATCCTCGGTCACGGCGCTTTGGACGATGTCGCACCAGCGCGACGCGCCCATGCGGTTGCGATAGACGGCATCGATGAAGTTCGGCTGAAGGCGGAACAGGTCGTCGGCCAGGGGACCGATCTCGTCCCGGATCAGGCGGTCCTGCAGCGCGGCCATCCATGCCGAATAGATCAGCGGCTCGGGCAGGTGCTCGCTCATGGAGCCGTCCCATTCGGCCAGCAGGGCCAGCGCGTCCTGGCGCTGGCGTTCGGGCGTGCCGGGGGCTGCGGGATCGTCGGTGAACCAAAGGTCCGCGCCCACCAGCGGCAGCAGGGTGCGGGCGGCGGGGCTGACGATGTCCAGCTGCGCCGCGATGAAGCTGTCGCGCGAATGGATGTCGCGATCCTGCAGCAGGCGGGTCAGGCGGGTGTGGCGCATGGCCGAACGTCCCGGTTCCTCGGTGGCGATGCTGACGCCGTCGCGACCCTCGACGGCGTTGCGCGACAGGGCAAGGACGCCGCGCCATGCGGCCTGCGGCAGCCAGCCGGGGCTGGGCATCGCGCCCGCGGTTGGGTGATCCTCGGCCCGTTCGGGCATCGCGCCGGCCTGAAGATGCGTCACGCCCTGCCGGTCGGCCAGCATCGCGTTCAGCGCCGGCGCGGTCATGTGGCCCAATGCCTCGGTCGCGGCGGCGACATCTTGGGCGCGCATCACGCCGATCAGCGCGGACATGCTGGCATCCTTGCGCGACAGGCCCGTCCAGCGCAGGGCGGGGACATGGCCGATGGGCGTCACGTCGCGCAGGCCGGGGGCAAGGCTGGGCACCACGGGGCCGTTCGCGGTCTCGCGCAGGGTGATGGTGCGCGGCGCATCGTCCAGCACGCGGATCGTCTCGGACCGGGTGTCGAAGCCGGTCCAGCCGCCGATGCCGCGATAGCGGTCGCTGTTGCCGGGCTGGACCTCCTCGATCGCGATATCGGAATCGTCGACCGCAGCAGGCGACAGCGACCAGGACAGCGAGGGGCTGCGGCCCGCGAAGATGACCGGCATGCCCGGAATGGTCGCGCCGATCACGCCGCCTTCCTGCAGCTGCAACCGCGCAAGGTAATAGAGAGACGGCGCCGTCAGGCTGCTGTGCAGGTCGACCGCCAGCAGCGTGCCGTCCGCCGCCGTGCGGTCGGGCGAGGCGCCGAAGGCATTGCCGCCCAGCTGCGGGCCGGGCGCAAGATAGCCCATCGCCTCGGGGGTGTCCTGCGGGCCGGTGCGGCGTTCGGGAACGCCCAGGCGCGCGTTCGGGAACAGCGAGGCATAGGCCGGAAGGTCGGCAGGGATGCCCGGACGCGCCGCGATCTCGATCCCGTGCTGTGTATCGGCCAGCGACAGGCGGGCGCGCATGATCTCGTCGGTGGCGGCACCCGTCGCGCCTGCGGCCATCAGCTTGAGGATCGCGAGGGAATCGGTCGGCGTCCAATAGGTGATGACATCGGGGAACAGGAAGAATTCCGGCGCGCCGCGCCCCATCGCCCCGTCGTTCACGATGCCGATCCACTGGTTCACCCCGGCGGCATAGGCGTTCAGCGCCTCGCGGGTGGGCTGGTCCTGCGACGCCAGCGATGCCTGCGCGTTGCGATAGAGCCCGAGCCTGCGCGCAAGGTCGTCGGCGGACAGGGCCTGCGGGCCCATCACCTCGGCCAGGCGGCCCTGGGCTGCGCGGCGCAGCATCGTCATCTGGAACAGGCGATCCTGCGCATGGGCAAGCCCCAGGGCGAAGAACACGTCGGCATCCGTCTCGCCGAAGATATGGGGCACGTTCTCGGTCGAGCGGACGATCTCGACCGGGGCGGATATCCCCTCGACCCGGTACGAGGCGTCGTAATCGGGCAGGGACCTGACGGCGAAATACCAGGTCAGAAGCGCAGCCACGACCGCAAGGACGATCAGGCCGACTGTCAGCCTCAGAAGCCAACGGAACACGGTAAGCATGTGGGGCGCGATCCTCGGATCTGGCACGGCCGGTGTCTCTTGACCCCGTCGCGCATGGGTGGTGGTGTGCTGCATAGGACAGCCGCGCGGGCATTTCAACGCAAGGCGGCAGGCACTTATCCGACATGGGGGACGTATGGCTAAGACGGCATTTCTGGGATTGGGCGTGATGGGCTTTCCGATGGCGGGGCATCTGGCCGCCGCGGGACATGACGTGACCGTCTTCAACCGCACGTCGGCCAAGGCCGAAGCCTGGGCGGAACAGCATGGCGGACGTCACGCCGCGACCCCGCGCGAGGCCGCGTCGGGCGCGGAATTCGTGATGGCCTGCGTGGGCAATGACGACGATCTGCGCGCGGTCTGCCTTGGCCCCGACGGTGCCTTTGCGGGCATGTCGGCAGGCAGCATCTTCGTCGATCACACCACGGTTTCGGCCGAGGTGACGCGCGAACTGGCCGCCGCCGCGCGCGATGCCGGGATCGGCTATGTCGATGCGCCGGTGTCGGGCGGGCAGGCGGGCGCCGAGAACGGGCAGCTGTCGGTGATGTGCGGCGGCGATCAGGGCGAATACGACCGGGCCGAGCCGGTGATGGACGCCTATGCCAAGATCTGCCGCCGGCTGGGCGAGGTCGGCGCGGGCCAGATGACCAAGATGTGCAACCAGATCGCCATTGCGGGGCTGGTGCAGGCGCTGTCGGAATCGCTGAACTTCGCGCAGACGGCGGGCCTCGACATCGAGAAGGTGGTCGAGGTGATCAGCCAGGGTGCTGCCGGAAGCTGGCAGATGCAGAACCGCCACCAGACCATGGCCAAGGGGGAGTTCGATTTCGGCTTCGCGATCGACTGGATGCGCAAGGATCTGGGCATCTGCCTGAAGACCGGCGACGAGCTGGGCGCGCCCCTGCCGGTGACTGCGCTGGTCGATCAGTTCTACAAGGATGTCCAGCGCATGGGCGGCGGGCGTTGGGACACCTCGGCGCTGATCGCGCGGCTGGCCGATCCGAAGGGCTGATCCTCAGGGGATGTCGGTCCACCAGACCGGCGCCCCGCGCAGCTTGCGCCAGGCCTTGGCGGCCTTGGCGCGGGCGCGCTCCTCGGATCTGGCGGCACCTTTCGGCAGGTCGGCCCCCTTGGCGCGCATCGTCACCAGGTCGTTCACGACCCCAAGCGCGTCCTGCATCCTGGACATGCGCTTCTGCATGGGCGCGGCGTCCTTGTCGAACAACCGCCCGAAGAATTCCGACAAGTAACGCATGTCCTTGGACCGCTTGCGGAAGTCGTGCAGTTCCTCGGGGTCCAGCCGGTCGAGGTCGGGGCCGAATGCCAGAAGCTCGGTCCAGGCGACCTGAAGCGCCCGGGAGGCGATGACCGGCAGCGGCGCATCGGCCAGCCTGCGCCGCGCATCGCCGCGGATCGCGCGGATGCGGTCGTGCAGCACGCGCTCGACCTCGATCCTGAGCGACAGCTCCTGCGTATCGCGCAGCTGGTCGCGCAATTCGCCGCGCAGGCATGCGGCATCCGCGCGTGCATCATCGGTGCCAAGCGCCTCGGCCCGCACATCGGCATCGCGCAGCGGCCCCAGCTGCTGTCCGCGTGCCTTGAGGATGCGGGCAAGCTGCTTCTGCGCATCCCTGGACAGCATGTCCCGGAACCCCCGGACAAGCGCGCGCATCCGGCGCAGCGCGACACGCGCCTGATGCACGGATTCGGGGTCGTCGGATGTCAGGATGTCCGCGCGGTGACGGTCGTGCAGGGCGGCGTTCTCTCGCAGCAGGCGGCGAAATCCGTCCAATGCGTTGGTATCCGTGGCAAGCCCTGCCGATTTCGCCATCTTCGCGGCCTTGCTGCCCATCTGTCCCCTCCGGTCTGGTGGCCCCAGCCTAGCAACAGGGGGCGGGCATCGGCCAGCGCCTTCAGTCGCGCGATTGCGCGCAGGCCAGCACGAACAGGCGCAGCGCGGTGGCAAGGCCCACCTCGGGGGGGCGGGCATGGTCGATCTGGCCGATCAGCAGCGCGCGGGTCGTGCCCCTTGCGCGGGCCTCGGCCTGCAGGGCCTGCCAGAACGCATCTTCCAGCGAGACCGAGGTGCGGTGCCCGTCGATCGTGACCGAGCGTTTGGCGGGCGCGGCAAGGGGCGGCAGGTCAATCATCCGCGCCGTCATCCTTGCGATGCGCGTCCCACAGGCTGCGGATGCGGGTCTCTTCGGCCTCGCGGGCGTCGCGCAGGTGCTTGGGTTCGCCAAAGCGGGCGGCGTTGCGGTCGCCCTCGGCGCGCTTGGCATCGCGGTCGCGGGATTTGCGGGCCTGTCGCAGGTTGATGATGCGGGTCATGGGGTCCGGAATGGGAAAGGGGCGCGCCAAGCATAGCGCGCCCCGGTGGTCCATCGTCAAGTGGCCCGTCATGGGCCGGTCGGGATCAGCCCTTGGGGCCGATCATGTCCTCGGGGCGGACGATGCAATCGAAGGTCTCGCCATCGACGAAGCCCAGTGCGATCGCCTCTTCGCGCAGGGTCGTGCCGTTCTTGTGCGCGGTCTTGGCGACCTTGGTGGCGTTGTCATAGCCGATGGTGGGGGCCAGCGCCGTGACCAGCATCAGCGATTCCTTCATCAGCTTCTCGATGCGTTCGACATTGGCTTTGGTGCCCACGACCATGTTGTCGGTGAAGCTGCTGGCCGCGTCGCCCAGAAGCTGCATCGACTGCAGCACGTTGTAGGACATCATCGGGTTGTAGACGTTCAGCTCGAAATGGCCCTGCGATCCGGCAAAGCCCACGGCGGCGTCGTTGCCCATGACATGCGCGCAGACCATGGTCAGCGCCTCGGCCTGGGTGGGGTTCACCTTGCCCGGCATGATGCTGCTGCCCGGCTCGTTCTCGGGCAGGATCAGCTCGCCCAGGCCGGAACGCGGGCCGGAACCCAGCAGGCGCATGTCGTTGGCGATCTTGAACAGCGATGCCGCGACCGTCTTGAGCGCGCCCGAGAACATGACCATCGCGTCATGGGCGGCCAGCGCCTCGAACTTGTTGGGGGCGGTGACGAAGGGCAGGTCGGTGATCTTGGCGATCTCGGCTGCGATGGCCGTGTCCCAGCCCTTCTTGGTGTTCAGGCCGGTGCCGACGGCGGTGCCGCCCTGCGCCAGTTCATAGATGTCGGGCAGGCAGGCCTTCACCCGCTCGATCCCCTTGCGGACCTGGTGGGCATAGCCGCCGAATTCCTGGCCAAGCGTCAGCGGCGTCGCATCCTGCGTATGGGTGCGGCCGATCTTGATGATGTCCTTGAACTCGTCCGACTTGGCCTCCAATGCGGATGCCAGCTTGTCCAGGCCCGGCAGCAGCACGTCGCGCGCCTGCATGGCGATGGCCACATGCATCGCGGTCGGGAAGGTGTCGTTCGAGGATTGCCCCATGTTGCAGTGATCGTTGGGGTGGACGGGCTTCTTGCTGCCCTTCTCGCCGCCCATGATCTCGATCGCGCGGTTCGAGATGACCTCGTTGGCGTTCATGTTCGACTGCGTACCCGAACCCGTCTGCCAGACGACCAGCGGGAAGTTGTCGTCGAACTTGCCCTCGAAGACCTCGGTCGCGGCCTGTTCCATGGCGGCTGCCAGATCGGCGGCCAGATCGCCATTGTCGCGGTTCACGCGGGCGGCGGCCAGCTTGATCGCGCCAAGCGCACGGATCATCGGGACGGGCTGGCGTTCCCAGCCGATGGGGAAGTTCATGATGGAACGCTGCGTCTGCGCGCCCCAGTATTTCGAGGCGTCAACCTCCAGCGGGCCGAAGCTGTCGGTCTCGGTGCGGGTATCGGTCATGCGAAGGCTCCCTTGGCGTTTCGCGGGGGTTTTACCCGCGCGGGACCGGCAGCGCAATTCGTATGCGATTGCATGCCGGATGATAGCGCCAGCAGATCAGTCTTGAAGCGCCTCGATCGCGGCCAGCAGCGAGGCCATCGCGTCATCGGGCAGGGGGCGCAGCGGCGCTGGCGGGCGGCTGGGCGTCAGCCCCATCGGACCCGAGGCCGCGTGGCAGGTGCGAAAGCCCCCGAAGCGGCGGAACAGGTCCCAGATCGGTTCGAACCGGCGATCCAGTTCCGCGACGCGCGCCCGGTCGCCCGCCTGCGCGGCACGCGCCAGTTCCAGCGTCTGCGCGGGCCACATGCCGCCCGCGACGCTGTACCAGGTATCGGCCCCCGCCAGCAGTGCCGCCGGACAGCCCCAATCCGCGCTGTAGCCTATCAGGAAACCTTCGGGCATCGCGGCGCGCAGGGCCGCAACCTCGGATGCGTCGCCCAGCAGCGGCATCTTGACCGCCGTGACGGTCGGGATGGTCGCCAGGCGCGCCAGCAGCGCCGTCGAGAAGGTGAAATGCGTGGTCGAGGGGTTGTTGTAGATGCAGATCGGCAGGTCCGAGGCATCCGCCACGCGGGCGAACAGGTCGAACACCTCGTCCTCGAACAGGGGGGCATAGGACATGGGCGCCAGCAGCAGGCCCGCCGCACCGCTGTCCGCCGCGTGGCGTGCCAGCCGCGCGGCCATGTCGGCGCGCAATGCACCGATGCCGGCGATCACGGGAATGCGGTCACCCGCGGCGTCCAGCGCCTCGGTCAGCACGTCCCTGCGCTGCGTCTCGGTCAGATAGGCGTATCCGCCGGTCGATCCCAGCACGCCCGCGCTGTCCAGCCCGGCATCCGCCATGCGGCGGATCAGGGGCGCGACGGCACCGGGAACGGGATCGCCATCGGGGTCGGTCGGCGTGATCGGAAACCCGCTGAGACCCCGCATCGACATCACTTGCGCCAGCGGTCCAGGCGCACGACCTCTCCGCCGCCCGAAGGGGGGGTGTCGTCGCCGTCATCCTCGGCATCCAGCTCGAACTCGGCGCCCTCTTCCTCGTCCTCCTCGTCGTCGTCATCGTCCTGCGTCTCGAATCGCAGGCCGAATTCGACCGAGGGGTCCACGAAGGTGCGCAGTGCGTCGAAGGGGATGACCAGCGGCTCGGGCTGGTTGCCAAAGTTCAGCGTGATGGTGAAATGATCGTCCTCGATCACGAGGTTGTCGAACCAGTGCTGGATGACGATCGTCATTTCCTCGGGATAGCGCTGGCGCAGCCAGTCGGCCATCTCGACGCCCTCGTCGCGGGTGTCGAAGGTGATGAAGAAGTGGTGGTCGCCCGGCAGCCCCTCATCCGCGATCTTGCGCAGCACCTCGGCGATCAAACCCTGCATCGCCCGATGCATCATTCCGCCATAATCGATCCCAGCACGGGCCATTCCGTCACCTTTCGTTCCTTGCCCCCAAGCATAGGGATATGGCGGGGGATGAAAAGGGGGCCACGGGCCGAATTCGACCGGTTCGCGAGAGATGGGGAAAAGGTGCAGGATTCTGTTGCAAGGCTCCTGCGGGCCCCGCCTTGCGCGGCTAAGCGCAAGGAGTTAGGTTTCGGTTACCCGAGCTGCTTACGCAGCCAGAGCGACCGGAGCACGGTTGTCGTTGGCAACTGTACAATTCGCACCGATAACGGTGGTAGCTCACCGGGACAAAGCAAACACCTTTAGACGTTCGTCGATCCTGTTTCGGCCCCATGGTCCCCCAACGAGGGTATCTGGTGGAGCCGCCGGGTACCGCCCCCGGGTCCGATCCGCTTATTACGTGCGCGTTTATGTCCATAGTCCGGGTTGCCCCGAACGGGATTACACATAAGCGTCGCAGTTCCGGGCCGCAAGGGGATCACGCGAAAAGGGCGCCCCGAGGGACGCCCTTCACAAAATCGTTCGGCTGAAGATCAGGCCGCCTTGCGGATGAACTGGTCGTTGCCTTCGACCAGCGCGCCGTGCAGGGCCTTGATCGCGGGCTTCAGCATGTCGCGTTCCACGATGTACTGGACCTCGACGGGGCGGGGCCCCTGGGTCGCGCCGATCGCTTCCAGCCCGTTGTCGGCCAGCGCCGCCAGACCGCGCGACAGGACCGCGAGGCCCGTCAGGTCGCGCCCGACCGCCGCCGCCATCGCCACCGCACGAGAGGTCACCTGCGCCGAAGGATAACGCTCGGCCAGGTCCTTCTCGACCCGGCGCAGCACCTTCAGGCTGGTATCGACGTAATGCGTGATCGTGTTCGCATTCGACACCTTGCTGACGATGCGCACCTTGTGACGCGTCAGCGCCTCGAGGATCGCCGCGTCATAGCCCTTGGCGCCGACCATGTCCTGCTCGAACAACTCCAGCGCGAACAGGTCGAGGCCGGTGACGATCTCGACAGCCGCTTCCTCGGCGGGCTGATCGTCGATCAGCGTGCCGGGATCGTGCGGCTCGAACGCATTGGTGACGCGCAGCGAGACGCCCGACTGGCGCAACGTCTTGGCGGCCTTGGGGTGGATCGCCTCCATCCCCAGGTTCGACAGCTGGTCGGCCACGTCGTAATTCGTGCGGCCCAACTTGCGGACGGCTTCGTGCCCGACAAGGTTCGGATCCGCCGAGGACAGATGGAATTCCTTGTGGATGATCGCTTCCCGCGCGCCGGTCAACGCGGCCAGCTTCGAGAAGGTCACCTCGGAATAGCCCCGGTCGAATTCGCGCATCAGTCCCTCGCGGCACTGGGCATAGCCCGTGACGATGGGCATCTCGGATGCGGGATCCACGCCTTCCATCGCGCCGGTGATGCGTTCCTCGAGGCTGACCTCGCCTTCGTCGCGCCAACCCGACAGGTCGACGAAACGGGCGGTGACGCCCGCGCGCTGCAGCATCAGGGTGGTGACGAAGGCGGAATGCGCCTCGCCCAGGCCCGACAGCAGCTCGCGCGTCTGCAGCATGTGTTCCGACAGGCGGAAATGGCCATAGGAGCACAGGCGCTGCAGGTCGATCAGGCAGTTCTTCGCACCGACAAGGCGATCGCGCACGAAGGCATCCGCACGCTCGATATCGCCGGGATGGTCGAGGACGTCGCGATGGGCCGCGATCATCGCATCGCTTGCGCGATCCAATGCCGCCATCCAGGCGTGGTCGTCCTCGCCCGCAGCGAAGGCGGCATAGACGCCGGGTTCGCCCGACTTCTTGTGTTCGAGAAGCAGGTTCGTGATGCCGCCGAAGGCCGACACCACGAAGACGCGGTTGTACAGGTCGTCGCCCGTGCGGTCCCCGATCAGCAGCGTGTCGCGCAGCTCGTGTACGCGCGACATGGACGTGCCGCCGATCTTCTCGACCGTGTGACTGGCACTACCCATGGCTTATGCCGACTCCTCGGCGGGGGCATAGCTGCCGTCCTCGCGGTGGACCTCGGTCCCCGTGACGGGCGGGTTGAAGCAGCATGCCATCACCAGCGTCTCTTCGGCGCGCAGGGTGTGGTGGTCGTGCAGGTTCAGCGCATACATGACGCCGGGCGTGATCTCATGCGTCTCGCCGGTGGCCAGATCGGTGATCGAGCCCTTGCCCTGCATGCAATACACGCTCTCGAAGTGGTGCTTGTAGTGGAACGTGTGTTCCGAACCGGCTTCCAGCGTGGTGATGTGGAACGAGAACCCCATTCCGTCATCGGCCAGCAGCATGCGGACCGAGTTCCACTGGGCGTCGGACACCGAACGGTCGGTGCCCTTGAGTTTGTTGAAATCGCGTACAATCATGATTTTTCTCCCGCTTTGCGGTCTTACTTCAGCACGTCGCGTGCAGCGTTCAGAAGAATGTCGAAGCCCTTCTCGAAGGTCGCGACCGGCGTCGTCAGCGGTGCCAGCACCTTGACCACCTGATCCTCGTTCCCCGAGGTCTCGATGATCAGGCCATCCTTGAAGGCGCGCTTGCAGATCGCCTCGGCCAGTTCGCCGGTGCCGACATCGACACCGCGCATCAGGCCACGGCCCTTGAGGTAGGCGCCGGGGATCATGTCGGCCAGCTGCGTCAGGCGCTTCTCGATCAGGGCGGCCTTGTCGGCCAGCTCGGCCTCGAACGCCTTGTCCGACCAGAACTTCTCGATCGCGACGCGGGCGGTGACGAAGGCGTGGTTGTTGCCGCGGAACGTGCCGTTGTGCTCGGCGGGGCCGAAGACGTCATGTTCGGGGCGCACCAGCACCATCGCCAGCGGCAGGCCGAAGCCCGAGATGGATTTCGCCAGCGGCACGATGTCGGGCATCACGCCGATCTCCTCGAACGAGAAGAACTTGCCGCTGCGGCCGCAACCGGCCTGGATGTCGTCGATGATCAGCAGGGCGCCGTGGCGCTTGGCGATGTCGGCGACGGCGCGGACGAACTCTGCCGATGCGGCGTTCAGGCCGCCTTCGCCCTGGATCAGCTCCAGCATGATCGCCGCAGGCGCGTCGATCCCGCCCGAGCTGTCGCTCAGCATCTGGTCCAGCAGCGCGGCGCTGTCGACGCCTTCGGCATAGCTGTCGAAGGGCATGCGCGTCACGCCATGCGTGTCCATGCCGGCGCCGCCGCGGTGATAGCCGTTGCCGGTCGCGGCCAGCGCGCCCATGGTCACGCCGTGGAAGCCGTTGGTGAAGGTCACGATATTCGTGCGACCGGTCACCTTGCGGGCGATCTTCATCGACGCCTCGACGGCGTTGGCACCGGTCGGGCCGGTGAACATGACGCGATGGTCCATGCCGCGCGGTTTCAGGATGTTCGCCTCGAAGGCCTCGAGGAAGCCTGCCTTGGCGTCGGTATGCAAGTCCAGGCCATGCGCCACGCCATTGCCGGCGATATGGTCGATCAGCGCCGCCTTCATGTCGGGGTCGTTATGTCCATAGTTCAGCGAGGAACAGCCCGCGAGGAAGTCGATATACTCGTTCCCCTCGCTGTCGCTCATGATCGAGCCCTGGGCCCCGGTGAACATGGCGGGGATGCCACGGCAATACGAGCGGGCCTCGCTCTCGCGGCGTTCGAAGATCTCGGTCGAATTCTGGATGGCGTTCATGTCTTTGGGCATGACAGCTCCTTTCGCACATTGTGCGTCAAAGTAATTTCAGCGCGGACGGGTTGGTCTCAGGCGGCCTTGGCGGTCGCTTGGCAGGGCAGGGTGATGGTCACCATGTGCTCTGTCGCGTGGCGCCCGTCGAAATGGTCGTCGCGCGTGTAATGCGGGTCGTCGCTCAGCTTGCCGCCGATGTCGCGGGCAAAGCTGCGGAACAGCGCCCAGGAGGCGTCGTTGTCCCGCGTGATGGTGGTGTTCAGGACTTCCGCGTCCATCGTCTCGTTGCGGTCGATCAGGTCGCCCAGCATCTTCTTGGCCAGACCCAGCCCACGTGCCTTGGGGCTGACGGCGACCTGCCAGATGAACAGCGCGTCCTCGTTCGGGATCATGTGACCCGAGATCCAGCCGAGGATCTCTCCGTCGATCTCGGCCACGACGCAGGTGTCGCGGAAATGTTCGGCCTGCACCAGGTTGCAGTACATCGAGTTCTCGTCCAGCGGCTTGCAGGCGCGCACAAGCTCCCAGATGGCCGACCCATCGGTCGGTTCGGGCTTGCGCAGCACCAGCTGCTGGCTTCGGTCAATGTCCTGCACATCCTTGGGCATAGGCTTCTCGTCCTCAGTTGCTTCGGGATACTAAATAGTTAAAGCACCCTTTGGTTGCAACAGAATCGACTGAATTCGCTGGATTTCTTCCTAAGGGTTTAATCGCAAACGGTTTATTGTCTGCCTTTCGACGTGGCAGTCCCGCGAATATCTTAGTCAAGCAAAATATTCGGACAACGCAGTTCCCCGTTGGCAAGGTTCCGCCGCAATGGCATATTCGGAAGATGAACCAGAATGTCGTCGATCCGCGTACCGACGCGGCACTCATCGCCTTGCGCCGGATCCTCCGCGCGACGGAACAATACGAACGGGATCTTGCGCAGTCCGTGCGCCTGACCCCGGCCAAGCTGCGCGTGCTGCAGATCCTCGGCGGGGCCGAGGGGCGAAGCGCCACGCCCACGCGGCTGGCGGGGCGGATGGGCGTCAGCCAGGCGACCGTGACGGCCCTTGTCGATCAGCTGGACAAGCTGGGCTATACGCGCCGCGAAAGGTCCAGCGCCGACCGGCGGCAGCTGAACGTCATCCTGACAGAGGCGGGCGCCGAGGCGCTGTCCAGCGCGCCCGACGCGCTGCAGCAGAACTTCGTCCGCGGCTTCCGCTCGATGGAGGATTGGGAGCAGTCGATGCTGGTCGCGTCGCTGGAGCGCGTCGCCTCGATGCTGAACGCGCAGGGGCTGGACGCATCGCCCGTCCTGACATTGGGGGAAATCGGCCGCCCGCGCGGCTGATCCTTCGACAATCGATGCAGAAAAGGGGGGCCGCAGCCCCCCTTCGTCGTTCAGCCGGCGTTCATCGCCCAGGGGCCGTGGCTGTTCTCCACGTCGTCCAGGCGTTCGAAGCCATGCGCGCCGAAGAAGTCGCGCTGCGCCTGGATCATGTTCGCGGTGCCGCGCGCGGTGCGCATCATGTCGAACCACATCAGGCCCTGCGCCAGCGCGGGCATGGCATGACCGGCGGCGATGGCCTTCGACACGACCTCGCGCAGCGCGGGTGCGCCCTTCTCGATCAGGTCCGCGAAGAAGGGGGCCATGATCAGGTTGCGGTTCGGATCCTCGGCCAGGGCCTCGGCCATGTCGTTCAGCATGGACGAACGGATGATGCAGCCCGCGCGCCAGACCTTGGCGATCTCGGGCAGGTCCAGCGTCCAGCCGAAGCGTTCCGAGGCCGCCGAGATCATCGTGAAGCCCTGCGCATAGCAGAAGATCTTGCCCGCGATCAGCGCCTGTTCCAGCAGGGCGGGGTCGATGTTGCAGGGCTGGGGCGCCGCGCCGAAGCGGTCCTGGCCTGCATGGCGTTCGTCCAGGCGCGCCGAGACGTTGCGCGCCATGACGGCGGCCTCGATCACGGGGATGGGTGCTGCAAGGTGCTGCGCCTCGATCGCGGTCCAGCGACCGGTGCCCTTCTGGCCCGCGCGGTCCAGGATCACGTCGGGCATGGCCTTGCCGGTATGGGGATCGGCCGCCGCCGTCACCTTGGCCGAGATCTCGATGAGATAGCTGGACAGCACGCCCTCGTTCCAGCGCGAGAACACCTCGGAGATCGCGCCCGCATCCATGCCGTCGCCATCGCGCATCAGGCCATAGACCTCGGCGATCATCTGCATGTCGGCATATTCGATGCCGTTATGGACCATCTTGACGAAATGGCCCGCGCCCGCTTCGCCCATGCGCGCGGCGCAGGGTTCGCCATCCTCGGCCTTGGCGGCGATCGCGTTCATGATGTGGGACACGCGGTCCCAGTCGGCCGCATCGCCGCCGCCCATGATGGCGGGACCGTGGCGCGCGCCTTCCTCGCCGCCCGAGACGCCCATGCCCAGGAAGCGGAAGGGCAGCCCCGCGGCATCGCGGCGGTTCGTGTCGTGGAAATCGGCATTGCCCGCGTCGATCACAAGGTCGTCGGCATCCAGCAGGGGCTTCAGCGCCTCGAGCTGCGCATCGACGGCCTCGCCTGCCGGGACCATCAGGATGATGGCGCGGGGCGGCGTGATCTGCGCGACCAGCTGTTCCAGGGTTTCGGTGGGGATCACGCGCGAGGCGAGATCGCCCGCCGTGTCGTGGAACTTCTGCGTGACGGCCGCGGTGCGGTTCCAGACCGCGATCGGAAAGCCTTTCTCGGCGATGTTCAGCGCCAAGGCGGCCCCCATCGTCCCAAGGCCGATCAGCCCGATTTCTGCCTGCGCCATGGCGTCTCCCTTTCACGAAGTGAATCTTTGCCGGATGCGTTTACGCCAAGGGCGGGGCGGTGTCACGGCATCCGAACCTGATCGTTCGATCAAAAAACGGATGAAGCCCGGTCAGCCCAGCCTGATCAGTGTCTGGAGGCCCGTGGCGACATGGCTGCGCGTGCCGCCATCCTCGGCCCAGACATCCAGCTGACAGACGCTCAGCGTGCGGCCCGACTTGATGACGCGGCCCCTGGCCTCGACCGCCTGGCCGCGGGCGGGGTTCAGCAGGTTCAGCTTGAACTCGGTCGTCAGCACCTCCTGGCCCGGATCGAACAGGGTGAAGGCCGCATAGCCGCCCGCGCTGTCGGCAAGGGCGGTCGTCGCACCCGCATGGAAGAAGCCGTGCTGCTGGCTCAGCTGCGGGCGGAAGGGCATGCGCAGGACGACCTCGCCGCAGCGGATGGTCGAGATCTCGGCCCCGAGATGCTGCATCAGGCCCTGCGCGGCAAAGCTGTCTTCCAGCCGCGCGACGATTTCGGGGTTCAACGGGCCGGAACAATCCATCTGTCCCCTCCTGGTGGTTCTGCCGACAGATTGCGGCAGAAGGGCGCCTGGGGGAAGGGGGCAGGACGCAGGGTCGCGAAAAAGCGGACATGAAAAAGGCGCGGCGGACATCGCTGCCCGCCGCGCCCGTGATTAATGGCCGTTGGCGATCAGCGACGGAGGCGGTTCGCGGCCTCCAGCAGCATCGCGCCGACGCCGATCTTGACGATGTCGCCCAGCAGGAAGGGCATGACGCCAACCGCGATCAGCTTGTCGGCGGGCACGAAAGCCGACAGCCAGATCAGGCCGGGGACATAGATCGCGACGGTGCCCAGACCCATGGCCAGCGCGCGCATGCCGAGGCCGCGCCCCTGTGCCAGCGCGCCGGTGACCACCATCGACAGCGCCATGCCGATCAGGAAGCCCGTCGTCGGCCCGGCCAGATAGGCAAGACCCACCCCGCGTTCGGGGCTGCCCGCGAAGACCGGAAGCCCGGCCAGGCCCGCCGCCATGTAGGCGCCCATCGCCGCCAGGCCCAGACGCGGGCCAAGCGCCGCGCCGATGATCAGGACGGCCAGCGTCTGCAGCGTCATAGGCACGGGCCAGAACGGAACCTGGATCTTGGCGCCGATGGCGATGAGGACGGCGGCGGCCAGCGTGATGGTGACCTT
Organism: Paracoccus sp. PARArs4; assembly: GCF_947311865.1. NCBI lineage: Bacteria > Pseudomonadati > Pseudomonadota > Alphaproteobacteria > Rhodobacterales > Paracoccaceae > Paracoccus > Paracoccus sp. PARArs4. Next base: position 114,516 of record NZ_CAMZMW010000008.1, on the reverse strand, counting down.
GCCCGTCAGGCTGTTCGGGGCGGCGATGCCCTTGGCAAGCTGCATGGCAAATCCTTTCATGACATTCGAGAATCGCGCGGATGAACCCCGCGCGAGGGTTGCGGCATCGTGACGCAACGGAACCGTCGGGCGCAAGTCCCCGTTTGTCGCAGCCTGCCAAGGCGCATCGGCGGCGCGGATGAAATTCGCGTCAGGATGCGCATCAGGGCCGTGCCGCTCTGTTTCAGGCCAAAAAAGGATGCTAGACAGGCTTTTCAATTACATGCCGCGATGGGGGATCGAGACATGGCCGGGGATTATCCGAAGGTCGAACGCGTGATGGGAGGTCCCGCCGGCTGGGTGTCGATCCTGTTCCCCGCGATCCTGTTCACCTATTTCCTGAACCTGCTGCCCGAGGTGGTCGAGGGGCCGGTGACGGCGGGCTTCGACTGGGTGCCCGCACTGGGCGTCCAGATGTCGGTGCTGCTGGATGGGCTGAGCATGATGTTTGCCCTGCTGATCACCGGGATCGGCACGGCGGTCACGCTGTATTCCTGCCACTATCTGGGCGATCACCCGCATTACCCGCGCTTCGTCTGCTATCTGCTGATGTTCATGGTGGGCATGCTGGGGCTGGTGCTGGCGAACGACCTGATCGCGCTGTTCGTCTTCTGGGAGGTGACGACGATCTCGTCCTACCTGCTGATCGGGTTCAACGCCGACCAGGCCTCGTCGCGGCGATCCGCGCTGCAGGCGCTGCTGGTGACCGGGGCAGGGGGGCTGATCCTGCTGGCCGGGCTGATCCTGCTGGGCAGCATCGCGGGCACGTTCCGCATATCCGAGATCCTGACGCAGGGCGACATGATCCGCGCGCATCCTGCCTACGGCGCGATCCTGATCCTCTTCCTGGCGGGCGCCTTCACGAAATCCGCGCAGGTGCCGTTCCACTTCTGGCTGCCGAACGCGATGGCCGCGCCGACGCCGGTCTCGGCCTATCTGCACTCGGCGACGATGGTGAAGGCGGGCGTCTTCCTGATGGCGCGGATGAACCCGGTGCTGGGCGGCACGGATGCGTGGTTCTGGATCCTGATCCTGTTCGGCGGGGTCACGGCGGTCTTCGCGTCCGTCATGTCGATGCGCCAGACCGACATCAAGCAGGTGCTGGCCTATACCACGCTGATGGCATTGGGCACGCTGACCATGTTCATCGGCGCGGGCACGCATTACGCGATCATGGCGGGCATGCTGTTCCTGCTGGTGCATTCGCTCTACAAGGCCGCGCTGTTCCTGATGATCGGCATCGTGGACCATTCGACCGGAACGCGCGACGCGACCGTCCTTCGCGGCCTGTCGAAGGCCATGCCGCTGACGGGCATCGCCGCCGCGCTTGCCGCGCTGAGCATGGCGGGCATCCCGCCGCTTCTGGGCTTCGTGGGCAAGGAATACATGTACAAGGCCGGCATGGACCTGCCGGGCCTGGGCGCGATCTGGGTCACCCTGATGACCTTCGCGGCATCGGCGCTGATGTTCGCGGCGGGCGGCATCGTCGCCTGGCGTCCCTTCCGCGGCGAGCTGGCCGAGACCCCGCACCACGCCCACGAGGGGTCCTGGCCCATGCTGGCGGGGCCGCTGGTCCTGGGCGCACTGTCGCTGATCTTCGGGCTGTTCCCCGGCATTCCGGGCCATTTCCTGATCGGCCCCGCGACCAATGCCGTCGAGGGCGCCGTCCACGAGGTGCACCTGCACCTGTGGGGCGGGATCAACATGGCGCTGTTCCTGTCGATCCTGACCTTCATCGCGGGCTGGCTTCTGTATCGCAACCACGAGGGGATCCGCGCGCGCCTTACGGCCTTCGAGGCCCGCAGCCCGATCGATTTCGACGCGGGCTGGGACCGGCTTCTGGACGGGTTCAAGGATTTCGCGGGCTGGCTGACGGGGATCGTGCAGAACGGCAACCTGCAACGCTATCTGGCGGTGACCTTCACCACCTTCGCGGTGCTGGTCGGAGGCACCTACCTGGTGCGCGGCGCGTTCGAGGTCGGCCCGCGCCTGATCCAGCTGGGCGCCCATCCGGTGCAGTGGAGCGTGCTTCTGCTGATGATCGCGGGGTCGTTCCTCGTCGTGTCCACCACCAGCCGCATGACGGCGGTGGCGGGGCTGGGCGTGGTCAGCGTCGGCGTCGCGATGGTCTTCATCATGTTCAGCGCGCCCGATGTCGCCATCACCCAGCTGCTGGTCGAGGTGCTGATCATCGTGCTGGTCACGCTGGTCATGCTGCGGCTGCCCTATCTGCCGCCCAGAAGCGAGCTGCATTTCCGCTTCGGTCACGCGATCATCGCGACCTCGGTCGGCGCGGTCGTCACGCTGGTCCTGATCGCGATGCTGTCGGGTCCGTTCGACCGCAAGCTGACGGATTACTTCGAACAGACCGCCTATCCCGAGGCGCATGGCCGCAACATCGTCAACGTGATTCTGGTCGATTTCCGGGCACTGGACACCTTCGGCGAGATCACTGTGGTCGCGATCGCCGCCATCGGCGCGCTGGCCCTGCTGCGCGGCATCAAGACCCGGAATACCGGCAACCAGAACGGCAGCGAGGAGGCCTGACTTGCAATCCCTGATCCTGACTACGGCCACGCGGCTGCTGGTGGCGCTGCTTCTGGTCTTCTCGGTCTATGCGCTGCTGCGGGGGCACAACCTGCCGGGTGGCGGCTTCATCGGCGGGCTGATCGGGGCCACAGCCTTCATCCTCTATGCGATCGCGGCCAGCGTCGACGAGGCCAAGGCCGCGCTTCTGGTCGATCCGTCCAACATCGCGGTCGCGGGACTTGGCGCGGCGGCGATCGGGGGGCTGGCCTCGGTCCTTGCGGGCAAGCCGTTCCTGACCGGGCTGTGGCTGTTCCTGGGCGCAAGCGAGGGGGGCAAGGGCCTGCCCCTGTCCACGGTGCTGATCTTCGACACGGGCGTCTATCTTGCCGTCTTCGGCGGTATCCTGACGCTGGTCTTCGCCCTGGAAGAGGAAACCTGAGATGGAGCTTCTCCTTGCCATCACCTCGGGCGTCCTGACTGCCGTCGCGGTCTACCTGATGCTGTCGAAGAACCTGCTGCGCTATCTCTGGGGGCTGGTGCTGCTGTCGAACGCGGTGAACTTCGTGATCTTCCTGGGCGGTCGCCTGACCCCCGGCGCGCCGCCCCTGATCGACGAGGGCGACTATGCCCCCGCGGGCGAGGTCGCGAACGCCCTGCCGCAGGCGCTGGTCCTGACGGCCATCGTCATCAGCTTCGGGCTGATGGCCTTCGCGCTGGCGCTGATCTATCGCACCTACATGACCCTCGGGACGGTCACCAGCACCGAGATGCGGATTGCAGAACCCCGACCCCGCAAACCGGAGTCCGATGAATGAGCTGGCTGCTTGTCTATCCCATCGTCATCCCGCTGCTGACGGCGGTCCTGACCTATATCCTGCGACACAACCCGGCGGGGCGGTGGATTTCCGTGGCGGGCACGCTGGCGCTGCTGCTGACCAGCATCATGCTGCTGGCATCGGTCATCCGCGACGGGGTGATCGCCGCGCAGATGTCGGATTGGGGCGCGCCCTTCGGGATCACGCTGGTCGCCGACTATCTGGGCGCGGTGATGGTCGTCATCACTGCCATCACCGGCCTTGCCACCGTCGTCTATTGCATCGGCGAGATTCCCGAGCGGCTGGAGCGTCAGGGCTTCTTCGCGCTGCTGCAGGTGCTGCTGATGGGCGTCTGCGGGGCCTTCGTGACGGGCGACCTCTTCAACCTCTATGTCTGGTTCGAGGTGATGCTGATCTCCAGCTTCGGGCTGCTGGTCATGGGCGGCACGCGCGAACAGCTTGACGGCGGGGTGAAATACGTCGCCCTGAACCTGGTATCCACGGTGATGTTCCTGGCGGGCGTCGGCATCCTCTACGGGATCACCGGCACGCTGAACATGGCCGACCTGCACCTTGCCGTCCGAAAGGTCGAGAATACCGGCCTGCTCAGCTCGGTCGCGGTGATGTTCATGGTGGCCTTCGGGGTCAAGGCCGCGCTGTTCCCGCTGTTCTTCTGGCTGCCCGCGTCCTATCACACGCCGCCGGTCGCGGTCTCGGCGATCTTCGCGGGCCTGCTGACCAAGGTGGGCGTCTATGCCCTGATCCGGGTCTTCACGCTGATCTTCGACCAGGATGTCGGATACACGCATACGCTGATGCTGTGGCTGGCCGTGGCGACCATGGTGATGGGCGTCCTGGGTGCCGCGGCGATGAACGATTTCCGCCGGATCCTATCGTTCCACATCGTCAGCCAGATCGGCTACATGGTGCTGGGGCTTGCGCTGTTCACGCCGCTCGGGCTTCTGGGGGCGGTCTTCTACCTGGTGCACCATATCATCGTGAAGGCGAACCTGTTCTTCATCGCGGGCGTGGCCAAGCGCATCGGCGGATCGACCGATCTGTCGAAGCTGGGCGGGCTCTATGCCCATGCGCCGGTGCTGGCCTTCCTGTTCCTGATCCCGGCATTCTCGCTGGCGGGCTTCCCGCCGCTGTCGGGCTTCTGGGCCAAGTTCCTGGTGGTCAAGGCCGCGCTGGATGCGCAGATGTGGGTCGTGGCGGGCATCGCGCTGGCGGTGGGCCTGCTGACGGTCTTCTCGATGACCAAGATCTGGGGCGCGGCGTTCTGGCCCGACCACCCCGAGGGCGCGAAGCCGCGCCTTGGCGACATCCCCGTCTTCGAGCGTCTGGCCATGATGCTGCCCATCGGCGCGCTGGCGCTGCTGACCTGCGTGATCGGCCTCTTCCCCGAACCCTTCGTCAACTTCGCCGAGATCGCCGCCGGGCAGCTTCTCGACCCGAGCGACTACATCTCCACCGTGCTGGGGGTGCAGCCATGAACCATTTCGCCGTAAACCTGATCCTTGCGATCGCCTGGGTCGCCCTGACCGGCAGCCTGACGCTGACGGGCCTTCTGACGGGCTTCGTGCTGGGCACCGCCGCGATGTGGCTGGTCCGGCCGCTGTTCCCGCGCAGCCGCGGCTATTTCGCGCGACTGTATTTCTGGTGCCGCCTGGTGGTCATGTTCGTCTATGAACTGTTCGTCAGCAGCCTGTCGGTCGCCAAGGACGTGCTGACGCCGGGCCAGAACTCGAAGCCGGCTTTGCTCGAGGTGCCGATCTCGGTGACGACGGACCTGCAGATCGCGCTTCTGTCGAACCTGGTGTCGCTGACGCCGGGCACGCTGACGCTGGACGTTTCCGAGGATCGCAAGACATTGTATGTCCACGCCATGTTCGCATCGGACCCCGAACAGATCCGCTGGCGCATCCGCGAACATCTGGAACTGTGGATCCGGGACGCGACGGAGTAAGCCGATGACCATTCTCGATTATGCCATCCTTGTCGCCTTCGTCTTCGTGATCCTCGGGATCGTGCTGGCGGCGGTCAGGCTGTTCCGCGGCCCGACCCTGGCCGACCGGATCGTGGCGCTGGACATGATGACCGTGCAGCTGGTGGCCTTCGGGGCGCTGATGGCGCTTCTGTCGCGCGACGCGGCATTCCTGGACGTGGCGGTCGTGCTGGCGCTGGTGGGTTTCCTGGCCACGGTGTGCCTGGCCCGTTACCTTGAACAGCGCATCCTGCTGAAGGCGGAGGAACGCGAATGATCACCGAGCTTGTCATATCCGCACTGGTCGTCATCGGCGGGCTCTTCTGCTTTGCCGCCGGCCTGGGCGTGCTGCGCCTGCCGGACGTGTTCAACCGGATGCATGCCTCGACCAAGGCCGCCACGCTGGGGTCGGGAATGATCCTTGTCGCCGTCGCGGTGCTGTTCGGCGAAAGCACGATCATCGCGCGTGCCGTCGCGGCGATCCTGTTCCTGCTGCTGACCGCGCCCGTCGCCGCGCATCTGATCGGGCGCGCGGCCTTCCGCACGGGCGTCCCCATGGTCGAGGATACCGCCTGCGAACCCGGCGTGGCCGAGGCCCTGCGCAAGCGCGCGGGCGGGCAGAAGCTGCCCTGACGGTCCGTCATCCTGCGCGCGGGCTTTCCAAACCGGCCCGCGCGTCGTAGATATCTGGCGAATGGCGGACGAACCGCCCGAGCCGAAAGAGCCAGATGAGCCAAGACATAACGACGATCACCCGCACCGAAGATCTTGCACGTTTCTGCGAAGCTGCGAAATCCGCCCCCTATGTCACCGTCGATACCGAGTTCCTGCGAGAGCGGACCTACTGGTCCAAGCTGTGCCTGATCCAGCTGGCGATCCCGCCGGCATCGGCGCCCAAGGAACCGGGCGGAGAGGCGGTCCTCGTCGATCCGCTGGCCGAGGGGCTCTCGCTCGAACCGCTCTATGACCTGTTCCGCCACGAAGCGACGGTGAAGGTCTTCCACGCCGCGCGGCAGGATCTGGAGATCTTCTTCCACGACGCCGAGGTGTTCCCCAAGCCGCTGTTCGACACGCAGGTCGCCGCGATGGTCTGCGGTTTCGGCGAACAGGTCGGCTACGAGACGTTGGTACGCAAGATCGCCAAGGCGAATCTCGACAAGTCGTCGCGCTTCACCGACTGGTCGCGGCGTCCGCTGTCGGATGCGCAGAAATCCTATGCGCTGGCCGACGTGACCCATCTTCGCGGCATCTACGAATTCCTGGCGCAGGAACTGCAGAAGACCGGCCGCGACGCTTGGGTCGACGAGGAGCTTGGCGTCCTGACCGACCCCGAGACCTACATCACCCGCCCCGAAGAGGCATGGCTGAAGGTCCGCACCCGCACCAATTCGCCGCGCTTCCTTGCGATCCTGCGCGAGCTGGCCCGCTTCCGCGAGGCCTATGCCCAGGAACGCGACATCCCCCGCAGCCGGGTGTTCAAGGACGACGCGATGATCGAGCTGGCCTCGACCAAGCCGATGTCCGAGGGCGATCTGGGCCGCGCGCGCCTGCTGCTGCGCGATGCGCGCAAGGGCGACATCGCGGCGGGTATCCTTGCCGCCGTCAAGGCGGGGGTCGAGGCCAAGGACCTGCCCCAGCCCAAGGGCGAGGAGCCGGGCAAGCCGGGCAATCCCGCGCTGTCGGACCTTCTGCGCGTGCTCTTGAAGGCCAAGGCCGATGCGGCGGGCGTCGCGCCCAAGCTGATCGCCTCGGCCTCGGACCTGGATGCCATCGCCAGCGGGACGCGCAACCTGCCCGCGCTGTCGGGCTGGCGGGCCGAGGTCTTCGGCGACGACGCGCTGCGGCTGGCCGCGGGCGACATTGCGCTGTCGGCCCAGAACGGCGCGGTCCGGATCGTTCCCGCACGGTGACACCATGATGCAATCGCTTCGACTGACCCGCCCCTGGCCCGAAGATGTCGAAGCGATCACTGCCGCGCTTGGCGATTGGGAAACGACGCGCTGGCTGACCGTCGTGCCCTTCCCCTATGCCGAAGACGACGCACGCGCCTTCATCGAGGAGGCGGGCCCGGACGAATACGCGATCCGCATGGGCGCGTCGCTGGTGGGCATGCTGCGCGTGGGCGAAAGCTTCGGCATCTGGATGGCGCCGGGCTGGCAGGGCAGGGGTATCGCCCGACGGGCCGCCATCCTTGCGCTGACGCGCTTCTTCGCCGGGGGCGGGCAAGCCATCGCCGCGCAGCATCTGGACGGAAACACGCGATCTGCGCGGATGCTGGACTGGCTGGGCTTCCGTCCCACCGGTCCGCTGCAGATCGCATCGAGGCCGCTTGGCCGCGACGCCCCCGCGCAGGGGCTGCGCCTGACCCGTGCCGAATTCGAGGCGCGTCATGCCATCGACCTGCAGACAGCGCGGTTGCGGCTGAACGCCATCGGCCCCGACGATCACGAGGCGCTGCACCGCATCGTTACCCGCCCCTCCGTCGCGCGGATGCTGCTGCGGTTCCACCCGGACATGACGCCAGCGGATACCGCCGCGATCCTGTCCGAGGGCGCGTTGTTCCCGCCCCTGCGCCTTGCCGTCCGGATGGACGGGCGCGTGATCGGCGCGGTCGCGGTCAGCGCGGGCAGCGTGCCGCGCCTCAGCTATTTCCTCGATCCGGAACTGGCGGGGCGGGGAATCGGACAGGAGATGGTGGCGGCGGCATTCGACGAATACGTCGCCCGCTTCGACCCGCAGCAGGTCGAGGCCGATGCCTTTCTCGACAACCTGCCGTCGCGCAAGGTTCTGAAGAACCTCGGCTTTCAGCGCGTCGAGGATATCCGCATCAAGTCGCTTGCACGCGAGGATCGGGACATGGCCGCGCTGTATCGCTGGCGCCCCTCGGTCAGCTAATCTTCGGACCTGCCGATGACGCGGAACATCGCGCGGCGTTCCTCGGGGCTGCGGGGGCTGCGCGCGGGGACATACTGGTCGGGATCTTCCGCGAACCCGATCTGCGAGGGCGAGGGCGTCAGCGTGCGACCGCCCTCGATGATGGGCATCACCTCGTCCCCGGTCAGGTCGAAGCGACGGGGCGCGACGCCCGGCTCTCCCTCGGCGATGAGACAGCCGAGGGCGCGCGTCACGTCGCCCAGATCCGACCGCAGCGGCAGCAGCAACATCTGCGCATTCAGTTCGGGGCGCGCATAGTCGCCCCGCGCGTGCAGCGTCAGCCGTGCGATCTGCGGGGCCTTGAACACGCTTTCCAGCACGTCCGAGAACCGCCCCCGCGAACTGGTGTTGAGGAAGGCGCAGATCGGCATGCCGCGCACTTCCATCCCCATCAGGTCGATCATGTGACGTCCCGCAAGGCGCAGGCGACCCGCGCCGGGGGCGATGCGTTCCAGGATGAAGGCGTGGTCCAGCGCGCGCGCGATCCCGCGCGGGTCCACATCGCTGCGCGCGGGCACGGCGCGGCCGTTGCGCAGGCTTTCCCAGTAGTCGCGCAGCTCGGCCAGGATGCGGTCGGGGCGGCAGGGCTCGTAATCGACCAGACGGACGACACGATCGGATCCGGGCGCGTCGATCGCACCCGGCTTCGCTTCGGATCTGTCTTCCCGGTCAGGCAATCGAGGCCTCATTCACTATATGCAATAATACAGATGTGTCGCAACAACTGGTATGCCGTGGCCATAGATAACGCCACAACCTGTCGCAACACGAGTCAATTCCTGAACAAATAGTTAAACTTCTACTTCCAAAGTTGAAAGTGTTTCTTGCGCGATATGCTTGCGAATAAGGCATGGACTTGACCAGCGCGTGGCGGCGGGGCATCCCCATGCGCAGGATTCAAGCGACTGCCAGAAGGAAAACCCGCATGATGGATCGTACCGGACTGATGGTCATCCTGTCGTCGCCATCGGGCGCGGGGAAATCCACGCTGGCCCGTCGTCTCATGGACTGGGACCCCTCGCTCAGCTTTTCGGTTTCGGCCACGACGCGCGCACCGCGCCCGGGCGAGGTGGACGGCGTCCATTATCACTTCACCTCGCGCGAGGAATTCCTGTCGCTGGTGCAGAATTCCCAGATGCTGGAACATGCCGAAGTTTTCGGAAATCTCTATGGCAGCCCGCGCGGCCCCGTCGAAGAGGCGATGCTGGCAGGGCGCGACACGCTGTTCGACGTGGACTGGCAGGGCGGCCAGCAGATCCGCGCCTCGGCGCTTGGGGGGCATGTGGTGTCGATCTTCGTCCTGCCGCCTTCGCTGCCCGAGCTGGAGCGGCGGCTGCGCACCCGCGGGCAGGACAGCGACGAGGTGATCGCCGGCCGCATGGACAAGAGCCGGGGCGAGATCAGCCACTGGGCCGAATACGATTATGTCCTCGTGAACGACGATCTGGACCGGACCGAGGAGCATCTGCGCGCCATCCTGACCGCCGAACGGCTGCGCCGCACGCGGCAGGCGGGTCTGGGCGCCTTCGTCAAGGACCTGATGGCCGAGGAGAGCGCATGATCTGGGAACTGGACGGCATCGCCCCGCGTATCGACCCCGACGCCTGGGTGGCCCCCGACGCATCGCTGATGGGCCGCGTGGTGCTCGAGGCGGGGGCCTCGGTCTGGTTCGGGGCCGTCCTGCGCGGCGACAACGAGGAAATCCGCGTCGGGCGCGGCAGCAACGTGCAGGACCTGTGTTGCCTGCATACCGACATGGGCCATCCGCTGACCATCGGGCCGGACGTCACCGTCGGTCACCGCGCCATGCTGCACGGTTGCACCATCGGCGCGGGGGCGCTGATCGGCATGGGTGCGACGATCCTGAACGGTGCGGTCATCGGCGAAGGCGCCCTGATCGGTGCGGGCGCGCTGATCCCCGAGGGCAGGGAAGTGCCCGCAGGGGCGCTGGTCATGGGTGCGCCGGGCAAGGTCGTGCGCGATCTGGACGCCGATGCGCGGCAGCGGCTGATCGAGTCGGCCCAACGCTATCGCGCGAACGCGGCGCGGTTCCGCGACGGGCTGAAGCCCGCGGGCGGGCGGTGATGATGCCGCCGGGCACCGCGCGTCGCGTCGGGGGGTTCCTTGATGGCGTGCCGATGCCCATGATGGCGGTCGATCACCGCGCAAGGGTCATCGCGGCCAATCCCGCGATCGTGCGTCTGCTGGGCGCCGACCTGATGGACCGCCCCTTCGTCACCGTCCTGCGCCATCCCGCCATCGTCGAGGCCGTTGACTGGGTCCTGGAACCCGACCGCCACCGTGCCCCCACGCTGGACCCGGGCCTGCCGCCGCCGGTCGACGGGGGCGTCGCGCTGCGGGCGCAATTCGCCGCCGACGGGCGCGACATCCTGGCCGAGGTGACGGTCTCGCCCCTGCCGTCCGTCTTCGGGCGCGGCGCGATGATCGCGCTGTACGACCGCTCGGTCGCCGAGGAGGCCGAGCAGATGCGCCGCGATTTCGTCGCCAATGTCAGCCACGAGCTGAAGACCCCGCTGACCGCCATGACCGGCTTCATCGAGACGCTGCGCGGCCCCGCGCGCGAGGATGCGCGTGCCCGCGACAGGTTTCTCGACATCATGGAGCGCGAGGCCGCGCGCATGAACCGCCTGATCCAGGACCTGCTGTCGCTGAGCCGCGTCCAGGCCGAGGAACGTCAGCGCCCCTCGACGCGCGTCGATCTGGCCGGGCTGCTGCGCAGTGTCGTGGCCACCATGTCCCCGCGCGCCGAGGCTGCGGGCGTCGACATCCACGTCGCCGGGCTGGAGGATGCGGTCGCGCTGCCGGGGGATGCCGACCAGCTGACGCAGGTCTTCCAGAACCTGATCGAGAACGCGCTGAAATACGGCGGATCGGGCGGATATCTGGGGCTGCGGCTGGAACGCATCGCGCACGAGCCGATGCTGCGCGGCCCCGCCTGGGCCGTCACCGTCGAGGATCGCGGCGAGGGGATCGAGGAACAGCACCTGCCGCGCCTGACCGAACGCTTCTACCGCGTGGACACGCACCGGTCGCGGGCGCAGGGCGGCACTGGGCTGGGGCTTGCCATCGTCAAGCACATCATCAACCGCCATCGCGGTCGGCTGCGGATCGACAGCCGCCGGGGCGCGGGCAGCCGCTTTACCGTGATCCTTCCCGAACGCAGCTCTCGCGGCTAGTGGCCCTTCGCGTGCCGATCGCCTATAACGGCGCGGCACATTCACGCGAGAGGGACCGCCATGTCTGACGCAACCGGCTTCGATCCGGCCAAGCTTGCCGCCGCAAACGCCTCGGTGCGACTGGTCGAGGATGGGATGAAGCTGGGTCTGGGGACCGGCTCGACCGCCGCCGTCATGGTCGAGATGCTGGCCCGCCGGGTCGAGGCCGAGGGCCTGAGCCTGCGCTGCGCGGCCACCTCGAAGGCGACGGCGGAGCAGGCGCTGTCGCGCGGCCTGAAGGTCGAGAGCCTGGACGATATCGGCTGGCTGGACATGACAATCGACGGCGCCGACGAGGTCGATCCCGACCTGCACCTGATCAAGGGCGGCGGGGCCGCGCATCTGCGCGAGAAGATCGTCGCGGCGGCCAGCGACCGCATGGTGGTGATCGCCGATCCCGGCAAGGTGGTGGAACGGCTGGGCGCCTTCCCCCTGCCGGTCGAGGTCTTGGGCTTCGGTTTCGAAAGCAGCCGCACCCTGATCCGCCGCGTGCTGGAGGACCTGGAGCTTGGCGGTCGCGACGTGCTGACCCGCATGAAGGGCAGCGACCCGCTGATCACCGACGAGGGCAACCTGATCCTAGACCTGCATCTGGGCGCGATCCCCGATCCCGCCGCGCTGGCACGTGCGCTGTCGGCCATTCCGGGCGTGGTCGAACACGGCCTGTTCCTGGGCATGTGCGATGTCGCGATCATCGGAAAGGCCGACGGCAGTGTTGTCGAACTTGCCCGCGATGCCGATATCGATGCCGACATGCTGGCCCATGAAGGAGAATGAGATGAGCTTCGACTACGACCTCTTCGTGATCGGTGGCGGTTCGGGCGGGGTCCGCGCCGCGCGGATCGCGGCCGGCGAACATGGCGCGAAGGTCGGTCTGGCCGAGGAAAGCCGCATGGGCGGCACCTGCGTGATCCGGGGCTGCGTGCCCAAGAAGCTGATGATCTTCGCGGCGGGCGCGGGCATGGCCATCGACGAGATGCGCGGCTATGGCTGGACCGGCGCGGATGCGGGCAGCTTCGACTGGGCCGTCTTCCGCGAGAAGCTGGACGCCGAGCTGACGCGGCTGGAACTGATCTATCGCGCCGGGCTGGAGCGTGCGGGCGTCGAGGTGCACGACCAGCGTGCGACCCTTGTCGATCACCACACCGTCGCGCTGGCCGACGGGACGCGCAAGACCGCGCGCCACATACTGATCGCCGCCGGCGGTCGTCCCGCGCCCATCGGCATCCCGGGCGAGGAGCTGGCCATGGTCAGCGACGACCTGTTCCTGATGGACGAACTGCCCAAGCGCGTCCTGCTGGTGGGCGGCGGCTTCATCGCCTGCGAATTCGCGACCATCCTGGCGGGGCTGGGCGTCGAGACGGTGCAGGCCTATCGCGGCGACGCAGTCCTGCGGGGCTTCGACCGCGAGGGGCGCGACCTGGCGACGCTGCAGCTGTCGCAGGTGGGCGTCGATCTGCGGCTGGGCATCACGCCGACCGAATTGCGCAAGACCGATGACGGCATTGAGGTCGCCTTCGACGACGGCAGCACCGACCGCTTCGACCGCGTGCTGATGGCGACGGGCCGCAACCCCTATACCGCCGGGCTGGGGCTGGAGAATACCGAGGTCGTGCTGAAGCCCAATGGCGCGATCGAGGTGGACGAATGGTCCCAGACCAGCGTGCCCTCAATCTTCGCGGTGGGCGACGTGACGGATCGCGTGAACCTGACCCCGGTGGCGATCCGCGAGGGGCACAGCTTTGCCGACACGGTGTTCGGGGCGAACCCGCGCAAGGTCGATCATTCCATCGTCGCCAGCGCCGTCTATCTTCGGCCGCATGAATTCGCGACGGTCGGCCTGACCGAGGAAGAGGCCAAGGCCCGCGGGCCGGTCGACGTCTTTGCCACGACCTTCCGGCCCATGCGGTCGATGTTCGCGGGCAGCGATGCCAAGATGATGATGAAGCTGCTGGTCGATCCGCGCGACGACCGGGTGCTGGGCTGCCACATCTTCGGCCCCGAAGCCGGAGAGATGATCCAGCTGGCCGCCATCCCCATCGGGATGGGCGCGACCAAGGCGCAGTTCGACGCGACCATCGCGGTCCACCCGACCGCCGCCGAGGAGCTGGTGACGATGCGCAGCGTGACGCGCCGACACGAAGGGGCAGGTGTCTGACCGCGCCCGATGGCCGCAGGGCTGCGCCTTGACTTTTCGACGCGCAGCCCCAGTTTTCAACTAACGGAAATTCCAAGGAAAGAAGGTTCGACGGATGGCAAATCAGGGCCCCTGGGGCGGAGGCAATGGCGGCCGGAAGGACGGGGATGGCGACAAGCGCCCCGCCGGTCGCCCTTGGGGAGAAGAGCCGCAGGGCGGGCGTCGTCCCGGTCAGGGTAACGACCCGCAGCGCCCCGAGATCGAGGATCTGATGAAGAAGGGCCAGGAACGCCTGCGCGTCCTGATGGGCGGTCGCGGAAATGGCGGGAACGGCGGCAATGGCGGTCCGGGCGGGCGCAAGCCCTCGGGGCCGAATTTCGGGCTGAACCGCTCGACCGTGTCGCTGGTCGCCATCGCGGCGGTGGCGCTCTGGGCCTTCTCCAGCTTCTACCGGGTGCAGACCAACGAGAAATCGGTCGAGTTCCTCTTCGGTCGCGCGGTCGCCGTGGGCTCCGAGGGTCTGAACTTCGCGCCCTGGCCCTTCGTAACCGCCGAGGTGGTGTCGGTCACGAACGAACGCGTGACCGAGATCGGCACCGGTCGCGGCGGCCAGATGGACAGCGGCCTGATGCTGACCCGCGATCAGAACATCGTGGACATGGAATACCAGGTCGTCTGGAACATCCGCGATCCGCAGATGTACCTGTTCAACCTTGCCGATCCCTCGGACACGATCCGCGCCGTGGCCGAATCCGCGATGCGCGACATCATCGCCCGCAGCGAGCTTGCGCCCATTCTGAACCGCGATCGCGGCGCCATCGCGCAGGACCTGCAAGAGGCCGTGCAGCAGACGCTGGACGCCTATCAGTCCGGGATCAACGTCGTCCGCGTCAACCTCGACCGTGCCGACCCGCCCGAAGAGGTGATCGACAGCTTCCGCGCCGTGCAGGCCGCGCAGCAGGAACGCGACCGGTTGGAGAAAGAGGCCGACGCCTATGCCAACCGCGTGCTGGCGCAGGCCCGCGGTGACGCGGCGCAGTCGCTGGAACAGGCCGAGGGCTACCGCGCCGAGGCCGTCAACACCGCATCGGGTGAGGCCGCGCGCTTCAACTCGATCTACGAGGAATACGTGAACGCGCCCGAAGTCACCCGGCGCCGGATGTATCTGGAAACGATGGAGCAGGTCCTGGGCGACGTGAACAAGATCATCCTGGGCGAAGGTCTGAACGAGGGATCGGGCGTCGTGCCCTATCTGCCGCTGGACCAGCTGCGCGGGAACCGCACCACCGGATCTGACCAAGGCAACGGAGGGTCGAACTGATGGCACGCCGTACGCAGACCCTTGCAGCCCTTGCGCTGCCCGCACTGATCGTCGCCGGCGTCCTGGCCGGCAGCGCCCTGTTCATCGTCGACGAGCGCGAGAAGGCGCTGGTCCTGCGCCTTGGCCGCGTGGTCGATGTGCAGGAGGCGCCGGGCCTGAACTTCAAGGTGCCCTTCCTCGACAACGTGGTCAAATATGACGGCCGCATCCTGGGGCTGCCCACCAGCCCGCTGGAAGTCACGCCCGCCGACGACCGCCGCCTTGTCGTCGACGCCTTCGCGCGCTGGCGCATCACCGATCCGGTCCGTTTCCGCCAGGCCGTTGGCTCGGGCGGTGTCGATACCGCGCAGCAGCGGCTGGAGCCGATCGTCCGGAACGCCATCCGCGAAGTGCTGGGCACCGTGCCCTCGACCACCGTGCTGTCGGATGAACGCACCTCGCTGATGAACCAGATCCGCGACGAGGCGCGCAACAACTCGGAAGGGCTGGGGGTCGAGTTCATCGACGTCCGCCTGACCCGGACCGACCTGCCCGAGCAGAATCTGACCGCGACCTATGCCCGGATGCGGGCCGAGCGTGAACGCGAGGCCGCGGACGAGATCGCCCGCGGTCAGGAAGCCGCGCAGCGGGTCCGCGCCGCAGCCGACCGGACCGTGGTCGAGCTGACCTCCGAGGCCAGCCGCCGCGCCGAGATCGTCCGAGGCGAGGCCGATGCGCAGCGCAACGCGATCTATGCCGATGCCTATGGCCGCGACCCCGAGTTCTTCGCCTTCACCCGCTCGCTCACGTCCTATGAACGCGCGCTGAAGGGCAGCAACAGCTCGATGGTGATGCAGCCCGACAGCGAGTTCTTCACCTACCTGTCGGGTGACGGGGCCGAGAACGCGCGGCCTGCGTCGACGCCCGTGCCTGCCGGAAACTCGGCCGAGCGTCTGAACGTGCCGAAGCCGGTCGAGCCTGCCGAGGACGAGGAACTGGTCACCCCCGAGGTCACCGACCGCGAGGGCAACCGCCTGGGCGAGAATGCCGGCGTCAAGCTGACCCCGGTCCCCGAGAGCCTGTCGCCCCCGCCGCAGCAGGCCCCCGAGATCGTGGCCCCCGACGCCGAGTTGGAAAGCCAGCCCGCCGAGGACGCGCCCGCCGAAGGGACCGACGAACCGGCCCCCGAGGAAGAGGCCCCCGAGGAAGAGGCCGAGACCCCGGCGAACTGATCCGAACCCGAAGGGGGCGGGGCCTTGCGGTCCCGCCCTTTTCCATTGCCCAATCACGATCAGTTCACATCCCGAGAGCGTGGTTTATTTGCAACGCGCCGAGGGATAGGTTTTCGATGGATCCGGCAGGTCCGGGGGTGCATCCTCCGGAAAATGTCTCGAAAAACAGAGGACATACAGCATGAAACAGCTTCTTCCTCGGCATCTTCTGACCGCATCGGCGACGGCGCTTCTGCTGGGCCTCGGCCATGCCGGTGCCCAGCAGGTGGTCGAGCCCGCCAACGAGGACACGGCCCCCCAGATCAGCCAGGAGGCGCAGGAGGCGGCAGACGCCAACAAGCCCCTGGGCGTCGACGGTGCCGAAGCCGCGCCCCAGCACGTGATGCCCGGCAGCTTTGCCGACCTTGCCGAGCAGGTCTCGCCCGCGGTCGTGAACATCACCACCACCGCCGTCGTCTCGCAGCCCACGCAGGGCGGCCCGGTCTTCCCCGAAGGCAGCCCGTTTTCCGACCTGTTCCGCGAGTTCGGCTTTCCGGGGATGCCCGGACCCGATGGCAGCCCGCAGCGCCAGATGCCGCAGCGCTCGAACGCGCTTGGGTCGGGCTTCGTCATCTCGGCCGACGGGTTCATCGTCACGAACAACCACGTGATCGACGGCGCCGACGAGATCGAGGTCGAGTTCTATTCCGGCGAGCGGCTGGCAGCCGAGGTCGTGGGGACCGACCCCTCGACCGATATCGCGCTGCTGAAGGTCGAGAGCGAGGACGCGATCCCCTTCGTGGGCTTCGGCGATAGCGACGCCGCCCGCGTGGGCGACTGGGTGCTGGCCCTGGGCAACCCGCTGGGGCAGGGCTTCTCGGCCTCGACCGGGATCGTGTCGGCGCGGAACCGCGAATTGTCGGGCACCTATGACGACTATCTCCAGACCGACGCGGCCATCAACCGCGGCAATTCCGGCGGCCCGCTGTTCAACCTCAAGGGCGAGGTGATCGGCGTGAACACTGCGATCCTGTCGCCCAATGGCGGCTCGATCGGGATCGGTTTCTCGATGGCGTCGAATGTCGTATCCGAGGTGGTCGACCAGCTGCGCGACTTTGGCGAGACGCGTCGAGGCTGGCTGGGCGTCATGATCCAGGACGTCACCGAGGAGATGGCCGAGGCCCTTGGCCTCGACGAGCCCGGCGGCGCGATGATCACCGATGTCCCCGAAGGTCCCGCGCAGGATGCGGGGCTGAAGGCGGGCGACGTCATCACCGCTTTCGGCGGTGAACCCGTCGAGGATACGCGCGACCTGGTGCGCCGCGTCGCGGATGCCCCGGTGGGTGAACCCGTCGAGGTCACCATCCAGCGCGACGGCGACGAGGAGGTGCTGGACGTCACCATCGGCCGCCGCGAGACCGCGCAGGGCGAGGCGCAGTCGGACGAGCCCGAGGGCGAGACCGAGCTGCTGGGCCTGACCGTGACGCCCCTGACCCCCGAGATGGCGCAGGAGCTGGGCGCGCCCCGCGATGCGTCGGGTCTTGTCATCACCGGCATCGATGCAAGCTCGGCCGCGGCCGAGAAGGGGCTGGCCGCGGGCGATGTCATCACCGAGGTGAACCAGCAGCCCGTCGGCAGCATCGCCGATCTGGAGGCCCGCGTGCAGGACGCCCGCGATGCCGGCCGCCGTTCGGTCCTGATGCTGATCCGCCGCGAAGGCGCGCCGCTGTTCGTGGCTCTGCCCATCGCCGAGGAAGAGTGACCCGCAGGGGGCGGCCCGGTGCCGGGCTGCCCCTTTTCAAACGGGTCGGCGTTGCTTAACTGGGCCGGACAACAAGGGAACCAGCTGATGGCCAAGATTACCTATGTCGAACATACCGGCACCCGCCACGAGGTCGAGGTCCGTCCCGGCATGACCGTGATGGAAGGCGCGCGCGACAACGGCGTGCCCGGCATCGACGCCGATTGCGGCGGGGCCTGCGCCTGTTCGACCTGCCACGTCTATGTCGCGCCGGAATGGCTGGACCGTCTGCCGCCGCGCGACCCGATGGAAGAGGACATGCTGGACTTTGCCTACGAACCCGACCCGACGCGGTCGCGGCTGACCTGCCAGATCAAGGTCACCGAGGAGCTGGACGGCCTGGTCGTCCAGATGCCCGAACGCCAGATCTGAGAACGGGGCCGCATTTCGCGGCCCTTTTTCATGCCCGCAAGGTCTGCGCGTTATAAGGTGAACTTTGCATGACGATCAGGCGATCCAAATTCACCTGATGGGCGAGATGGGCTAGAAATGGCGCATGACGATTCGCCGGACCCTTCGTGTTCCGGCGCGGCAAGGGCGGCACGCGTGCCGTCGCACCTGACCAGAGAGACGGAGACCGACATGGACGGCAACCCGATGAACACCGGCAAATGCCCGGTGATGCATGGCAGCCATACCTCGACCGCCAGCCAGAACACCGACTGGTGGCCGAGCGCGCTGAACTTCGACATCCTGCACCAGCATGACGCGAAGACCACGCCCTATGGCGCGGATTTCGATTACCGCGCCGAGCTGCAGAAGCTGGATGTCGAGGCGCTGAAGGCCGATGTCCGCAAGCTGATGGTCGAGAGCCAGGAGTGGTGGCCCGCCGACTGGGGCAGCTATGTCGGGATGTTCGCCCGCGTTGCGTGGCACGCGGCGGGTTCCTATCGCCTGGCCGACGGTCGCGGCGGCGGCGGGACCGGCAACCAGCGCTTTGCGCCGCTGAACAGCTGGCCCGACAACGTCAACACCGACAAGGGCCGCCGCCTGCTGTGGCCGATCAAGAAGAAATACGGCAACAAGATCAGCTGGGCCGACCTGATGATCCTGTCCGGCACCATCGCCTATGAGGTCGCCGGCCTGAAGACCTTCGGCTTCGCCTTCGGCCGCGAGGATATCTGGCACCCCGAGAAGGACACCTACTGGGGTGCCGAGCGCGAGTGGCTGGCCGAATCCGACAACCGCTACGAGGATGTCACCAAGCCCGAGACGATGGACAACCCGCTGGCAGCCGTCCAGATGGGCCTGATCTACGTCAACCCCGAAGGCGTGAACGGCAAGCCCGATCCGATGGCGACCGCCGCCCAGGTCCGCGAGACCTTTGCCCGCATGGCCATGAACGACGAGGAAACCGCAGCGCTCGCCGCCGGCGGTCACACGATCGGCAAGTGCCACGGCAACGGCAAGGCCGAGGATCTGTCCCCCGAGCCCGAGGCCGCCGATCCCGAATTCCAGGGCGTCGGCTGGATGAAGACCAATGGCCGCGGCATCGGTCGCGACACCATGGTCAGCGGCATCGAGGGTGCATGGACCACGAACCCGACCAAGTGGGACATGGGCTATTTCGACATGCTGTTCGGGCATGAATGGGAACTGCGCAAGTCGCCCGCAGGTGCCTGGCAGTGGGAGCCCGTCGACATCAAGGAAGAGGACATGCCCGCCGATGTCGAGGATCCCTCGATCCGGCGCATGCCGATCATGACCGATGCGGACATGGCGATGAAGGTCGATCCGGCCTATCGCGCCATCTGCGAGAAGTTCATGGCCGATCCCGCCTATTTCGACGACTGCTTCGCCCGCGCCTGGTTCAAGCTGACCCACCGCGACATGGGTCCGAAGGCGCGCTATTTCGGCCCGGACGTCCCGGCCGAGGATCTGATCTGGCAGGATCCGGTTCCCGCAGGCAACACCGGCTATGACGTCGAGGCCGTGAAGGCGAAGATCGCCGCCACCGACCTGACCCTGGCCGAGCTGGTCACCACCGCATGGGACAGCGCCCGCACCTTCCGCGGGTCGGACATGCGCGGCGGTGCCAACGGTGCCCGCATCCGCCTGGCCCCGCAGAAGGACTGGGAAGGCAACGAACCCGCCCGCCTGCAGAAGGTCCTGTCGGTGCTGGAACCGATCGCAGCCGAAACCGGCGCCTCGCTGGCCGATGTGATCGTGCTGGCCGGCAATGTCGGGATCGAGCGTGGCCTGCAGGCCGCCGGGATGGAGCTGACCGTGCCCTTCGCGCCGGGCCGCGGCGACGCGACCGACGAGATGACGGACGCGCCGTCCTTCGACGCGCTCGAGCCGATCCATGACGGCTTCCGCAACTGGCTGAAGCGCGACTACTCGGTCAACCCCGAGGAGCTGCTTCTGGACCGCGCCCAGCTGATGGGCCTCACCGCGCCGGAAATGGTCGTCCTGCTGGGCGGTCTGCGCGTGCTGGGCGCCAATCACGGCGGCAGCAAGCTGGGCGTGCTGACCGATCGCGAAGGCGCGCTGACGCAGGACTTCTTCGTCAACGTCACCGACATGTGCTATCGCTGGACCAAGACGGACGAGGGCACCTACGAGATCCGCGACCGCAAGACGGACGCGGTCCGCTGGACGGCCTCGCGGCTGGACGTGGTGTTCGGTTCGAACTCGATCCTGCGCAGCTATGTCGAGCTGTATGCCCAGGACGACAACGCCGAGAAGTTCGCCCGCGATTTCGTCGCGGCATGGACCAAGGTGATGAACGCGGACCGCTTCGACCTGGCCGCCTGATCGGGCGATCCCGAAGACCTGTTGGGGGCGTGCCTTGTTGCGCGCCCCTTCTTCATGGGCGCCCCTCACGGGAACGTGGACTTGCGGGCGGGTGCGGTCGGTGCTTCCCTGCGCGGGTATTGTCGCGAAACGGGGAAGACGATGCTGCGCAGCCTGTGCCTGATCGCCCTGATCCTGCCTGCGCCCCTGATGGCGGGCCGGATCGAGATTGCACTGACGGATCTGCCATCGACCGAGGGCAGCGTCTTCTGCGCGCTGCACGACCGCGCCGATGGGTTCCCCGGCAGCAACGAGGTTGCGGGCCAGCGCGTGCCCGCGGGGCAGGGGCGCTGCGTCTTCGAGGGGATCGCGCCGGGCCGCTATGCCATCGCCGTGCTGCATGACAGCAACGACAACGGGCGGCTTGACACCAATGCCATCGGCCTGCCGCAAGAGGCGTGGGGCGTGTCGCGCAATGCCCGCCCGATGATGCGCGCCCCGCGCTTCGACGAGGCGGCCTTCGATCTGGACGACCGCCCGCGCAGCCTGTCGATCAGCGTCAGGCGCTAGATCACCGGCTTCTTGGCCAGCCCCTTGCCCAGGATCGGGCCGGTCGGCAGGTCGGTCGGCGACCCGCCCTCGGGTTCCGCGGTGATCTCGTAGAGCTGGCTTGCATCGGGTTCGGGCAGTCCCGGCACCGTCAGGGTGTCCGAGCGCCCCGCCACCAGCAGCCCGAGCGATACTGGCAGCCCGTCCGCGTCGGGCTTGGTCCAGACCTGCATCACGCGGCCTGCGGGCAGGTCGGGTCGTTCCAGCAGGGTGACGCGGGTGGTGTTGTCGGGCTGCCCCTCGATCAGGGCGACCGCCTCTCCTTCGGCGTCCAGCAGGACCGCGACGACCGAGGGGTCGGGACTTTGCAGCAGCGACCAGCCCAGCATCGCGGCCAGCGTCGCGGCTGCGGCCATGCCGCCCATCGCGGTCATGCGCCAGCGACGCAGCCGCCGATCGGCAAGGTTCACGACATTCGCGGCGCGGGCAGGGGCCTGGTCCAGCTGCGCGCGCAGGCGGTCCCAGAACCCGTCCGGCAGGGGCATTTCGGGCGCGGTATCGTCCAGCGGCAGGAAGCGCAGCCGCGCCCGTTCCAGGCGCGCGGCGATCGAAGGGTCGGCAAGGGCCAGTTCCTCGACGCGGCGGATGTCTTCGTCGGGTGCAAGCCCGAGCGCGACTTCGTCCAGCAGGGTGTCAGGCACCTGGGTCGTCATGTCAGGCACTCCCTCAGTTTCACGAGGCCCCGTCGCAGCCAGGACTTCACCGATCCGAGCGGCGCATCCATGCGGCCCGCGATCTCTCCGTGGCTGTGGCCCAGCACATAGGACGACAGGATCGCGCGGCGTGTCTCGGGTTCCAGCCCGTCCAGGCAGGCGCGCAGGTCCAGCGATTGCGGCAGCCGGTCGAAGGCGTCGTCCACGGCACGTTCGTCGGCGGGGTCCGTCGTCTCTCCCCGATCCTCGTGGCGCAGCATGGTCAGGCAGCGGTTGCGCAGGATGGTGAAGATCCAGCCCCGCGCATGGCCCCGTTCGGGATCGTATTGATGCGCGCGGCGCCAGATCAGGACCAGCGCGTCCTGGACCGCGTCCTCGGCCAGGTCTGACCGGCGCAGCATCCGCCGCGCGACGCCCAGCATCCGCCCGCCTTCAAGATCGACCAGCCTGCGAAGCGCGTCCTTGTCGCCGCCCGCGCAGGCCCTCAGCAATGCCGCATGATCAGACAATTCGACTTCCGCCCCCCTCGGCGCGGTTGTCCGCGCCCTTCGTCCAAGGGCTATGCCGCCGTCGCACCGTTTGTCAAATGCGCAGGCTTTTTCGGGTGCCGGCGCGGGACCGCCCCCGCGCCGGCTGTTCACTCTTTCAACGTTACTTCGCGGTCATGAAAGTGATGTCGCGGAGGATTGCGCCATCGGCACCCTGGATGTCCCAGCTGTCGGTGACGCTGCCATCTTCCAGCGAAACGGTATGAAGCTGGCTGCCTGCGGCCAGCCAAGCGGTGTTCGTGCCTTCGGCATCGGTCGCGATGTCGAACGCATAGGTGTCGGTGCCGTCGATGCCCAGCTTGCCCACGGCGGCCAGCGTGCCGTCATTGGGCGAGGTCTGCTGGATCAGCGCGACGATGGTGCTGTCGATGTCGTACATCGCCGTGCCCTCGGGCTTGCCGAAGCTGTTGATATAGGCGGCGGCGACGATGGCCGGGGCCTCGCCCGCATGCATGTCCTGTTCCTCGAAGGCCAGGCTGCCATCGACAGTCACGGCACCGGATTCGATGTCGACGCGGTGGTTCGTGGTGCCCGACATGAAGCGCAGCTTGTCGGCCATCGGGTTGAAGTCCACGATCACGGCGGCGTCGCCCTCGATCGGCAGTTCGGTATCCATGGTCGAGATGACGGTCGCGGCGCCGGTCTCGGGGTCGATCTCGACGATCTCGAAGCCGTCGGTGACGCCGATCAGCTGACCGGTGGCGGGACGCAGGTCGATGCCCAGCAGCTTGTCCACGCCCTCGACCTCCATCGAGGCGGTGACGCTGGCCGAAGACGCGTCGATCATGTGCAGCATCTTGTCGCCCGACAGGCCGATGGCCATCTTCGCGCCGTGGTCGTCGGCCATGGCTGCGGTGGTGGTCATCAGGGTGGCGACGGTCAGGCCGGCAAACTTGTTCAGCATCGGTCTTCTCCTAGGTGGGATCGACCACGGTTCATCCGCAGCCTCCATACCCACAAGGACTCGGGGGTGGGGGCGTTTGGATGCAGGGCGGATGATTTTTTTTCGGATCAGACGATATTTTTTGCGGCGGCACGCCTTGCGGCCAGCGTTTCATGGGTGCGCAGCGCCTCGTCCTCGATCTTGGTGGTGGTGCCGCCGGGGCGGCCGACGGTCTTGGCGGGCATCCCGGCGGCGGTCGTCGCGCATCTTGGCAGGACGAGGCGCGCGACCTCGGTGCGCCTGATCCCGATGGTCGAGGTCAGGTCGAACATCCGCGCCGCGACAGCCTCTGCACATCCCGGATCGCACAGAAGTTCCATCCGCGTCACGGGGCGCGACTTCTTGCCCTGCGCATTCAGCAGGGTCAGGTCCAAGACCCCCGGCATGTCGCGCAGGCGGTCGGTCGCGGCGCCGATCTCCTCTCCGGTCATGTCGTCCAGATCGCAGGCAAGCTGGACGACCCGGTCGCGGTCCGTCCCATGCGCGATGTCGAAGGTCGTGACGCGCAGCACGTTCGGGCGGTCGGGCAGGTCGCGCGTGCCCGCGCCCATGCCGGTCGCCCCCATGCGCCCACCAGGAGGGGTGGGGGCGGGGCGTCCGCCGGTCACATGCGCCAGGATGGCCGCGCCCGTGGGCGTCACGCGTTCGCCGCCGATCCCGTCATCGATCCAGTCGTATCCCTGCAGGATCCGCGCGGTGGCCGGTGCAGGCACCGGCAGGATGCCATGCGCCGTGCAGATCGTGCCCCCGCCAAGCGGCAGGGGCGCGCAGGACCATGTCGCATCGGCCAGGGCCGCGACGATGCTGCCCGCCGCCACGACATCCATCAGCGAATCCCAGTCGGCCAGTTCATGGAAATGCACCTTCTCCAGCGGCAGGTCATGGGCCGCAGCCTCGGCCAGGGCGATCAGGTGCAGGATGGCGCAGGCGTGGTGCGCGGTGCCCTCGGACAGCGGCGCGGCGCCGATGCGGTCGCGCAGCGCGGCATAGGTCGTCGCGTGGTCATGGTGATGGTGGTGATGATGGTCATGCGCGTGCCCGCCATGCAGGCCGAAGCGCAGGACCGACATGCCCCGCGACATGCCGCGTTCCAGCCGCGCGGTGCCCGCGTCATGGGGCAGCACGGCGGCCACATCGGCCAGCACGCGATCCGTCAGGTCTGGAAAGGCGTCCAGCATCGCCGCGACGAACATGTCGCCCGCTATCCCGCCAAGCGGGTCCAGATGCAGATGCCGCCTCATGGATGCGCCCCGGGCCACGGGTTCGCCAGCCGCACCCCGTCGAAGCGCATCGGCTCGGGCGGGCCGATCACCTCGATCCCCGGCCTGTCCTGCAGTTCCGGCAGCATGGCCTCGGACGCATAGAGGTATTCCAGCTGCAGCGTGTTGGGGATGCGCAGCAGGCGGGCCTTGGCGATATCCTCGGCGCCGCAGGTCTTGATCGCGGCCTGGATGGCGCTGCGATCGTCGGGCATGACCATCGGCATCTTGGCCTGCAGCAGCACGGTCGAGGTCAGCGCATTGGCATAGACGGCCTCTCGGTCGAAGGCCTGTTCCAACCGCGCGGTCACCACGTCCGCGCGGGCCGCACCGTTGCCGTTGCCGTTGCTGCGCGGCGACAGCTCCAGCGCGGCAAGGCGCGAGACATGCAGCGTGGCATGCGCCATCATCCTGGCCGACGAGAAGCGATGCGTGATGTTCGGGTCCATGCCGGTGCCCGAAAACTCCTTGCCGATCTGATCGACGACCAGCACATCCAGGCTGCCCGCAGCCGAGGGCGCATCGGCTGGCCCGACCGGCAGGCGCGGCATGTTCGCCATCGCCTTTTGCAGCCAGGGCTGTTCGGCCTCCAGCAGACCCTCGCTGTCCAGGACCGCGATGTCGGACAGCTGGTCATAGGCGTTCTCGATCGTGCCGATGCCAAACAGCACCTTGCAGCGTTCCAGCTTCATCCGCGCCATCAGATCGACATAGATCGGCACCTGGTCGATGCCGCGCGAATGGCATGCCTCGGCCCCCGACTGCTTGCCCAGACCGATGGACAGCATCTTGGCCAGCCCGCTTTCGTTCGGCGCGCGGAACGAGGTGTGGGGCTTGATGCGGTTGAACAGGACGATGCCGTCGGCATCCTGCGCGTGGCGGTCCATGCGGACGGACATGCCGTTCTCCAGTCGACCGATCTCGACCGTGTCCATGCTGGATCGGATGGGACAGCCGATGACGTCCTCGGTGACGCCCAGCTTGGCCAGAACGGCGGTCTGACCCTCGGCGGTGGCGCCGCCATGGCTGCCCATCGCCGGCACGACGAAGGGGTCGGCCCCCCGCGCACGGATTTCCGCGACGATGGCCGCGAGCAGTTCGGGAAAGGCCGCGATGCCGCGGCTGCCCGCGGTGATGGCGATGGACATGCCGGGGCGGATCTTCGACGCGCAATCGGCGGCGGCCAGCGCTTCGTGGATCGCGCGGGCCGGATCGTCGATCCGCGTGCCCTGGAACCGCTGGCGGCACAGCGCGATGCGGGGCAGGGGCGTATCCTCGACCAGCCGGACATAGTTCGGTTTCGCAAGTTGGGTCATGGCCTTATCCCGTCACGCCGATGGGCCAGGGGGCGAATTCATCCTCGCCCACGCCAAGCGCCTCGGATTTGCTTTGCCGGCCCGATGCGATGTCCAGGATGGTGCGGAAGATCTCCTCTCCCATCTCCTCGACGGTGCTGGTGCCGTCGGCGATGCGGCCGCAATTGACGTCCATGTCCTCCTCCATCCGTGCGAACATCGCGCTGTTCGAGGCCAGCTTGATCGTGGGCGAGGGGTAGCTGCCGAAGCACGACCCCCGACCGGTGGTAAAGCAGATCAGGTTCGCGCCCCCCGCGATCTGACCCGTGGCCGAGACCGGATCGAAGCCCGGCGTATCCATGAAGACAAGGCCCTTCTCGTCCACAGGTTCGGCATAGCGATAGACCTGCATCAGCCCGGTCGTGCCGCCCTTCTTCGCCCCGCCGAGCGACTTCTCCAGCACGTTGGCCAGCCCGCCCGCATTGTTGCCGGGGCTGACATTGCCGTTGATCTGCGTGTCGCGGCCACGGGTGTGATCCAGCCACCAGTCCATCCGGTCGACCAGCTTGCGGCCCACCTCCTCGGATCGGGCGCGGCGGGTCAGAAGCTGTTCGACGCCGAAGATCTCGGGGGTTTCCGACAGGATCGCGGTGCCGCCATTGCGGATCAGGATGTCGGCGGCAGCCCCCAGGGCGGGGTTGGCCGTCAGCCCCGACAACCCGTCCGAGCCGCCGCATTGCATGCCGATGGTGATATGTTCCGCCGAGCAGGGCTCGCGCCGGACCTCGTTCGCCCGGTCCAGCATCTGGTGCACGGCCTCCTTGCCCTCGGCGATGGCGCGGGCGGTGCCGCCGACATGCTGCATGGTGATGCTGCGCAGCATCTTGCCCTCGGCCAGGCTGTGGTCGCGGAAGAACTGCATCAGGTCGTTACGCTCGCAACCGAGCGAGACGACCACCGCGCCCGCCATGTTCGGATGGCGGACATAGCCCGCCAGCGTGCGGCGCAGCAGGTCCATCGGTTCGCCCGTCATCTCCATCCCGCAGCCGGATTCGTGGATGAAGGGGATGACGCCATCGACGTGCGGCCAGTCCTGCAGGCGTTCCTCGTCGAAGTGATTGGCGATCTTGCGGGCGACCGTGGCCGAGCAGTTCACCGTCACGAACAGCCCGATATAGTTGCGCGTCCCCACGCGTCCGTTCGCGCGGCGGATGCCCTGGAACACGGCCCGCCTGTCCGGCGGCAGGATGCGGGTCGGACGATAGTCGCGCGCGAAGGCATAGTCCTTCTCGACCGCGTCGAAGCGGATGTTGTGGCTGTGCAGCCAGTCGCCGGCTTGCAGGTCGGTTCCCGCATAGCCGATCACCACGTCGAATTTCAGGATGGGCGAACCCTCGGGGATGGGGCGCAGCGCGATCTTGTGGCCCTGCGGGATCTCCTGCCGCGCGGTGATGCCCAGTTCGGGCAGCGCGCATCCCGCGGGGATCGGTTGCAGGGCGACCGCGACGTTGTCACCCGCGTTCAGGCGCAGGATGCGCGGCCGCGCGATCGTGGCGGCGGTTCGATCTTCCATGATGTCTCCTCCCCAAGCTGGGCGGAATGCGGTATCCCGGGTCGAGGGGATCGACAGATTCCGCCCATCTGATATATTAGAATATACGAAGCTCGAGGAACAGTCGCAATGGCCGAACAGCATGGCACCCCGTCCGACATCCCGTCGCCATCCGGCCTTGGACTTGCCGCGGGGTTCGGCCTGCAGGGCATATCGCAGGGCCTGTTCGAAGGGGGGCAGGCGGGGCGCGGCGTCTATGACGCACTGCGCAGCCGGATCGTCCGGTTGGAGCTGGTCCCCGGAACGCCCCTGCCGCGGGCCGAGCTTGCGCGCCAGTTCGGCGTCAGCATCACGCCCCTGCGCGATGCCCTGCAGCAACTGGCCGAGGAAGGGCTGGTCCTGATCTTTCCGCAGTCGCGCACGCTGGTCGCGCCCATCGACGTGACCGCCATCCGCGAGGCCCAGTTCCTGCGCATGGCGCTGGAGACCGAGGTCGTGCGCGAACTGTCCACCGCGATCGCCCCCGAGGACCTGGAGCGGCTGCGCGGCATCCACAAGCTGCAATCCAGCCTGGTGGGCGACGCCGACAGTATCGCCACCTTCCAGGAACTGGACGAGGTGTTCCACATGGCGCTGTTCGCCGCTGCCGGTCACATGCAGACCGCGCGGCTGATGCGCAGCCGGTCGGGGCATCTGGACCGGCTGCGCCGCATCTTCCTGCCCGATGCGCCCGCCGCCGCCGACAGCCACGCGAACATGAGCGCGGTGATCGACGGGCATGGCGCGGTCATCGAGGCGATCACCGCAGGGCGACCCGAGGATGCCGCCGAGGCCATGCGCCGCCACCTGCGCCGCACCGTCGACCGCCTGTCCGAGAAGCGCGCGGCCTTCCCCGAATATTTCGGCTGATCAGTCGTCCTGCGCGTAATCGGTGATCCGGCGCCGCGCCTGCATCAGGTGATAGGCCATCGACAGGCCGGCGGCCTCGCTGTCGCGGGCCAGGATCGCCTGGAAGATCTGGCGATGCTCGAACGAGACGCGATCGACGCGGGCCTGCGTGCCGCCGACCGTGATGCTCTGGGCGACGGTGATGGCGCGTTCGGTCTGCTCACGGATGGCGTTCAGCATGGCGACGAAGACCTCGTTGCCGCTGGCCTCGGCCACGGCCAGGTGAAAGCCGAAATCGGCGTCGCGCCCCACCTCTCGTCGCTTCATCGCGCCTTCGAGGACGCGCAGCGCGGCTTCGATGGCCGCGATGTCGCGCGGGGTGGCGCGCAGCGCGGCAAGGCGGGCGGTCTGCCCCTCGACCGCCATCCGCGCCTCCATGCAGCGCAGCAGGCCCGCCACGCTGTCCGAGGTGGTGAACTGCACCAGCCCCTGCGGCGGACGCTTGCGCACGAAGGATCCGACACCGCGCCGCGCCTCGATCAGGCCGTCCTCCTGCAGGCGGCGCAGGGCTTCGCGCACGACGGGGCGGGACACCTCGAACGCGGCGCAGATCTGGTTCTCGGATGGCAGCTTGGCGTCCTGTTGCAGCACGCCCGACACGATCTGTTCCAGGATCTGACCGTAAAGCTGGTCTGCCAGCGTCTTGCGCTTGCGGATGGTCAGCTTCGCGCCCTCGTCCGCGGTGGGCGCGGGGGTGGGATCCGACAGGTTGACCGAGGGCAGCATTCTCATGGCCGGGCCCCCCTTGCGGTGACATTCGCCATGCGCAACGCCGCGCAGGCCGCGCCATAGCCGTTGTCGATATTGGTCACGAGCACACCGGATGCGCAGCTTGCCAGCGCGGAATCCAGCGCCACGCGCCCGCCCGTCGCGACCCCGTATCCGACCGAGGTCGGCACCGCGATGACCAGCCCCGGCACCATCCCGCCCACGACGCTCGGCAGCGCCGCATCCATTCCGGCGAAGACGATGACGACATCCATCCCGCGCAAGGTTTCCTGGTGGCGGGTCAGCCGCCACAGGGCCGCGACCCCGCAATCCGCGAAGACATGCGCGCCATGGCCTGCATGGGCCAGCACGCGCTGCGCCTCGATCAGCGGCCCGGCATCCGAGGTTCCGGCGCTGACCAGTGCGATGCGCAGCCGCGTGTCGGGTTCGGGGCAGCCCCCCAGGATCGCCGTGCGCGAGGTCGCGCAATAGTCCAGCGCCGCGCGTGCGTCCGCGCCAAGGACCGCGTGCTGGTCGGGCGTCAGGCGCGTCAGCAGAAGGCGGCGCCCCTCGGCCATGGCATCCCCGATGATGGCCGACAACTGGTCGATCGTCTTCGGCTCGGCCAGGACCGCCTCGGGCAGGCCGATCCGGTCCTGCCGGTCGCGGTCGAAGGTCACCAGCGGGTGGCTGTCGGTTCCCTGGTCACGCATGGATGAACGCGCTCCCCTGCCTGTAGGGGGCGAGGCGGATCGCCAGCCCCGTATATCCGTGTTCGTCGAGCGCGATGCGGGCCAGCCGCGCGATGTCCTGCCGGTCGGGGTCGGACAGGGCGGCAAGGCGGGTCCCGTCGATCTCGATCGCGATGCCATGGGGCTGGCGGCGGCAGCGCAGCGTGACGGGGCCCAGAACCTCGCGCAGGCGCGTCTCGACCGTGTCGATCATGCGCAGTTCCCCGGGTTCGACGCGCAGGCCGGTCTGGATGCGGCTGGCGAGGCAGGGCGATGCGGGCAGCGCGGCGATCTGCGGCAGGCCCAGCCCGTCCGCCAGCCGCCGCACGTCGTCCTTGGTCATGCGGGCATCCGCGAAGGGGTGGATCACGCCGTGTTCCCCGGCGGCGCGCAGGCCGGGGCGGTAATCGCCCAGATCGTCAAGGTTCGTCCCCGAGGCGACCACATGGCCGGGATTGGCCGCGACCAGCGTGCGATAGAGGTTCGTCTTGCAATAGTAGCACCTGTCGACCGGGTTCGCGCGGTAACGCTCGTCCGCGAATTCGCGGGCATCGACCACGTCCAGCGGCAGCCCCAGGTCGGCCGCCATGCGGCGCACGCGTCCCGTCGCCTCGGCCGGAACCGCCGCCGAGGATGCGTGCACCATGCGCAGATCGCCGTCGCGCACACGTGCCGCAGCCGCCGTCAGGCACAGGCTGTCGACGCCGCCGCTGACCGCCACGACCAGCCCCCGTGGCGCGCGCAGCGCCGCTGCAAGCCCTTGCGATATGGTCATTCCCGCGCCTCCTGCCGCCAGTTCCATCAAGCGTCCATCTTGTCATGCCTGATGTCAACAGATCTGCGGACAAGATCTGATATGACTAATATATTACAACGATAACATAGTGATAAAAGGAATCCGACCCCTTCCTGATGTATTAATAATTGACAGGAAGCGCCCCTTTGCCGCAACCTTGCCACAGGTGATCCGGGACCCCGCCGCAGGAGGAGCGGCCATCGCGGGACCCATTGATCCGACAGCAGATGACATATTCCAGGGAGGGGGAATCGATGTTCCGCAGAAGCACAGCCGCGCGTCTTGCCGCGTGTACCGCACTGGGTCTGATGGCGGCGGGGACCGCGCATGCGCAGGCCATCACCATGGCGACCGGTCAGCAGGGGGGATCGTGGTTCCCCGTCGGCGGACAGATCAAGGCCATCGTCGAGCGGGAGAACCCCGATATCGACTTCACCGTGACGCCCGGCGCGGGTGCGGCGAACGTGGTCGGCGTGGACGCGGGGCGCTTCCAGATCGCCTTCGCGAACTCGATCTCGACGGTGGACAGCCTGGAGGGCAAGGAACCCTTCCGCAAGCCCACGACCAATGTCTGCAATATCGGGATCCTGTACCCGCAATATTTCCAGATCGTCAGCATCGCGGATGCGAACGTGAACGGCATCGCGGACATGGCGGGCAAGCGGCTGACGACCCAGCAGGTCGGCAATACCGGCGAGTTCCTGACGCGAGAGCTGCTGGCCCTGCAGGACATGTCCTACGAGGACCTGGGCTCGGTCGCGCACACGTCCTATTCCGACAGCGCGACGCAGATGAAGGACGGCCATGCCGACATCTTCACCCTGGGTTCCTCGCTGCCGACGGGGTCGGTCATGGACCTGGCATCGTCGCGCGACATCGCGCTGATGAACGTGGACGACGCCACCTTCGAACATTTCAAGGCCAAGAACGCGGCCTTCCAGCTTCGTGACGTGCCTGCGGGCGCCTATCCGGGCTTCGATCAGGCGATCAAGACGCTCAGCTACGACACGCACATGGTCGCGCCCTGCGACACGGACGGCACGATCGTCAAGGCGGTGCTGGCGGCGGTCGCGGACAACGTGGACAGCTTCGCCTCGGTGAACAAGTCGATGGAGGGGCTGACCGTCGAGGAGATGGCCACCGATATCGGCGTGCCCATGCATTCGGCCGCCAAGGAGTTCTATGCCGAACGCGGCATCGCCGGGATGGAGTGATCCCAAGGGTATCGCCTGACCGGGCGGATGCCGCCCGGTCGCACCGAATGACGGCCCGGTCCGCCGGGCAGCGACGGAGAGCCCCGTGAACCTGTCCATTTTCGACCGCAACATCCCGCTGATCGGGCGCATCGCGCGTGTCATCCTGATCGGAATGGCGCTGTGGCATCTTTATGTCGCGTTCGCGGGGCCGCCGAACCCCTATGTCATGCGCGGGACCCATGTGGCGCTGGCGCTGCTGCTGATCTTCCTGACGGTGAACCGGCAGGGGATGCTGACCGAACGCCCGCGTTGGCTGGATGTGGGGCTGGGGATCGTGGCCTGCCTTGCCGCGCTCTATCCCTCGTTGAACCTCGAATACGTGTACCAGCGGTTCCTCTATGTCGATCCGCTGCTGCCGATGGATATGGTGGTGGGGATCGTGCTGGTCGTCCTGCTGCTGGAAGGGGCGCGGCGGATGCTGGGTCCGGTCCTGCCGATCACGGCCATGCTGTTCATGGCCTATGGGCTGACCTTCACCTCGACCCTGCCGAGCGTGATCCTGGAACAGCTGTTCATGACGACCGAGGGGATCTTCGGCATCCCGATCTCGGTCTCGGCGACCTACATGGTGCTGTTCATCCTGTTCGGTTCGCTGGTCGAGCGGATGGGCGTGGGCCAGCTGTTCATGGATTTCGCGGTCGCCCTGACGGGGCGGCAGGTGGGCGGTCCGGCGAAGGTCGCCTGCGTGACCTCGGGGATGTTCGGTTCGGTCTCGGGGTCGGCGGTGGCAAATGTCATGACGACGGGCACCTTCTCGATCCCGCTGATGAAGCGCATGGGCTTCAAGCCCGCCTTCGCCGGCGCGGTCGAGGCCGTGGCATCGACCGGCGGGCAGATCATGCCGCCGGTGATGGGGGCCGCGGCCTTCGTCATGGCCGAATACCTGGGCGTCGGATACCTGCAGGTCGCGGCCTATGCGATCGTGCCCGCGATCCTGTTCTATGTCGCGCTGTTCGCCGCCGTGCATTTCGAGGCCCGCCGCATGGGCGTGGGCAGCGTCCCGGCCGAGGATCAGGTCCCGATGATGCAGGTGCTGCGCGAGCGCGGCCACCTGTTCATCCCGCTGGCGATCATCATCGGCGTGCTGCTGCAGGGCTATTCCGCGCCCTATGCCGCGCTGTGCGGGGTGGTGTCGGTCATCCCGACCGCCGCGCTGCGCAAGACGACGCGCCATTACGTGACGCTCGACAACATCCTGGGCGCGTTGGAGAACGGCGCGCGGAACGTGCTGTCCATCGCTGCGGCCTGCGCCTGTGCGGGCATCGTGGTCGGCGTGATCGACATCACCGGACTGGGGCTGACCTTCTCGAACTTCGTGATCTCGGCGGCGCAGGACACGCTGCTGATCGCGCTGCTGCTGTCGATGGTGGCGGGCATCATCCTGGGCATGGGGATGCCGACGACCCCCGCCTATATCGTGCAGGTCGCGCTGCTGGTGCCCGCGCTGGTCAAGCTGGGCGTGCAGGTCGAGGCGGCGCATCTCTTCGTCTTCTACTTCGCGATCCTGTCCGCGATCACGCCCCCCGTCGCGATGGCCGTCTATGCCGCCAACACGCTGAGCCAGGCCAAGATCGTCGAGGCCAGCTGGGCGGCGGTCAAGCTGGGCGCGACCGGTTTCATCGTGCCCTTCATGTTCGTCTATGAACCCGCGATCCTGCTGCAGGGCGACTGGTTCCACATCTTCATGGTGATCGCGCAGGCGACGCTTGGGGTCGTGCTGCTGGCGGCGGCGCTGCAGCGCTACTTCTTCGGCAGGCTGCGGCCCCTGCAGGCGATGGTCCTGTTCGCCGGGTCGCTGTGCTTCATCTATCCCGACTGGCGGGTGACCCTGGCCGGGCTGACCTGCGCGGGCGTGATCTGGTTCACCCAGACCCTGCGCCAGTCGAAACCCCTGACCCAGCCGGGCGAGTGACCGGAGCCGGAGAGAGACATGCTGAAGACCACAGATACCGCGACCCGCACAGGTGGCCAGATCCTTGTCGACCAGTTGCTGATCCACGGCGCAGACACCGCCTATTGCGTGCCCGGCGAAAGCTATCTCGAGGTGCTGGATGCGCTGCATGACGTCCAGGACCGCTTTACCCTGATCAATGCCCGCCACGAGGCAGGCGCCGCCAACATGGCCGAGGCCTATGGCAAGCTGACCGGACGTCCCGGCATCTGCATGGTGACGCGCGGTCCGGGGGCCTGCCACGCGGCCATCGGCGTCCATATCGCGCAGCAGGACAGCACGCCGATGATCCTGCTGGTCGGCCAGATAGCCCGCGACACGACCGACCGCGAGGCGTTCCAGGAACTGGACTATCGCGCCATGTTCGGCCCCGTCGCGAAATGGGCGACCCAGATCGACGATGCGCGGCGGATCCCGGAATACATGGCGCGGGCCTTTCGCGTCGCGACCTCGGGGCGGCCCGGTCCGGTGGTGATCGCCTTGCCCGAGGACATGCTGACCGATGCCGTGGCCGTCGCCGATGCGCGGCCCTTCTGCCCGACCGGAGCGGAGATCGCCCCGGATCGGCTGGATGCGCTTGCGGACGAGCTGTCGCGTGCCGAACGCCCGCTGCTGCTGCTGGGCGGATCGGGGTGGTCGGATGCCTCGACCGCCGCGATCCAGCGCTTTGCCGAGGCCAATCACCTGCCGGTGGCCTGTTCGTTCCGGCGGCAGGACATCGTGGACAACCTCTCGCCCGTCTATGCAGGCGATTTCGGGACCTCGACCGCGCCCAGCCTGTATCGGCGCCTGCAGGATGCCGACCTGCTGGTCGTGATCGGTGCCCGCCTGGGCGAGATGACGACCAAGACCTATACCACGCTGACCCCGCCCAACCCGGCGATCCGGCTGGTCCATATCCATCCCGACCCCGACGAGATCGGGCGCGTCTATTCCCCCGACCTAGGCATCGCCGCGACGCCGGACTCGGTCGCCCATGCGCTGGACGGGCGCGATCTGGGGCAGGGGGCGCGCTGTTCGGACTGGTGCGCGGGGCTGCATGCCGAATATCTCGCCGACAGCGAACCGCCCGCGCCTGATGGGGACTGGCCGCTGGACATGGGTGCGGCACTGGCGCAGATCCGTGACGGGCTGCCCGCCGACATGGTGGTGACGCTGGACGCCGGCAACCATACCGGCTGGGCGCAGCGTTTCCTGCGCTTCGGTCGTCCGGGTCGCGTGGTCGGATCGACCTGCGGGGCGATGGGCTATTCCGTCCCCGCCGCGGTCGCCGCATCGCTGGCCGACCCCGATCGTCTTGCCCTGTCCTTCGTCGGCGATGGCGGCTTCATGATGAGCGGGAACGAACTGGCCACCGCGGCGCAATATGGTGGGCGGCCCGTGGTGCTGCTGTTCAACAACGGCACCTATGGCACGATCCGCATGCACCAGGAACGCGAACATCCGGGGCGCGTGTCGGGCACCACGCTGATGAACCAGGACTTCGTCCGCATGGCCGAGGGGCTGGGCTGTCACGCCGAACGCGTCACCCGGACCGAGGATTTCGCCCCCGCCTTCGCCCGCGCCCGCGCCAGTGGCAGACCCGCCGTCATCGAACTGGTGACCGATCCCGAACAGATCTCGACCCGGACCACTATCAGCAGGCTGCGCGACGCGGCGCAGGGCCGTGGGTGATCCGAT
The DNA here is from genome assembly GCF_947311865.1 of Paracoccus sp. PARArs4. Taxonomy (NCBI): domain Bacteria; kingdom Pseudomonadati; phylum Pseudomonadota; class Alphaproteobacteria; order Rhodobacterales; family Paracoccaceae; genus Paracoccus; species Paracoccus sp. PARArs4. Next base: position 78,862 of record NZ_CAMZMW010000008.1, on the reverse strand, counting down.
GCTGACCGCCCGACCCGATCTGCTGACCGCGCGCCTGGAACAGGCGATCGGCGCGCAACATGTCACCACCGACCCCGCCCAGATGGGCGGGCGCCTGGCCGAGGATCGCGGCCTGTATCGGGGCGAGGCGCTGGCCCTGATCCGTCCCGGCAGCACCGCCGAGATCGTCGAATGCATCCGCATCTGCCGCGCGGCAGGCGTTGCCATCACCCCGCAGGGCGGCAATACCGGGCTGGTCGGTGGTGGCGTTCCGCAGGGCGGCGTGATCCTTGCGACCGACCGGCTGAACCGCATCCGATCCGTCGATGCGTTGAACAGCACCATGACGGTCGAGGCGGGCTGCATCCTGCAGGTGGTGCAGGACGCTGCGGCGCAGGCGGACCGGCTGTTCCCGATGTCGCTGGCCTCCGAGGGGTCATGCCAGATCGGCGGAAACCTTGCCACGAATGCGGGCGGCACTGCGGTCCTGCGCTATGGCAACATGCGCGAGCTGGTCCTGGGGCTGGAGGTGGTGCTGCCCGACGGGCAGGTGCTGTCGGACCTGAACGGGCTGCGCAAGAACAACACCGGCTATGACCTGAAGCACCTGTTCGTGGGGTCCGAAGGCACGCTGGGGATCATCACCGCCGCCGTGCTGAAGCTGTTCCCGCGCCCCGTCACCCGCGCGACGGCGATGGTCGGGGTGAAGGGGCCGGAACAGGCGCTGGCGCTGTATGACCGGCTGCGCGGGCAATGCGCGGATGCGCTGTCGACCTTCGAATATGTCGACCGCCTCGCCCTGCAGATGGCGCTGGATCACGGGCCGGGCTGCTCCGATCCGATGGCCGAACCCCATCCGGCCTATGCCCTGATCGAGCTGACCTCGGCCGATGCGCAGTCCGATCCGGACCAGCGGCTGGAGGGCCTGCTGGCCGCCGCATTCGAGGCCGACGAGATCCGCGATGCCGTCATCGGCGCCTCGGAGGCGCAGCGCGACGGGCTGTGGCGCCTGCGCGAATCCCTGTCCGAGGCGCAGAAGCCCGAAGGGGCCTCGATCAAGCATGACGTGTCGGTCCCGGTGTCGCGCGTGGCCGACTTCCTGACCCGTGCCACGGCGGCCTGCCACGCGCATATGCCCGATCTGCGCGTCTGCCCCTTCGGGCATTTCGGCGACGGGAACCTGCATTTCAACCTGTCGCGGCCAAAGGCGATGAAGGATGCGGATTTCCTTGCCGAGTACCCCGCCTTCAACCGCATCGTGCATGACATCGTGGCGGATATGGGCGGCAGCATCTCGGCCGAACACGGCATCGGGCTGGTCAAGCGGGCCGAGCTGCGCCGCTACAAGGACCCCGTCGCGCTGGCCGTGATGGAACGCATCAAATCCGCGCTGGACCCCGACGGGCTGATGAATCCCGGCAAGGTGCTGTGATCCGGCGCGCGACCACGACAGGAAGGAAAGACGATTTGACCGATCCCGTGAAGACCCCCTCCCAGCTGCGCTCGGCCCGCTGGTTCGCGCCGGACGACCTGCGCAGCTTCGGCCACCGGTCGCGCCTGATGCAGCTTGGCTATGGCGAGGAGGATTTCCGCGACAAGCCCGTCATCGGCATCCTGAACACCTGGTCCGAGCTGAACAGCTGTCACGCCCATTTCCGCGAACGCGCGCAGGACGTGCGGCGCGGCGTGTTGCAGGCGGGCGGCTTTCCGGTGGAACTGCCCGCGTTGTCGGTGGACGAAAGCTTCACCAAGCCGACCTCGCTGCTGTATCGCAACATGCTGGCCATGGAGACCGAAGAGATGATCCGCAGCCACCCGCTGGACGGCGTGGTGCTGATGGGGGGCTGCGACAAGACCACGCCGGGGCTGGTGATGGGCGCGATCAGCGCGGGCGTCCCGATGATCTATCTGCCCGCCGGGCCGATGCTGCGGGGGCATTTCGCGGGGCGGACCCTGGGGTCGGGGTCGGATGCGTGGAAATACTGGGACGAACGCCGCGCGGGCAACATCACCGACGAGGAATGGCTGGGCGTGCAGGGCGGCATCGCGCGGTCGGCGGGCACCTGCATGACGATGGGCACGGCCAGCACGATGACCGCGATCACCGATGCGATGGGACTGACCCTGCCGGGCGCATCCTCGATCCCGGCGGTGGATTCGGGGCATCAGCGCATGGGCGCGGAATGCGGCCGCCGCATCGTCGGCATGGTCTGGGAGGATCTGACCCCCGACCGCATCATCACCCCCGCCTCGGTCCGCAACGCGGCGATCGTGGCGATGGCGACGGGCTGTTCGACGAACGCGGTCGTTCACCTGATCGCGATGGCGCGTCGCGCAGGCGTCGCCCTGTCGCTGGACGATCTGGACGCGCTTGGCCGCGACACGCCGCTGATCGCGAATGTCCGCCCCTCGGGCAAGGACTACCTGATGGAGGATTTCTTCCAGGCGGGCGGCCTGCGCGCGCTGATGAAGCAGATCGAGGATCGGCTGGACGGCAGCGCCCTGACCGTCACGGGCCGCAGCCTTGCGCAGAACCTGCAAGGGGCCGAGGTCTTCGACGACGACGTGATCCGCCCGCTGTCGAACCCGGTCTATCGCGAGGGATCTCTGGCGGTGCTGCGTGGCAACCTGTGCCCCGACGGCGCGATCATCAAGCCCGCCGCCTGCGATCCGAAATACCACTTGCACGAAGGCCCGGCGCTGGTCTTCGACAGCTATCCCGAAATGAAGAAGGCCGTCGACGACGAGGATCTGCAGATCACGCCCGACACGGTGATGGTGCTGCGCAACGCGGGTCCGCAGGGGGGGCCGGGCTTTCCCGAATGGGGGATGCTGCCCATCCCCAAGGCGCTGATCCGTCAGGGGCATCGCGACATGCTGCGCATCTCGGACGCGCGGATGTCGGGCACGTCCTACGGGGCCTGCGTGCTGCATGTCGCGCCCGAAAGCTTTGTCGGCGGGCCGCTGGCGCTGCTGCGCACGGGCGACATCATCCGCATGGACCTGAACGCGCGGCGGCTGGACATGCTGGTCCCCGACGACGAACTGGCCGCCCGCAAGGCCGCCTGGACCCCGCCGCAGCCGCGGTTCGAGCGTGGCTGGGGCTGGATGTTCGAACGTCACGTGACGCAGGCCGACCAGGGCTGCGACTTCGATTTCCTGCAAACCGATTTCGGCCGCGTCGCGGGCGAACCCGACATCTTCTGAATGGATAGACACATGGACCAGTCCGCCAAGGGACGACACGATCTGGACACCGCGCTGACCGGCATCTCGGGCATTCTCGTCACGCCCTATGACGACGCGGGCGAGATCGCGCCCGACCGCCTGCAGCCCATCATCGACCGCGCGCTGGGGGCGGGGATGCATATCCCGGTCGTGAACGGCAATACCGGTGAATTCTATGCCCTGACCACGGACGAGGCCTGCACCATGGCGCGCGAGGTGGCGGCCATGGTGGGTCCCCGCGCGCCCCTGCTGGCGGGCGTCGGGCGGGGCCTGCGCGATGCCTGCCGCCTTGCGCGGGCATCCGCGGATGCGGGGGCGGCGGCGCTGATGATCCACCAGCCGCCCGATCCCTTCGTAAGCCCGCGCGGCACGGTCGATTACATCCGCGCCATCAGCGATGCCAGCGGCGGGCTGCCGATGATGCTGTATCTGCGCAACGACGCCATCGGAACGGCGGCCATCGCGGATCTGTGCGCGCTGCCGGGTGTGCGCGGCGTCAAATGGGCGACCCCCAACCCGCTGAAGCTGGCCGAGGCCAAGGCCGCCTGCGACCCCGCCATCGTCTGGGTCGGCGGCCTGGCCGAGGTCTGGGCGCCCGCGCTCTATGCCGTGGGGGCGCGGGGCTTCACCTCGGGGCTGATCAACATCTGGCCGGAACGCTCGATGGCGATCCATGCCGCGCTCGAGGCGGGCGACTATCCCCGCGCCAACGCCCTGATCGCCGAGATGCGCGCCTTCGAGGATATCCGCGCCGAGGAGCTGAACGGCACCAACGTGACCGGCGTCAAGGCGGCGCTGCAGGCGACGGGCATGGATTGCGGCCCGACGCGCCCGCCCTCGGCCTGGCCGCTGACCGGTGATCAGTCGGCGCGGATGATGGCCTTTTTGCGCAAGGCGGGCCTGGCATGAGCGGGACGATCATCGTCACCGGCGCATCCGCCGGCATCGGGCGCGCGACCGCGCGGGCATTCCTGGAGGACGGCTGGCGCGTGGGCCTGATCGGCCGGCGCGAGGATGCGCTGACCGAAGCCGCCGCAGGCCATGCGGGCGCACTGATCCTGCCCTGCGATGTCACGGACGAGGGGCAGGTCGATGCCGCCTTCGACCGCGCCGCCCGCGAATGGGGCCGGATCGACGGGCTGTTCAACAATGCGGGTGTCGGCCTGAAATCCGTCAGCATCGACCAAATCGCGCTGGAGGACTGGCGCCGCGTCATCGACACGAACGTCACCGGGATGTTCCTCTGCGCACGCGCCGCGTTCCGCCGGATGCGGGCGCAGGACCCGCAGGGCGGGCGGATCGTCAACAACGGCTCGATCTCGGCGCATGTGCCGCGTCCGGGGTCGATCGCCTATACCGCGTCCAAGCACGCCGTCACGGGCATGACCCGCAGCCTGTCGCTGGACGGGCGTGCCTTCGGCATCGCCTGCGGCCAGATCGACATCGGCAATGCCCTGACCGAGATGTCGCAGCACCAGACCGAGGGCGTCCCCCAGGCCGACGGCGCGATCCGCCCCGAGCCGATGATGGACGTGGCGCAGGTCGCGTCCTCGGTCCTGCACATGATGCGCATGCCCCCGCAGGCCAATGTCCAGTTCATGACCGTCATGGCCACGACCATGCCCTTCATCGGGCGCGGCTGAGCCGACGAAAGGATCACAGCGATGAAAGACCAGACCTTCACCCCCCATGGAAAGCACCTGATCGCAGGCGAACGGATAGGCGGCGACCGTCAGTTCCAGTCCTCGCCCGCGCATGGGCCGGCACATTCCTTCGCGGTCGGCACGCCCGATCTGGTGGATCGCGCCTGCCGCGCCGCCGAGGATGCCTTCGACGCGTTCGCCGCGACCTCTCGTGAGGATCGGGCGCGGCTGCTGAACGCCATCGCCGACCGGATCGAAGCGCGGGCCGATGCGATCACGCTGATCGGCACGCAGGAAACCGGCCTGCCCGAGGCGCGGCTGCAGGGCGAACGCGGCCGCACCACGGGGCAGCTGCGACTGTTCGCGGATCACATCCTGAAGGGCGACTATCTCGACCGGCGCCATGACGCGGCGCTGCCCGACCGTCAGCCCCTGCCGCGCCCCGACCTGCGGATGATCCAGCGTCCCATCGGGCCGGTCGCGGTCTTCGGGGCCTCGAACTTTCCGCTGGCTTTCTCGACCGCGGGTGGGGACACGGCGGCGGCGCTGGCCGCGGGCTGTCCGGTCGTGGTCAAGGGCCACGGCGCCCATCCCGGCACCGCCGAGATCGTGGCCGATGCCGTTGCCGAGGCCATCCGCGACACCGGCATGCCCGCGGGCATCTTCAGCCTTGTGCAGGGGGGCAAGCGCGACGTGGGGCAGGCGCTGGTCCAGCATCCGCTGATCAAGGCGGTGGGCTTTACCGGATCGCTGGCCGGGGGGCGCGCGCTGTTCGACCTGTGCGCGCAGCGCCCCGAGCCGATCCCGTTCTTCGGCGAGCTGGGCAGCGTGAACCCGATGTTCCTGCTGCCGGCCACGCTGTCCGCACGCGGGGCCGATCTGGGCGCGGGCTGGGCGGCCAGCCTGACGATGGGCGCGGGGCAGTTCTGCACCAATCCCGGCATCACCGTGGTGATCGAGGGCGCGGATGCCGATGCCTTCGCCCATTCGGCAGCGCAGGCGCTGTCGCAATCGGGGGCCCAGGTGATGCTGACCGACGGCATCGCCGACGCCTATCGCGATGGCGCGGCCCGCGTGGCGGGGCAGGCGGGTATCCGCGATCTGGTCACCTCGACCTGCGAGGGGCGCGAGGCGCGTCCCAACCTGTTCCGCGTCTCTGCCGAGGATTGGATGGGCAACCACGCCCTGTCCGAAGAGGTGTTCGGCCCGCTTGGCGTGATCGTGACGGTCCGCGATGCCGACCAGATGCTGCAGGTGGCCCGCAGCTTCGAGGGGCAGCTGACCGCGACGCTGCACCTGGACGACGCTGATGCCGATCTGGGCCGCCGCCTGCTGCCGGTGCTGGAACGCAAGGCCGGGCGCGTGCTTGCCAACGGCTTTCCGACCGGGGTCGAGGTGTCGGACACGATGGTGCATGGCGGTCCTTACCCTGCCAGCACGAATTTCGGCGCGACCAGCGTCGGCACCCTGTCGATCCGGCGCTTCCTGCGGCCGGTCTGTTTCCAGAATATCCCGGCGGCGATCCTGCCTGCCGACCTGAGCTGAGGGACTGCCCATGGATGAAACGATCCGCCAGAAGCTGATGGATGTCTCGGTCGCAACGCTGGCCACCGCGCTGTACAAGCGCGGCCTGCGCCAGCAGGTGATCCAGGGGGTCCACCCCATCGGCCACAAGGGCCGCAACATGGTCGGCCCGGCCTTCACCCTGCGCTACATGCCCGCCCGAGAGGACCGCAACCAGCTGTCCGAGTTCCGCAACCCCGAACACCCGCAGCGCGTCGCGATCGAGACCTGCCCGCCGGGGCATGTGCTGGTCATGGACAGCCGCAAGGACGCGCGCGCCGCGACGGCGGGCGACATCCTGCTGACGCGGCTGATGATGCGCGGCGCGGCGGGTGCGGTCACAGATGGCGGGTTTCGCGATGCGGCCACCATCGCGGGGATCGACATGCCCGTCTATCACCAGCGGCCCTCCAGCCCGACGAACCTGACCCTGCACGAGGCGATCGAGATCGACGTGCCCATCGGCTGCGGCGACGCGCCGGTCTTTCCGGGCGACATCATCGTGGGCGACGGCGATTGCGTGATCGTCATCCCCGCCGATCTGGCCGCCGAGATCGCGGACGAGGCCGTCGAGATGACCGCCTACGAGGATTTCGTCATCGACCGGGTCAAGGACGGCGAGGCGATCATCGGGCTGTATCCTTGCACGCAGGACCGCCACCAGGCAGCCTTTGCCGAATGGCGCAAGGCCAATGGCAGGTAAGGGGGCAGAGGTGACCGGCAAACCCAGGGTGATGGTGATGACGACCCTGCGCCCCGCCGCGATGGAGCGGCTGGCGCGCGATCACGACCTGCAGCGATGGGACCTGACCGAGGATCGCGACGGGTTCCTGCGCGATCACGGGCCGGGCTGCCGCGTCCTCGTGACGAACGGGCATGTGCCGCTGACGCGTGCCATGCTTCAGGCGATGCCGGATCTGGAACTGGTGACCTGCTCGTCCGCCGGATACGACGCGTTCGACACGCAGGCGCTGGCGGAACGCGGGATCGCGCTGACCAACACCTCGCAGGCGCTGCGCGACGACGTGGCCGATACGGCAATCATGCTGATCCTTGCCGCGCGTCGCGGGCTGGTCCCCGCCGAGGCGCATGTCCGCAGCGGCGCATGGGGCCGCGACGGCGCCTTTCCGCTGCAGCGCAAGGTGTCGGGCACGCGGCTGGGCATCGTCGGCATGGGCACGATCGGCCACGCCATCGCGGAACGGGCCGAGGCCTTCGGCATGTCCGTCGCCTTCTGGAACCGCAGCCGCAAGGACCTGCGCTGGCCGCAGCAGGACGACCTGGTGCAACTGGCCCGCGACAGCGACCACCTTGTCGCCATCGTCGCGGGGGGCGAGGGAACGCGCGGCCTGATTTCCGAACAGGTGCTTCAGGCGCTTGGGCCGCAGGGTCTGTTCGTGAATGTCGCGCGCGGCACCGTCGTCGATCAGGACGCGCTGATCGCCACGCTTGGCGACGGGCGGCTGGGGGCCGCCGCGCTGGATGTCTACGAGGACGAGCCGAACCCCGATCCGCGCCTGACCCGGATGCCGAATGTCACCAACTATCCGCACCACGCCTCGGGGACGGTCGAGACGCGGGACGCGATGGCGCATCTGGCGGTCGACAACCTGCTGTCATTCCTTGCAGGGAAGCCGCTGATCTCGCCCGTGGATCTGGGCGGGGCGCGCAAGGGGGCCGCATGACCAATCCGTTCAAGCAGGCGCTGGCCGCGCGCCGCCGCCTGCCGGGCTTCTGGCTGTCGCTGTGTTCGCCCACCGTGGTCGAGATCGCGGCCCATTCCGGCGCGGACTGGCTGCTGGTCGACATGGAACACGCCCCCGCCGACCTGTCGCAGATCGCCGGTCAGCTGCGCGCCGCGCGGGGTGGCCTGGCCGAGGTGGTCGTGCGTCCGCCCCAGTCCGAGCCTGTGATTACCAAGCGCCTGCTGGATATCGGGGCGCGGAACCTGATGTTCCCGATGATCCAAGACGCGCAGGATGCCGCGGATGCGGTGGCCTGGACCCGCTATCCCCCCCACGGCGTACGCGGGATCTCGGCCACGGTCAGGGCGAACAATTACGGGCGACAGGGCGATTACCTGCAACGCTATGCCGACGAGCTGACGGTGATCGTGCAGGTCGAAACGCCCGAGGCGGTCGCGAATATCGCGCAGATCGCCGCCGTGCCGGGGGTCGATGCGATCTTCATCGGGCCGGGCGATCTTGCGGCCTCGATGGGGTTCGCGGGGCAGGGCAACGCGCCCGAGGTGCGCGCCAAGATCGCCGAGGCCGTCGCCGCGATCCATGCGGCGGGCCTGCCTGCGGGCATCCTGGGATACGGGCATGACCTTGCGCAGGGCTATTTCGATCAGGGCGTCGAATTCGTGGCCGTCGCGGGCGATGCCTGGCTGCTGGCGCGGCAGATGGACGGGATGATCGCCGCGCTGCGCTAGCGCGGCGATCGCTCAGGCGCGGCCCGCGATCAGGTCGCGCATCATTGCGGTCTCGGCCTCGTCCAGATCGGTCAGGGGTGCGCGGACATGGCCCGCATCGAAGCCGCGCAGTCGTACGCCCGCCTTGATCGCGGACACCGAATAGCCCGTCTGCCGATCCCGGATGGCGGCGAAGGGATAGTAGAAATCCTTCAGCAGCCGTTCGCATTCGGCATCGTCGCCCGCAAGGAACGCCTTGTGGAAGGCCAGCGCGGTTTCCGGCACGAAGTTGAACACCGCCGAGGAATAGGTCGGCATCCCCGCCCCGCGATAGGCCTGCGCGAACAGCTCGTGCGTGGGCATGCCCCCGATATAGGACAGCCGGTCCCCCATCGCAGCCGTCACCCGGCGCACCGTGTCGATATCGCCGGTGCCGTCCTTGAAGCCGATCAGGTTCGGGCATTCCTCGCACAGTTGCGCCAGCGTCTGGGCCGAGATCCGCGACTGCCCACGATTGTAGAAGATCACCGCCATCTTCGTCGCGCGGCAGACGGCGCGGACACGGTTTGCGACCCCTTCCTGCGGGGCCTCGGTCAGGTAATGGGGCAGCAGCAGGATGCCGTCGCCGCCCGCGGCCTCGATCTCCTGCGCCAGGTCGCAGGCCATGCGCACGCCATAGCCGCAGCCCGCCAGCACCGGCTGATCGCCCGCCACCTCGCGCGTGGCGCGCACGACCTCGACGATTTCCGACGGGGCAAGCGAGAACATCTCGCCGGTGCCGCCCGCGACGATCAGGCCCGCGACCGGGTATTGCGACAGCCATTCCAGATGCGCCTGGAACGGCGCCTTGGCAAAGCGGTCATCGGCGTCGAAGGGGGTGACGGGAAAGGACAGCAGCCCGTGGCGGATCCTCTCCCTCAGTTCCAGCGGGTCCATCATATCCTCCCGTGATTGATGGAACACTAATATTTCAGTATGAGCCGCCGGTCAACGAATGCGTGACGCGCCCGCATCGGGGCGCGTCGCGGGTGCCGCTCAGGTCGCGGGCGACAGGCTGGCCGCCGCGCCATACCCGGCCTGCCGTCCGAAGACCGCACCCGAGGTCAGCCCCGACCCGCCCGGATAGCCGTTGAAGAACACGCCGCCCACGATCTCGCCGCAGGCGAACAGGCCGGGGATCGGGCTGTCATCCGGCCGCAGGACCGCACCCGCGTCGTCCACCTTCAGCCCGCCATAGGTGAAGGTGATCCCCCCCGTCACCGGATAGGCGCGGAAGGGCGGGGTATCCAGCCGCTGCGCCCAGTTGCTGCGCGGCGGGGTCAGGCCGCGCGCCTGCCGCCCATCCTTGATCGTCGGGTCGAAGGGCGTGTCGTCGTCGACCGCCGCGTTGAAGGCGCGCACGGTGTCCAGCGCGGCCGAGGCGTCGACGCCTTCCAGCTTGGCGCACAGCTCCTCGATCGTGTCGGCCTGAACGTGATGCGCGTCGTGGAAACGGTACTCGGCATAGAGCAGGTCTTCGGTCTTGGCGTCGAACAGCTGCCAGGCGAACTGGCCCGGCTGGTCCAGCACCGCCTTGCCGTATTGGGCATAGGTGTAGTTGCGGAAATCCTTGCCCTCGTCGACGAAGCGCTTGCCTTCGGCATTCACCATCACGCCCAGGAAGTAGCAGATCTTGCGATAGTTCTTGCGGTCCCCGTGCGGGATGTCGAGATTGCCGTATTCCTTCATGTGCCGGTCCATCGGCGTGGCATGCGCGCCGGAATACAGCCCGTGCCGCGCGGCACCCAGCTCCAGCGCCATGAGCAGCCCGTCACCGGTATTGTGCGGCGTGCCGCGGACGCGGGCGGCCTCCCATTCCTCGCCCATGAAGTCGCGGCGCAGCTCGCGGCTGGATTCGAAGCCGCCGCAGCCCAGGATGACACCCTGCGCGCGCAGATCGACCGTGCTGCCATCCTCGCGACGCGCCGTGACGCCGCGGACCTGACCGTCCTCGACCAGCAGCGACTGCGCGGCCAGCCCATATTCGATCCGCCCGCCGGCACGCAGCAGGGCCGCGCGTTCGGCCTCGAACAGGCCGACGCCCTCGTCCTCGGCGGCAAGGGTCAGGCCGCCCCAGAAGACCAGCCGCCCGTCCTTCTCGAAGGATTGGCGGGCATAGATCGGCTCGAACTTCACATCATGCCCGGCCAGCCACTTCATCGTCTCGAGCGAGCGTCCGACCAGCTTGTCCTGTTCCGGGCTGAGCGGGCGGCCATCGTTGAAATAGAGCAGGTCGTCGCGGAACTTCTGCGCGGTATAGGCGCCGAAATCGGTGCGGGGCAGGCGCTCGTCCTTTGGGTCGAGCAAGAGGTCCTGCAGATCCTCGCCGCCGTCATAGGCAAAGCGCATCGCGCCGGCGGTATACTTGGTGTTGCCGCCCGCCATGTCCTCGGGGGCCTTTTCGATCACCAGCACGCGGGCACCCTTCTCGGATGCGGCGATGGCTGCGCAAAGGGCGGCGTTCCCGCTGCCGACGACGATCAGATCCTGTTCCATCGGGACCTCCTCTCCTTGGATTCGCAGAATGTATACGCGTGGATGCAATTGTGAACAAGGCGGACGGCCAGAAAAAAGGCCCCGTCTCCGGGGCCCTTCGCGTTTTCAGCCTTCCTCGGCCATGTCGCGGCTGTCGCGCAGCGCGCGTATTCGCAACCGCTGAGAGGCCCTGATATGGGCGCGCATCGCCTGTTCGGCCCCTTCGCCGTCGCGCTGCTGCATCGCCTCCAGGACGGCGGCATGTTCGGCGGCGGCCTCGGCGGCGCGGTTCTGGTCGGCCAGCGTGGTCGGGCCCAGGATCAGCAGACCCTTCTGCAGCGTCGCGATGGACCGGGCAAGGAACCGGTTCTTGGCCGCGTCCAGCAGCGTGGCGTGGAACAGTCGGTTCAGCTCGGCGGCCTCGGGGCCGCTCTCGACGGCGGCCATGCGGTCGTTCAGGGCGATCAGCTCGTCCAGCTCGACCTCGGCTGCGGCGCGTGCGGCAAGACGGGCGGCGGTGCCTTCCAGCACGCCGCGCATCTCGTACAGCTCCATCACCTCGGCATAGTCCAGCGTCCGCACGGTCGCGCCGTGGCGGGGGACATGCGTGACCAGACCGTCCGTTTCCAGCTGGCGGATCGCCTCGCGCACGGGGGTGCGGCTGACGCCAAGCCGCTCGGCCAGTTCGGTTTCGCGCAGGCGCGCGCCGGGCGGCAGGCTGCCATCGCGGATTTCGCCCAGAAGCCGCTGATAGGCGCTGCTGCCCTGCGGCCCGGAATATTGCTGATCGGCGCGATCGTCCAACGACCCCTCCTTGCGTAACTGTATCCGAATGTATACGAATGGGTGCATCGAAAGTCAATCAAGGGGGGAATCGCCCCGATGACGCCCATCGCGCATCTCTCGTCCGGTACACGCCATCGCCTGATCACGCTCGGGCTTGCAAGCCTTGGCGCGGCGGTCTTCCTGGTCCTTGGGCTGCCGCTGCCCTTCCTGTTCGGACCGATGCTGGCCTGCCTGATCGGCGCGCTGGCGCGGGCACCGCTGCGGGGCTTCGGTCAGGTGTCGGTGGGGGCGCGCACGATCCTGGGGGTCGCCGTGGGCGCGTCGATCACGCCCGCGCTGTTCGCGGAACTGCCGCGGATGCTGACCTCGATCGCGCTGGTGCCGCTGTTCATCCTGACGATCGGTCTGGTCGGCGTGCCGTTCTTCCGCCGCATCTGGGGCTTCGATCCGGCGACGGCCTTCTATGCCGCGATGCCGGGCGGGCTTCAGGACATGGTGATCTTCGGGACCGAGGCCGGGGGCAATCCCCGCGCGCTGTCGCTGATCCACGGGACGCGCGTGCTGATCATCGTGACGCTGGCGCCGATCTTCCTGTCATGGGGATATGGCGCGCAGCTGACGAACCCCATCGGCGCCCCCGCCGCCGACATCCCCGCGATCGAGCTGCTGCTGATGGTCGCCGCCGCCCTGATCGGCTGGAAGCTGGCCGAGAGGGTGGGCCTGTTCGGGGCCTCGATCCTGGGGCCGATGATCGTCGCGATGGTCCTGTCGCTGACCGGCCTGCTGCATATCCGCCCCCCGCGAGAGGCGATCCTGGCGGCGCAGTTCCTGATCGGCTGCGGCATCGGGGTGCAGTTCGTGGGCGTCACCTGGGCCGAGCTGCGCCGCGTGGTGATGGCGGGCGTCGCCTATGTCTTCGTCATCGCGATCCTTGCGGCGATCTTCACCTGGATCGTGACCTCGATGGGGGTGGGGCACCCGGTCGATGCCTTCCTGGCCTTCGCCCCCGGCGGTCAGGCCGAGATGACGGTCCTTGCCATCGTCACCGGGGCCGACCTGGGCTTTGTCGTGGCGCACCACCTGACGCGGATCGTGCTGGTGATCCTGGGTGCGCCCGTGGTCGCGGGCCTCATGCGGCGGGCAGCGCGCCGGGGTTGATGACGTTCAGCGGCGTGCCTGCGGCCCAGGCGCGGACCTGCTCGAAGATGTCGGTGAACTGCATGTCGAACTCGTCCTCGGTGACGAAGCCGATATGCGGAGTGCAGATCAGGCGCGGATGCGCCAGCAGCGGGTCCGAAGGGTCGCGCATCGGTTCCTGGTCGAAGACGTCGATGGCGGCCATGCCGGGCCGCCCCGCATCCAGCGCCGCCAGCAGCGCCCCCGGCGCGATCAGCCCCGCCCGAGAGGTGTTCACGAAGACCGCCCCGGGCCGCATCGCGGCAAGGTCTTCGGGGGTGATCATGCCGCGCGTCTCGGGCTTCAAGCGCACATGGATCGAGACGATATCGCTGGTCGCGAAGAAGCTGGCGCGGTCGGGCGCCACGTCGCACGCGTCCGCCGCTGCGCGCGCGCGGCCTTCGTCGGACGCCCACCACTGGACCTTCATCCCGAACGCCTCGGCATAGCCTGCGACGGTGCGGGCGATCCGGCCATAGCCGATCAGCCCCAGGGTCCGCCCGCGCAGCGTGCGCCCGACGCCGATCTGCCAGTTGCCGGCCCTGGTCGATGCCATCTGCTGCGGGATCTGGCGCATGGCCGACAGGATCAGCCCGAAGGTCAGTTCCGCCGCGGCATAGGACGGCATGTCCGAGCCCATGTTCGAACACAGCACCACGCCGTGATCGCTGCATGCCTGCACGTCCACATGCGGATAGACGCTGCGCTGAGAGATCATGCGAAGCCGCGGCAGGCGGGCGATCAGGCTGCGCGTGATCCGGGTGCGTTCGCGGAACAGGACCAGCACCTCGGCATCGGCAAGGCGGCGGACCAGTTCGTCCTCGTCATCGGTGTGATCGGTCCAGACAGTGACCTCGTGCCCGTCCAGCAGGTCGAAGCAGGGCAGGCCCCGCAGTGTGTCGAACCAGTCGTCCAGGATGTGGACCCGAAGCGGTGCCATGCCCGCATCCTTGTCGTTGGTGGGGGGCATGGCGGTCCTTTCTTGGTGGGACAGAAGCACGGGGGTGCGGTGATATTCTTGCGGAACCTGAAAACTTCACAGGCGCCCGTCAGAAGAAGCCCCGGATCGTGCCTTTGGCAATAGGCGATGATCCTGTCCGCGACGGGATGCGTCAGGGGAACGTCCTCGGGGGATGGTCTTCAGGCCGAGGCGCATGGCGGGCGGGTCGATACCGGCGCGTCCGAAGTCGCACGGTGCTTCAGCCTGCCGCTGGCGGGTCCGTCCAGCCCGTGTCCAGATGGGCGATCAGGAAATATATGAACAGCCGCGTCTTGGGCGTCAGCACGTTGCTGCGCGGATAGACCAGCCACAGGACGGAGCGGTCGTTCAGCCGCCACTCGGGCAGGATCTGCACCAAGCTGCCGTCGCGCAGCTCGCGCGCCACGCTCCAGACCGAGTTGATCGAGATGCCCGCCCCCGCGACGGTCGCGATCCGCATCGAGGCCCCGTCGTCGAAGATCGCACGGCAGCTCATGGCCTTCGGGTCCAGCCGCCAGGTCGTCTGCCCGTTCGTCATGTCCCGCGCAGACAGGTCGCCCCAGGACAGGAAGCGGTGACGCGCAAGGTCGTCCGGCCCCGACGGGGTGCCGTGATGCACAAGATAGTCGGGCGAGGCGCAGAGGATGCGCGGATCCTCGGCCAGCTTGCGGCCCTTGAGGCTGCTGTCGGTCAGGGGCGCGCTGCGCAGGGCCAGGTCGAAACTGCCCTCGATCAGGTCGAAGCGGGTGTCCGACAGGCGCAGGTCCAGCGTGATGCCCGGGTGCATGTCGTGGAACATCGGCAGTAGCGGCACGATGTGGCGCTGCGCGAAGCTGCTGGGCGCGGCAAAGCGCAGGGTGCCGACGGGCTCGGTCGCGTCATGGCCCAGAACCGCGCATCCGGCCTCGAGCTGGGCCAGGATCTCGGTGGCATAGGGCAGGAATGCCTCGCCCTCGTGCGACAGGGACACCTTGCGGGTGGTGCGGTGCAGCAGCTCGACCCCCAGCTGCTGTTCCAGTTTGGCCAGCCTTGCGCTGGCGACGGCGGGGCCCATGCCAAGGCTGCGCCCCGCGGCGGTGATGTTCAGCAGTTCGGCCGCAAGGACGAAAAGGCGCAGGCCGTCGATATCCATTCCCGCGTTTCCCCCCGAATTGCACCGGGGGCACGCGATCCCTGACGACGGGCCGCGTGCCCTTGCGCGGTCGTCAGTAGACGTCGCGCTGATAGCGGCGGTTGTCGCGCATCTCGACCAGGAAGGCCTCGGCGCTTTCGACGCTGTGCTTGCCATGTTCGACCAGCACCTGGATCAGGGCGTCGTGGACGTCCTTGGCCATCCGGTCGGCATCCCCGCAGATATAGAGATGCGCGCCCTCGTCCAGCCATTTCCACAGCTCGGCACCCTGTTCGACGATGCGGTGCTGGACATAGACCTTCTCGGCCTGGTCGCGGCTGAAGGCCACGTCCAGCTTGGTCAGCAGGCCCGATTTCAGATAGCCCTGCAGTTCCACCTGGTAGAGGAAGTCCTGCGTGAAATGCGGGTTGCCGAAGAACAGCCAGTTCCGGCCCGACGCGCCATCCGCATCGCGATCCTGAAGGAAGGCGCGGAAGGGGGCGATGCCCGTGCCGGGGCCGATCATGATGACGGGCGCGTCCGGATCGGCGGGCAGGCGGAAATTGTTGTTCTCCTCGACGAAGACGCGCAGTTCGCCCGCATCGGCAAGGCGGCGGCCCAGATGGCCCGACGCGCCGCCCAGGTGGTTGCGGCCATGGGCGTTGTATTCGACTACGCCGACGGTCACGTGCACCTCGTCCTCGGCCTCTTTCTGGCTCGAGGCGATGGAATAGAGCCGCGGCTGCATCTTGCGCAGGCTGTCCACCAGCGATTGCGGCGTGGCGCCGTCCTTGTGTTCGCGCAGGATGTCGAAGATCTGGCGATCGGCGATGTATTCGCGCAGCGCGGCCTTGTCGGAGGCCAGCTTGCGCAGGGCGTCGTTGTCGGTCGCCTCGGCGAATTTCTCGACGAAGGTGGGATAGGACTGGGTCAGCTCCAGATCCTGGGTCAGCGCCTCGCGCAGCGTCTTCTGCTGCCCGCCGACCGTGACCTCGGCCGCGCCGTCAAGGTTCAGCAGCGCCAGCGTCTCGTCGACCTCGACCGGGTCGTTGTGGAAATACACCCCAAGCGAGTCGCCCGCCTGATAGGTGATCCCCGAACCTTCCAGCGACACCTCGAGGTGACGCACGTCCTTGGTGCTGTCGCGGCCCGTGATCTTCTGGACGGCGTTCACCTCGGCGGTGAAGGGGTTCTTCTTGGTCCATTGCGACGCGGCGGGCGCGGGGGCGGCCATGCCCGGGGTCAGCGGCACGACGTTGCTGGGCTGCGCATCGGCCTTCAGGTCGGGCTCGAACGCATCGACGGTGCCGTCGATCCAGGCGGCGGCGTGATCGTCGTAATCCACGTCCAGCAGCGCGCGTTCGACCAGCACGGTCGCACCGAGGGCCGTCAGGCGTTCCTCGAAATCGACGGCGGTCTTGCAGAAGAACTCGTAGCTGGTATCGCCCAGGCCCAGCACGGCGATCTTGGTGCCATCCAGCTTCGGCGCCTTCTTGGACCCAACGAAATCGAACAGCTTCAGCGCGGGTTCGGGCGGCTCGCCCTCGCCATAGGTCGAGACGACGACCACCATGTAGCGTTCGTTCTTCAGCTGGTTCGGCTTGTAATCGGCCATGTCCACCAGCTTGACGTCCAGCCCGCGCGCCTTGGCCTTGGCGGCCACGTCCTGCGCGACATGCTTGGCGTTGCCGGTCTGCGACCCGTACAGCACCGTCAGCACGGCCTTCTCGGCCTGCTGGGCAGGCGCCTGCACGGCGGTCGCCCCCGCCGCACCTGCGGTCGCGGCCAGGAAGCCGCTGATCCAGGCCTGCTGGATCGGGGTCAGGGTCGTCAGAAGCGTCTGCATCTGGGTCGACTGCTCGGGGGTCAGCGGGTTCAGGCCGGGGGGAAGGGTGTTGGTAAGCACGGGAATTGTCTGCCTTGGTCTGTCTGGGTGCCGGAAGGATGCGGGATCAGAGATGGAGGCCGCATTCGCGGGTGGTGCCGAAGAAGCGCGTTTCCTCTTCGGTCATGCCGTCTTCCAGCCGCCTGGTGGTGTGGATGTCGCCCACGCTGACATAACCCTCGTCCCACAGTGGGTGATAGGGCAGATCATGCTGGCGCAGATAGCGGTGAACGTCGCGGTTGGTCCAGTCGATGATGGGATTGACCTTGATGCGCCCGTCCTGCAGCTCGACCACGGGACGGTTCGCGCGGCTTTGCGACTGGCTGCGGCGCAGGCCGGTGAACCAGGTGTTCACGCCCAGCTCCTCCAGCGCGCGCTGCATCGGTTCGACCTTGTTGATCGTGTTGTACTTGCGGATGCCTTCCTCGCCCTGTTCCCACAGGGCACCGAAGCGGGTCTCCTGCCAGGCGGGGCTCATCTCGGCGCGGTAGATGTGCAGGTTAAGCTGCAGCCGGTTCGTCAGCTCGTCGATGAAGCGGTATGTTTCCGGGAACAGATAGCCGGTATCCATCAGCAGCACCGGGATGTCGGGCCGGAAGCTGGTCATGAGGTGAAGCATGACCGCCGACTGAACGCCGAAGCTGGACGAGACGACATGGGTGCCCGGCAGATGCCGCAGCGCCCATTCGACCCGTTCCTGCGGCGAGCGTTCGGCAAGCGCCGCGTTCGCCTCGTCCACCAGCGCCTCGGGGCGCATGGTGCCGGCATCAGGAATGTTGCGTTCAGCCATCATCGTCTTTGCCTCCGGTTACGGCCGTGGATCAGGCGTGGAAGTCGGTCACGGACACCTTGACCTCGGGGACGACACCCTTCCGGATGACGAAATCGCCGAAGCCCTCGTCCTCGTTGCGCTCGGCCGCCCATTGGCCGATCAGCGTGTCCAGTTCGGCCAGGATCACCTCGGCCGAGACGTTTTCCAGGTGCAGCTTGGGAATGCGGGTGCCCACGCGGTTGCCGCCCAGATACAGGTTGTACTTGCCCGGACCCTTGCCCACGAGACCGGCCTCGGCCAGCATCGCGCGACCGCAGCCGTTCGGGCAGCCGACGACGCGCAGGATCAGGTGGTCCTGGCCGATGCCGTGCTTCTCCAGCAGACCCTCGACGTTCTCGACCAGCTCGGGCAGGAAACGCTCGGCCTCGGCCATGGCAAGGGGGCAGGTCGGCAGCGCGACGCAGGCCATCGAGTTCTTCAGCTGCGGCGTCATCAGATCGTCGATCAGGCCGTGCTCGCGGGCGATGCGCTCGATCTCGGCCTTCTGATCCGCGGGGACGCCCGCGACGACCAGGTTCTGGTTCGCCGTCATGCGGAAGTCGCCCTGGTGGATCTCGGCGATCTTGCGCAGGCCGGTCTTCAGCGGACGGCCCGGGTAATCGAGGATGCGGCCCGACAGGATGTACAGCGTCAGGTGATGCTTGCCGTCCACGCCCTCGACCCAGCCGAAGCGGTCGCCGCGGGTGGTGAACTCGTAGGGACGCGAGGGGCCGAACTTGACGCCCGCACGCTTCTCGACCTCGGCCTTGAAGGTGTCGGTACCGACGCGGTCCAGCGTGTATTTCGTCTTGGCGTTCTTGCGGTTGACGCGGTTGCCCCAGTCGCGCTGCACGGTCACGACATGCTCGGCCACGGCCAGCGTGTGCTCCAGCGGGATGAAGCCGAAATCGTCGGCCTTGCGCGGATAGGTGGCCGTGTCGCCATGGGTCATCGCCAGGCCGCCGCCGACCAGCACGTTCCAGCCGATCAGCTTGCCGTTCTCGGCGATGGCGACGAAGTTCAGGTCGTTGGCGTGGACATCCACTTCGTTGTTGGGCGGGATGCTGACGGTGGTCTTGAACTTGCGCGGCAGGTAGGTGTTGCCGAGGATCGGCTCCTCGGTGGTCTGCACCTTCTCGCCGTCCAGCCAGATCTCGGCATAGGCGCGGGTCTTCGGCAGCAGGTGCTCCGAGATGCGCTTGGACCATTCATAGGCTTCCTGGTGCAGCTCGCTCTCGACCGGGTTGGTGGTGCACAGCACGTTGCGGTTCACGTCGCCCGCGGTCGCGATGCTGTCGATGCCGGCGCTGGCCAGCGTCTGGTGCATGTTCTTGATGTTCGGCTTCAGCACGCCGTGGAACTGGAAGGTCTGGCGCGTGGTCAGACGGACCGAGCCGTAGATCGTGTGATCGGCCGCGAACTTCTCCACGATCAGCCACTGCTCGGGGGTGATGATCCCGCCGGGCATGCGGGCGCGCAGCATGACGTTGTGCAGCGGCTCCAGCTTCTGCTGGGCGCGTTCGGGGCGGATGTCGCGGTCGTCCTGCTGATACATGCCGTGGAAGCGGATCAGCTGGAAATTGTCGGCAGTAAAGCCGCCGGTGATGCGGTCCTGCAGGTCCTCGGTGATCGTGCCGCGCAGGAAGTCGCTCTCGCGCTTCAGGCGCTCGTTGTCGGCAAGCTTGCCTTCGACGATCAGGTTCGGGTTCGCGGTGTTGTCCAGCATGGCTATCGGCTTCTCTGCACGGGCTTTGGAGGGGCGGACCGGGCGGCAAATCGTGCCGCCCGGAACATCAGGGTCACGCAGGCAGCTTGGCCTTGCGCAGATAGGGGAGGACCTTGTCGAAGCTGCCGAACTTGGCGGTCGCGTCCTCGTCGCTGACGGATGCCGGGATGATGACATCCTGGCCCAGCTGCCAGTCGGCGGGGGTGGCCACGCCCTTGGCGGTCGAGGTCTGCAGGCCGTCCAGCGCGCGCACGATTTCCGCGAAGTTGCGGCCGACCGTCATCGGATAGGTCATGGACAGCTTCAGCTTCTTGTCCGGACCGATGATGAAGACCGAACGCACGGTCGCGCTGTCGGCGGGGGTGCGGCCATCGGGCAGATAGGCTTCGGCGGGCAGCATGTCGAACGCCTTCGACACTTCCAGCCCGTCATCGGCGATGATCGGGAAGCCCGCGGCGGCACCGCCATAGCTCTCGATGTCGCCCTTCCACTTCTTGTGGTCCTCGACGCCGTCGACCGAAACGCCGATCACCTTGGTGCCGCGCTTGTCCCATTCGTCGGCCAGGCGCGCGACGGCGCTGAACTCGGTGGTGCAGACGGGGGTGAAATCCTTGGGGTGGCTGAACAGGATGGCCCAGCTGTCGCCGATCCAGTCATGCAGGGCAAAGGTCCCCTGGTCGGTGGTGACCGTCAGGTTCGGGATGGTGTCGTTCAGACGCAGTGCCATAATTGCGGTTCCTTCTTGACCTGTCTGCTTCGTGGTCGTCCGGCCGGATGGCCCGGCGGATCACTCCTTGCTGCGCTATAGATCGGATCGTGCCGCGCCTGCGCAACGGGGGCGCCGGAAGAAAAGGAAAGGCTTGGCGCTGTCGTTCCACGGGCAGAACGGACGTTCCTCGGATCGGGCGGAAGGCGGAAGGTTGTTTTTCGCATTCTGCCCATGCGGCGGGCAGCCGGAAGAACCTTCCCCCGAAACGCGGATTCGGTGGTCATGCCGCAGTGCCGAAAGGGCGCAGGTGCTTGCCACCGGTCGCGGCACGGGATCAGGCTTGGCGCAACTCTGGTTCCGGCGGGTGGATGATGACGACGATTGCGCTGATCAACCCGAATTCGAACACCGCGACCACGGCGCGGATGGTGGCGCTGGCGCAGGCCGCGGTGCCGCGGGCCAGCATCACGGGGCATACCGCGACCCGCGCGCCCGGAATGATCCTGACCGAGGGTGAACTGATCGCCGCCGCCCCCGAGGTCGAGCGCATCGGCCATGCGCTGCGGGGCGTGGACGGGGTGATCGTCTCGGCCTTCGGGGATCCGGGGGCGGATGCGCTGGCCGCGGCGCTGCCGGTGCCGGTGACGGGGCTGGCGCAGGCCAGCTTTGCGGCCGCCGCGCGTCACGGGCGGTTCGGCGTGGCCACGACGACGCCCGCGCTGGTCGCGGCGATCGACGCGCGGGCCGCGCAGCTTGGGCATGGGGACCGCTTCGTGGGCACCTTCACCGCGGGCGATGTCGATCCGCGCCAGCTGATGGACGACCCGGACTGCCTGATCGATACGCTGGTGCGCGCCGTGCGGATGGCCGTTGCGCGCGGGGCCGATGCCGTCTGCATCGGCGGCGGCCCCCTGTCGGGGCTGGCGGACCGGATCGCGCTGAAGGTGCCGCTTATCGACGCGGTGACCGCCGCGGCCCTTGATATGAAGCGACAAATTCAGTCCCGCGCGACCTGACCCTGCGTCAAAACGGGGCAATCTGTATACATCATGCGTGCGCATCGCGCATTTCGGAAAATCCGCCCATTTTCGCGCCAGTTGACCGTGCAAACGCACGATACGTCCGGAACCATGCCGGGGAAGCCATGACGGGCCGGTCGGTCCGAAACAAGGAGATCCACGTTGCTGAACTTCCGTAAGACGCTTTCCGCACTGGCGCTGTCGGTGGCCTTCATGGGGGCGCATGGTGCGCTGGCCGAAGGTACGCTGCGCATCGGCATGACCGCCGCCGACATCCCGCTGACGACCGGCCAGACCGACCAGGGCGGCGAGGGGATGCGCTTCATGGGCTATACGGTCTATGACGCGCTGATCAACTGGGACCTGTCCAGCGCGGACAAGCCCTCGGAGCTGGTGCCCGGCCTTGCGACCGAATGGACCACCGACCCCGAGGATCGCACCAAGTGGACGCTGAAGCTGCGCGAGGGCGTCAAGTTCCACGACGGCAGCGACTTCACCGCCGAGGACGTGGTCTGGAACCTCGACAAGCTGCTGGTCGAGGATTCCGAGCAATACGACCCGCGCCAGTCCGCGCAGGGCAAGTCGCGCATCCCGGCCATCGCCAGCTATCGCGCCGTGGACGATCACACGCTTGAGATCGTGACCAAGGAACCCGATGCCACGCTGCCCTATCAGCTGGCCTGGATCATGGTGTCGTCCCGCGCCAACTGGGAGGCGCTGGACAAGGACTGGGAAAAGGTCGCGGCCAGCCCCTCGGGAACGGGTCCGTGGAAGCTGGAGGCCTTCGTGCCGCGCGAACGCGCCGAACTGGTCCCCAACCCCGATTACTGGGATGCCGAGCGCGTGCCCGAACTGGACAAGATCGTCCTGATCCCGCTGCCCGAGCCGAACGCCCGTTCCGCGGCGCTGCTGTCGGGGCAGGTGGACTGGATCGAGGCGCCCGCGCCCGACACCATCCCCGCGATGGAGGGGAACGGCTTCGTCATCTCGTCGAACGCCTATCCGCACAACTGGACCTGGCACCTGTCGCGGCTTGACGATTCCCCCTGGAACGACATCCGCGTCCGCAAGGCCGCGAACCTGGCCATCGACCGCGAGGGCATGGGCGCGCTGCTGGGCGGGCTGATGATCCCGGCCGAGGGCTTCCTGCCGCCCGGTTCGGCATGGTTCGGCGAACCCGAGTTCAAGCCGACCTACGACCTGGAGGCCGCGCAGGCCCTGATGACCGAAGCCGGCTACGGTCCCGACAACCGCCTGTCGGTCAAGGCGCTGATCTCTCCTTCCGGGTCGGGCCAGATGCTGCCGCTGCCGATGAACGAATACATCCAGCAGTCGCTGGCCGAGGCCTGGATCGATGTCGAGTTCATGGTCGTGGAATGGAACCAGATGATCAACCTGTGGCGCGCCGGCGCCGAGGATCCGTCGGTCGAGGGGTCGCAGTCGATCAACTTCACCTATTTCATCCAGGATCCCTTCACCGGCCTGATCCGTCACCTGGATTGCAACCTGATCGCGCCCAACGGCACCAATTGGGGCCATTACTGCGACGACGAGATGCAGTCCCTGTTCGAGGAGATCAAGACCACCTTCGATCCCGAGGAGCAGGTGAAGGTGCTGCAGCGCACCCACGAGAAATACGTGGACGACGCGCTGTTCCTGATGGTCACGCACGATGTCGCGCCGCGCGCCATGGCGCCCAAGGTGAAGGGCTTCGTGCAGGCCCAGAACTGGTACCAGGACTTCTCGTCGATCACGATCGAGGAGTGAGCTGAAACCGGCGGCGCCCTTCGCGGGGTGCCGCCATCAGCCAGGAACGTCACGTGCTCAGCTATTTCCTACGACGCCTCATCCTTGTGCTGCCGGTCGCCTTCGGGGTCTCGGTGGTGTGCTTCATGCTGGTCCAGATCGCGCCGGGCGATCCGTTGACCGCGATCATGCCGGTGGATGCCACCGCGGAACAGCAGGCCGCGATGCGCGCGGCCTACGGTTTGGACAAGCCCGTCCCCGTGCAATACCTCATCTGGATCGCGAACCTGCTGCAGGGCGATATGGGCCGGTCAATCGCCACCGGACGCCCCGTCGCGGCCGAGGTCTTCGGCGCGGTCGGCAATTCGCTGCTGCTGGCCTTCTCGGCGGCGATCATCGCCTTTCCCATCGGCACCTTCCTGGGCTTCCTGGCCGGGTATTTCCGCGACACGGTTCTGGACCGCGCGGTGACGGCGATCTCGATCGCGGGCGTGTCGGTGCCGAACTACTGGCTGGGGATCGTCCTGGTCATCATCTTCTCGGTCAACCTGGGCTGGCTGCCCTCGATGGGCGCGGGACCGGGCGGGTCGCAGGACTGGCACTGGGACTGGACCCATATCCGCCACCTGATCCTGCCCGCCGTGACGCTGGCCGTGGTGCCCATCGGCATCGTCGCCCGGACCGTGCGCGCGCTGGCGGGTGACATCCTGTCGATGGATTTCGTCCAGGCGCTCTATGCCAAGGGGATGAGCAGGGGCGACGTGCTGCGCCATGTCGCGCGCAACGCCGCCGCGACCGCGCTGTCGGTCATGGGCCTCCAGCTTGGCTATCTTCTGGGCGGGTCGATCCTGATCGAGACCGTCTTCAACTGGCCCGGATCGGGCTTCCTTCTGTCGAACGCGATCTTCCAGCGCGACCTTCCGCTGCTGCAGGGCACGATCCTCATCCTTGCGATGTTCTTCGTGGCCATGAACCTGATCGTGGACGTGGCGCAGGCCGCCATCGACCCCCGCATCAAGAGGAGCTGAGCCATGGCGCAGGTCGAAGCGGAACTGCAACCGCAAGCCGAAGCCGCGCCCAAGCCGCAGGGCTACTGGTCGGGCGTTCTGGGCAGGCTGGCAGGCGACAAGGTGGCGATGGCCTGCCTGATCGTGATCGCGCTGCTGATCCTGTCGGCGGTCTTCGCCCCCTGGCTGGGGCTGGCCGATCCCTATCGCGGGTCGATGATCGCCCGCCTGAAGCCCATCGGCACCGAGGGGCACATCCTGGGCACCGACGAACAGGGCCGCGACATGCTGGCCCGCCTGATCTATGGCGGCAGGCTGACGCTGTTCATCGGGCTGATGCCGGTGGTCTTCGCCTTCTTCATCGGCAGCGCGTTGGGCATTGCCGCGGGCTATGTCGGCGGGCTGACCAACACCATCATCATGCGCGTGGTGGACGTGTTCTTCGCCTTCCCCTCGGTCCTGCTGGCCATCGCCATTTCCGGTGCGCTGGGGGCGGGGATCACGAACAGCCTCGTGTCGCTGACGATCGTCTTCATCCCGCCCGTGACCCGCGTGGCCGAGGCCGTGACCTCGGGGGTGCGCAGCCTCGACTATATCGACGCGGCGAGGGCGTCGGGGGCAGGGGCGCTGACGGTGATCCGCGTCCATGTCATCGGCAACGTGCTGTCGCCGATCTTCGTCTATGCGACCTCGCTGACCTCGGTCTGCATGATCCTTGCGGCGGGGCTGTCCTTCCTGGGCATCGGCGTGCGCCCGCCCGAACCCGAATGGGGCCTGATGCTGAACACGCTGCGGGCCGCAATCTATGTCGATCCGTGGCTGGCTGCCCTGCCCGGTGTGATGATCTTCGCCACCTCGCTCTGCCTCAACCTGCTGAGCGATGGCCTGAGGAGTGCAATGAATGTCCGCGACTGATACCGCCCGAAGCGCCGCCCCGCTGCTGAGCGTGCGCGAACTGAAGAAGCACTTTCCCATCCATGGCGGCATCCTGGGACGACAGCAGGCGGTGGTGCAGGCCGTGGACGGCGTCAGCTTCGAGGTCGCCGCGGGCGAGACCCTGGGCATCGTCGGCGAATCCGGCTGCGGCAAGTCCACGACCGCCAAGCTGCTGATCGGCCTGACCCAGATGGACGAGGGCGACATCGTCCTGGACGGCAGGCGCCTTGGCCCCGACATGTCACTCAAGGCGCTGCGGCGCGACATCCAGATGGTGTTCCAGGACAGCTATGCGTCCCTGAACCCGCGCATGACCATCGGCGACAGCGTGGCCTTCGGCGCACGGGTGCAGGGCCTGGACGATCCGCAGGGCCGCGCGCGTCGGCTGATGGCACGGGTGGGGCTGGACCCCGACCGCTTTGCCGGACGCTATCCGCACGAATTGTCGGGCGGGCAGCGTCAGCGCGTCAACATCGCGCGCGCGCTTGCCATGTCGCCCAAGGTCGTCGTCCTGGACGAGGCCGTCAGCGCGCTGGACAAGTCGGTCGAGGCGCAGGTCCTGAACCTGCTGGCCGATCTGCGCGAGGAATTCGGGCTGACCTACATCTTCATCAGCCACGACCTGAACGTCGTGCGCTACATCTCGGACCGCATCCTGGTGATGTATCTGGGCGAGGTGGTCGAGGTCGCGCCCGTGGACGACATCTGGAACGCGCCGGCGCATCCCTATACGCGGTCGCTGTTCTCGGCCATGCCGTCGATGGACCCCGACAACCGCACGACCAAGCCGCCGCTGTCGGGCGATCCGCCGAACCCGATCGATCCGCCCTCGGGGTGCCGCTTCCACACGCGCTGCCCGATGGCCTCCGAGGTGTGCAAGCGCAAGCACCCGGTGCTGGGGCGCATGGGGCAGGGGTCCCCGCATTGGGTGGCCTGCCACCTGCACGATCCGGCCTCGGGGCATCCCAAGGCAGCCGAGGGGGCAAGCGCATGACCGATCCCATCCTGCAGATCGACAACCTCAACGTCCGCTTCAAGGGCAAGCGCACCGTCCACGCGATCAACGACCTGTCGCTGAAGCTGATGCCGGGCGAAACCCTGGCCCTTCTGGGCGAGAGCGGTTCCGGCAAGAGCGTCACGCTGAAGACGCTGCTGCGCCTGCTGCCCGAAAGGCGGACGGGTCTGGACGGCAGCATCGCCTTCGACGGCACCGACATCATGACCCTGTCGGGCAAGCGTCTGCGGTCCTATCGCGGGGGCGACGTGTCGATGGTGTTCCAGGAGCCCGCGCTGGCGCTGGACCCGGTCTATACCGTGGGCGACCAGATCGCCGAGGCCGTGATGCGCCACAAGGGCGTGGGCAAGTCCGAGGCGATGGCCACGGCGCTGGACATGCTGACCCGCGTGCGGATCCCGTCGCCCGAGCGGCGGCTGAAGAACTATCCCCACGAATTGTCGGGGGGGATGCGGCAGCGCGTGATGATCGCGCTGGCGCTGGCCTGCCGCCCCCGGCTGCTGCTGGCGGACGAACCCACGACCGCGCTGGATGCGACCGTGCAGATCCAGATCCTGCTGCTGCTGCGCGAATTGCAGCGCGAGTTCGGGATGGCCGTGATCTTCGTCACCCACGACATCGGCGTCGCGGTCGAGATATCGGAACGGATCGCGGTGATGTATGCCGGCCAGATCGTCGAGGAGGGCACCACCCGCGAGGTCATCGCCGATCCCCAGCACCCCTATACCCAAGGGTTGCTTGCCGCGAACCTGCACGATGTGGCCAAGGGCACGCGGCTGGACGCGATCCCCGGTGCGCCTCCGTCATTGGAGACGCGGCCGGATGCCTGTTCCTTCGCCCCGCGCTGCCCGCTGGCGCTGCCCGCCTGCCGTGCGGAACTGCCGCCCGTGAAGACGCCGGGACCCCGTCGGCGCGTGGCCTGCCTGCGTGCGGGCGAACCCATCGCGGCGGAATAAGGGGATGCTGCTTTCGCAAGACCCCTATCGCGCCTTCATGCCCTATCCCCCCGTTCCGGTGCCCAACGCGCCGGGCGGGCCGCTGGCGGGGCTGACCCTTGCGGTCAAGGACATCTTCGACGTGGCCGGATACCGGACGGGATGCGGCTGCCCCACGCGGCTGGCGGCCAGCCCGGTGGCCGAGGCGACGGCCCCTGCGGTCCAGCGCCTGCTGGATGCGGGCGCGCGCTTCGTCGGCAAGACCCATACGGACGAGTTGGCCTGGTCGATGTACGGCATGAACGCCCATTTCGGCACGCCGGTGAACCCCGCCGCGCCCGACCGCATCCCGGGGGGATCGTCCTCGGGGTCGGCGGCGGCGGTCGCGGGCGGGCTGGCCGATATCGCCATCGGGTCCGATACGGGCGGATCGGTGCGCGCGCCCGCCAGCTTCTGCGGGATCTGGGGGCTGCGACCGACGCATGGGCGCGTGTCGCTGGAGGGTGCGATGGCGCTGGCCCCCAGTTTCGACACCTGCGGCGTCTTCGCCCGCGACGGGGGCACGCTGGCCCGCGCGGTCGATGCGCTGATGGACGACGATCCGCTGCCGCTGGACGATCCCGAATACCTGCTGGCCGCGGACATGGCAGCCGAACTGGCCCCGCCCGCCCGCGCGATCCTGAGCGATTTCGCCCAAGGCTTCGATCCGCGCGACGTGAAGGTCTTTCCCGAAGGCGTCGATGCTGCCCATGCGGTCTTCCTGGGCGCCATGACCGCCGACTGCAAGGAAGCGATCCTGCCCTTCATCCGCGCGTCCGGCATGCCGCTGGTGCGCGGGATCGACGGTCGCGCCGCCGCGGCCAAGGCCATGCCCGCCGACAGGATCGAGACCGCGCGTGCCGCAAGGCGCGACTATGCCGCGCATGTCGCGGGCGTTCTGGGGCGCCGGGGCGTCATCATCGCCCCGGCCTCGCATGACGTTTCCTTCCGGCTGGATGCCCCGGTCGAGGTGTTCGACACTTATCGCCACGGGGCGCAGCGCCTGCTG
This sequence comes from Paracoccus sp. PARArs4, assembly GCF_947311865.1. NCBI lineage: Bacteria > Pseudomonadati > Pseudomonadota > Alphaproteobacteria > Rhodobacterales > Paracoccaceae > Paracoccus > Paracoccus sp. PARArs4. The sequence goes on along the minus strand of NZ_CAMZMW010000008.1, from coordinate 50,633 downwards.
TGCGCCGCCGGGATGGCGGGACTGCCGCAGGTGGTCCTTCCGGCCGGCCGGATCGAGGGGGCGCCCTTCGGGCTGTCGCTGATCGGTCCGCGTGGATCCGACCGTTCGCTGGTCGCGTTGGCCTGCCGAATGCAAGAAACCAAGGGGAGGGTTCCGGCATGACCGATTGTCCGATCGAAACGAAACTGCACGAGATGGGCCTTGCGCTGCCCACGACGGCGCCCGCGCGGGCGCTGTTCCTGCCGGGCAAGATCAGCGGCAACATGCTGTATCTGTCGGGGCAGATCTGCGAGTGGGAGGGCGAGCCGCTGTATTTCGGCCCCGTCAGCTGGGGTTTCGACATTACCGAGGGGCAGGCCGCCGCGCGGATGTGCGCGCTGAACCTGCTGTGGTCCATCAAGGAGGTCGCGGGGTCCCTGTCGCGGGTGTCGCAGATCGTGCGGGTGGGCGGCTTCGTCGCGGCACCGGCGGGTTACGGCGACGGTCCGTTCATCGTGAACGGTGCCTCGCAGCTGTTCATCGACCTGTGGGGCGATGCAGGGCAGCATGCACGCACGGCGGTGAACGTAGCCTCGTTGCCCGCGAACGCGCTGGTCGAGGTCGAGGCCATCGTCGAGCTGAAGGACTGAGGAAAGGGCGCCCCGGCCGGGGCGCCCCCTTCGTCAGAACAGCATGGGCGCGATCAGCCCCTCGGGCAGGCGCAGCGTCATGGCTCGTGATATGCACCTCATACAGGCAAAGGCTGCCAGTCATCGCAGGCAGCGCGATTCGGCAGCAGACTCGTAACCTGCCCTGTCATCTCGTTCGCGCTGATCGATGCGACGCCGACAACCATGTTCGAAATGCGTTACCCAATGCCGCCTACCACGTCGTCCGCCGCGCCAAAAGCGAAGGTGTCTGCGCGTCGTTCTAATATTCAGTTCGGGCGAAGCTGCGGATTGCAGTTTTCTGAAGCATCGATGCCAGAGCAGTACCAGTAGCGACTCTGAGGATCTGCGCGCCTTCGCCGCTGCCGTTGGCATGCGAGGCTTCTAAGCGGTGAGCGCAGTCAACCCGCCCCAGCATTTCACGTTCAGACGTTGTCAGACGCTGGAACTGGCGCTGGATGTAGCGCAGCTGATACCCGTGACTAAGATCAGGCCGCCCTTTGCGCCACGAAATGGGGCCAACTGCCCCAAGGATCACCCGCTGATGTCGCGGCAGTTGCTGTCATGGGGCGAGCTGGCCGATCACCGTTTCATCACGGTGGGGCGGGGCAGTGGCAACAGGCTGATCATGGATCTTGGGCTGGCCCAATCGCGCCTGCGACCGCAGCCCTTCTTCGAGGTGCAGCACCTCTCCACCTCGCTTGGCCTGGTCGAGGCGGGGCTGGGCGTCGCGGCGCTGCCGCGCATGTCGATGCCCGTGGGGCCGCATCCGCGCATCGCGACCGTCAGGCTGACCGATCCCGTGATCCGCCGCACGGTCGGGATCGTGCGCATCGCGGGTCGCAGCCGATCGCCCGCAGCCGAACTGTTTCACGAGATGCTTCTCAGCCGCTGGCGCATGGCCGAATGAGAAAGGGCGCGGTCATCCCGCGCCCTTTCCGAACTCATGCCACCTGGCTTTCGGGATCGACCTCTTCGGTGTCGTCCGGGGCGATCATCTCGGCCACGCATTTTGACAGGGTGACCATGCCGACATGCTGACCGTCGCGCCCGGTGATGTTGGCGCGCGACACCTCGGCATTGGTCATGGCGCGGGCGGCCTCTTCCAGCAGGGTCGATGCGGGCAGGGTGACCGGCGTTTCCGCATGGGCGCCCTTGCGCATGATCGTGCGGACCGAGATGACATGGCCGCGGCGCACGTCGCGCACGAAGCTGGCGATATAGTCGTCCTTGGGGCGCAGGACGATCTGTTCGCCCGTCCCCTGCTGGATGATCTTGCCATCGCGCAGGATGGCGATGCGTTCGCCAAGGCGCAGCGCCTCGTCCAGGTCGTGGGTGATGAAGACGATGGTCTTCTTCAGCTCGGATTGCAGGTCCAGAAGCACCGACTGCATGTCGGTGCGGATCAGCGGGTCCAGCGCCGAGAACGCCTCGTCCATCAGCAGGATCTCGGCATCGTTGGTCAGGGCGCGGGCCAGGCCCACGCGCTGCTGCATCCCCCCCGAAAGCTGGTTGGGATAGCTTTCCTCGAACCCTTCCAGACCCACGCGGGTGATCCAGCGGCGCGCACGCTCCTCGGCCTCGCGGCGGGAGACGCCGCGCACATGCAGGCCGTAGGTGGTGTTTTCCAGCACCGTCCAATGCGGGAACAGCGCGAATTTCTGGAACACCATGCCGGTGCGCTGGCGACGGAACTCGCGCAGCTCGGTCTCGGACATCTTCGCGATGTCCTGACCGTCGAACAGCAATTCGCCCGCGGTCGGGTCGATCAGGCGGTTGATATGCCGGATCAGGGTCGATTTCCCCGAACCGGACAGCCCCATCACGACCTGGATCTTGCCCGCGGGGATGGTCAGGTTGATGTCGTCCAGCCCCAGCACGTGGTTGTGCTGGGCCTTCAGCTCTTCCTTGGTCATCCCGTTGCGGACGCTTTCCACGTGCTTGGCGGCGTTCGGACCGAAGATCTTGTAGAGATTGCGGATCTCGATGTCGTGGGTTGCCTCAGCCATGCACGGCCTCCAGGTGCTTCTGCAGGCGCTTGCCATAGGCCTGCGTCGCGCGGTCGAAGATGATGGCGATGGCGACGATGGCCAGGCCGTTCATCACGCCCAGGGTGAAGTATTGGTTGTTGATCGCCTGAAGGACGGGCTGGCCCAAGCCGCGCACGCCGATCATGGATGCGACCACGACCATGGCCAGGCTCATCATGATGGTCTGGTTGACGCCCGCCATGATGGTCGGCAGCGCCAGCGGCAGCTGCACGTCCGTGAGCTTCTGGCGCGCGCTGGAACCGAAGGCCTCGGCGGCCTCGAGCACGTCGGCGGGAACCTGGCGGATGCCCAGGTTGGTCAGGCGGATGATCGGCGGCACGGCATAGATCACGACGGCGATCACGCCCGGAACCTTGCCAAGGCCGAAGATCATCACGACCGGGATCAGATAGACGAAGCTGGGCATCGTCTGCATCATGTCGAGGATGGGCGTGATGGTCGCGTTCGCGCGGTCCGACCGCGCCATGAGGATGCCGGTGGGGATGCCGATCACGACCGCGATCAGCGTGCAGACGGCGACCATGGCGATCGTGCGCATGGTGTCTTCCCACATGCCGAAATAGCCGATGGCCAGCAGCGCCAGCACGGTGCCGCCGACGATCTTCAGGTTCCGGCCAAGCGCCCAGACGAGGCCTGCCAGCGCGGCCAGCACCAGGATCCAGGGGCTGTCGATCAGAAGGTCTTCGATGAAGACCAGCAGAAGCTGGATCGGGTGGAATATGTTTTCGAGGGTTTCGCCATAAGCCCGCGTGAATTCGCGGAAAGCGCCGTCGATCGCGATGCGCATCTCGCGCAGGTCGCTGCGGCCCATGGCGGGGAAATCTACGAGGTCCATTGGTTCTTTTTCTTCCTCAGGAGGAGGGTAAGGCCTTGGGGTGGCAGGGCGCGGGGATGCCGCGCCCGCCCATCGTGCAGGCGCCGATTACAGCGCGCCTTCGACCTCGGCCGCGACCTCGTCCGAGAGCCAGGCCTTCCAGATCTCGGGATAGTTCTCGAGGAAGTAGTAGGCGCCGTCCTCGTTGGTGGCTTGGTTGTCGCCCATCCATGCCAGCAGCTCGTTCACGGTGTCGTTCGACCAGGCGCGCTTGCCCAGATACTCCATCGTGACCGGGTTGTTCTCGGCGAACTCGGTGGTGACGGCGGTGAACACGTCAGAGCTGGGCCATTCGTTCAGCTGCGGGTCCTCGCAATTGTTGACGACCGTGCAGTTGTCCCAGCTTTCCTTATCGTGCTCGACGCCCAGCTCCAGCTTGGTCATGTCGTACTGACCCAGGATCGCCGTCGGCGCCCAGTAGTAGCCCAGCCAGCCTTCCTCGCGGTTGAACGCACGCGCGATCGAGCCGTCGAGACCCGCGGCGGAACCGCTGTCGACCAGCTCGAAGCCCTTTTCCTCGGCGCCGAGCGCCTGGAACTGGTTCGCGGTGATGATCTGGCAGGCCCAGCCCGAGGGGCAGTTGAAGAACGCGCCCTTGCTGCTGTCCTCGGCGCCCGGGAACAGCTCGGGATGCGCCAGCGCGTCCTCGATCGTGGTGATGTCGTTGGCCTCGGCCACGGCGGTCGGGATCCAGAAGCCCTCGACGCCGCCATCCGACAGGATCTGCGAGGCGACGGTGATGCGGCCTTCCTCGACCGCGGCGTCCAGCGGCACCTTGACCGCGTTCACCCACAGTTCGGGGGCGATGTCGGGTTCGCCCTTTTCGTTCATCGAAGTAAAGGTCGGGACGGTGTCGCCGGTGACCATGGCCACGTCGCAGTCGTAACCTTCCTCGAGGATGATCTTGTCCACCCATGCGGCCAGACCGGCCGAGGCCCAGTTCATCTCGGCAATCGTGATGTCGCCGCAATCCTCGGCGAAGGCCGCCGGGGCAGTCATCATCAGGCCAAGGACGGCCAGGGTGGGTTTCATCGGATTCATGTGCACTCCCAGTGTGACTTGTCGAGGGATCGGGCCGCTTGGGCGCCCCGAAAATGGCCGCTTGGATGCGGCTTCAGATACGCAAGTGTGAATAGATGATAGACAAGCGATTTTGATTTGTCACATCAGGAACGCGAATGGTCGCTAAATGGTTGCGCAAGCTTGATAATTTAGGCCGTCGAAGTAACGTGACGCAGCGTGAGGTTAGCGCCGGACAAGAATCGTCTGCATGAAAGAACCCGCGCCATCGGAATGGCGCGGGTCCGGGATGTTCGATGGCCCTGTCGGCTCAGTTCGAGAAGGCGTCGATGAGGTTCAGAATCGCAAGGATCCGGCGCGTGTCGCGATCCACGCGATAGACGCGATTCCCGTCACGGTAGTAATCCCAGTCGGGACGGGCCTGCAGGTCGTAGCGGCGCGGATCCGCGATCCGGCGGTAATCCTCGACCCGCAGGTGGTCGCCGCGGTTCCACTGCTTCTTTGCCTGACCCGGAGGCACGCAGGCAGGGCTCTTCTTGGCAAGACCCGGCGGGCAGCCGTTGGAATGGCCGGGATTGGCCAGCACGGGCGGGGCGGTGACCGCGATCAGCGCCGCGGCGGTCAGGGTGGCAAGGGTTCTCATGTCGTGTCCTTCATGCAGTCCGGATGCGACATAACGCGCGAACCCCCGCCGGTCGCATCACGGATGGGCGACCGGCGGGGATCTGCCGATGGTTCAGGCGTCGAATTCCGACAGTTCGACCGCGCGTCCTTCGATCATCGAACGCTGCGCGGCCATGCCCATCAGCACGGCCCACCGGCCATCCTCGATGCTGACCTCGGGGGCGGGGCGTTCGCCGCGCACCACCTCGAGGAAGCGCTGGTGCTGGTAGAAGGTCGAGCCGTTGTGGTCGCCGGCCTCCAGCAGGGTCGGATCGACCGGGATCTCGTGGACCTCGGGGCCCTTGGGTTCGCGCGGGGACACGATGACCTGCGCGACGGGCGGGGCGCCCAGATGTTCGGGCCAGAAGCGGCCCGGTCCCGGCACAAGGGCCTCGATCTTGCCACGGTGACCGACGGCGCTGATCTCTTCCTGCCAGCGGGCGCCTTCGGCGAACATGCACAGCTCCAGCATGGCGCGCATGCCGCTGGCGAATTCGACGATGACATAGCCGTGGTCGAAGATGTCGGGGACATGCCCCTCGTAGGCCTCGTCCTGGTGGTTCTGCGCCTGGCCGCCCATGGCCATCACGCGGACCGGGTCGGATTTCAGCGCAAGGCGCATCAGGTCGAAGAAGTGGCAGCACTTCTCGACGAAGGTGCCGCCGGTATAGCGGTTGAACCGGTTCCAGTCGCCCACCTTGCGCAGGAAGGGGAAGCGGTGTTCGCGGATCGTCAGCATCCGGATGCCGCCGGTCGCGGCCTCGGCCTGTTCCAGCAGTCGCGCGACGGGGGGCATGTAGCGATATTCCATCGCCACCCAGACCGGCGCGGGATAGCTGCGGGCGAATTCCGCGACGGCGCGCGAATGCTCGGGATCGGTGAACAGCGGCTTCTCGACCAGGACGGGCAGGGCCTTGCGGGCGGCGACGGCCTGCAGCTGCTCGACATGGCGGAAGTTGGGGCTGGCGATCAGCAGGCAGTCCAGATCGTCATCGGCCAGCAACTCGTCCAGCGTGTCGACCATGCGTGCCTCGGGGGCGATGCGCGCGGCCTCGGCGCGCATCAGGGGGTCGGGCTCGTAGATCGTGCCCACGCGGGTGCCCTGCAGCAGCGCGATGTTGCGCAGGTGCTCTTGTCCCATCATGCCGCATCCGATGACCCCATAGGTCACGGTGCGAACAACCGGCTTGAACAGCGTATCGGTTGTCATCTTCTCCTCCTCAGATGAGACGCTGAACATACAGCGCCTTTTCGGTGTCGTACCAGGTACGGGAAAACTCGACCGCGGTGGTCGTCTGGGCCCAGGACAGCCGCTCGATATAGGCGGTGGTCGTGCCGGGGCTCAGGGTGAATTCGGGGGGCGACCAGGCGGGGACGCGGCCGATGCCGACGCGATCCTCGGCGCGGGTGATCCACAGCTTCAGCGCCTTCTTGTAGGTCAGGTACAGCGAATCCTGCACCGCCTCGCGCGGGATGCGGCCCACGGCGCCGTCCAGCCAGATCTCCTCGACGGCGATCATGGTGCGGTCCAGGAAGCGCAGGCGCCGGAAACGCGTGCCGTGGTCCGATCCGCCCCATTCGGGCTGACGGTCGTCCTTGGGCAGCCAGTCCACCGACAGCACCTGCGCGACGGGCAGACCGCCCCCGCCATTCGCATGTTCCAGGCGGAACATCGAATAGACCGATTCGACCCTTTCGCCCGACCGGACGTAATTGCCCGAGCCGTGGCGGCGTTCGATCAGCCCCTGATCCTGCAGGACCGTCAGCGCCTTGCGCAGGGTCCGCACCGTGGTGCCGTGAAGCCGCGCAAGTTCCCGTTCCGGCGGCAATTTCTGCCCGTCCTGCAACCGTCCCGCCGCCAGGTCGCGGATCATCATCTCGCTGATCTGCATGTAGATCGGCAAGGCGTCGCTGCGCTGGTCGCGGGGCTGATCGGGGTCGGTCAAAATCTGGTCCGTCGAATTGATGCACCATTGATTTACATCAAGGACAGGGGTAGCAAAAGAGAAATTCGAAGGCGACTCGGGAGGAGTTCATGTCCGTCGTACCTGTCACATCCGCCGATCTGGAGGCGGTCGAGGTCGCTTGGTTCTCGGCTCTCTGCTCGGACGATTACCGCCATCTCGGCGTGCCCGAAAACGACCTGCGTTCGTCCTGGGCGCATTGCTCGGACATCGTGAAGACCGCCGAGGCGCAGGGCTTCGGCAACATCCTGTGCCCGTCATCCTACCAGGTGGGGCAGGACACGCTGAGCTTCGTGGCGGGCTGCGCGCCGATCACGAACGCGATCAACATGCTGGCCGCCGTCCGCTGCGGCGAGATGCAGCCCATCATGCTGGCCCGCACCATCGCGACGCTGGACCACATGCTGCAGGGTCGCCTGACGGTGAACATCATCAGCAGCGACTTCCCCGGCCAGAAGGAACCGAGCCCCTTCCGCTATCAGCGTTCCCGCGAGGTGGTCGAGATCCTGAAGCAGGCCTGGACGCAGGACAGCATCACCTACAAGGGGCAGGTCTACGACTTCTCGGATGTGAACACCGATCCGGCGCGCCCCTATCAGACGAACGGCCCGATGCTGTATTTCGGCGGCTACAGCCCCGATGCGCTGGACCTGTGCGGCCAGCATTGCGACGTCTACCTGATGTGGCCGGAAAAGACCGAGGACATCGCCGACCGCATGAAGGCCGCGAATGCCGCGGCCGAGAAATACGGCCGCACGCTGGATTACGGCTTCCGCGCCCACGTGATCGTCCGTGACACCGAGGCCGAGGCCAAGGAATACGCCCGCGAACTGGTCAGCAAGCTGGACGACGAACAGGGCCGCCTGATCCGCGAACGCGCGCTGGATGCGGGCTCGCTCGGCGTCAGCCGGCAGGCCCGCAACCGGGAACTGGCCGATCTGGAAGGCTATATCGAGCCGAACCTGTGGACCGGCGTGGGCCGGGCGCGTTCGGGCTGCGGCGCGGCCATCGTCGGATCGACCGACCAGGTGCTGACCAAGCTGGAGGAACTGCGCCGGATGGGCATCAGGGCCTTCATCCTGTCGGGTTATCCGCATATCGACGAGGCCGAGCATTTCGGCAGCCGCGTGCTGCCGCAGATGAACACCTGCCAACTGAACCGCGTGTGGGGTCGCGTGCCCGACACCACCCCCAATACCCCGCTCGGCGCGGGTGAAAGGCGCTGATATGGAACGCGTGAAGCTGAACGACGACCTGGAACTGTCGCGACTGGTCTATGGCATGTGGCGGATCGGCGACGATGCCGACACCTCGACCAGGCATGTCCGGGCCAAGATCGACGCCTGCCTTGCGCAGGGCATCACGACGATGGACCAGGCCGACATCTATGGCGATTACGGCGCCGAGGCGATCCTGGGCGCGGCCCTGCGCGAGGATCCGTCCCTGCGCGACCAGATCGAGATCGTGACGAAATGCGACATCGTCGCGCCGATCGGTCGCCACTCGGATGCGCCGTGCAAGTATTACGACACCTCGAAGGCCTATATCGACGCGGCGGTGGAAAACTCGCTGCGCGACATGGCGATCGACCGGATCGACCTGCTGCTGATCCACCGCCCCGATCCGCTGATGGACCACCGCGAGACCGGCGCCGCGCTGGACGCACTGGTCGCATCGGGCAAGGTGCGCGCGGTCGGCGTGTCGAACTTCCGTCCCTGGGATGTGGACCTGCTGCAATCCGCGATGGAGACGAAGCTGGCCACCAACCAGATCGAGATCTCGCTGGCGGCGGTCTCGCCCTTCACCGATGGCGATCTGGCCTTCCACCAGCGTCGTGACGACGCAGTCATGGCTTGGTCGCCCCTTGGCGGCGGCAGCCTGATGACCGGCGACGGTCCGGTCGCGCGCGAACTGGACGCCATCGCGGCCGATCGCGGCGTGGACCGCGCGGCGGTGGCCGTGGCCTTCCTGCTGCGCCACCCCGCCCGCATCCTGCCGGTGCTGGGCACCAATTCGCTGAACCGCATCCCGCGGATCGCGGACGCGCTGAAGGTCGAGCTGACCCGCATCGAGTGGTTCCGCCTGTACCAGGCCGCACTGGGCCGCGAGGTCGCATGACCGACACGCATCGCAGCTTCGTTCCGACTGCCGAGAACGGTCGCGACCTTCGCGACGCCTTCGGGCGTTTCGCGACGGGCGTGACCGTGGTCACGGCCTGCGGCGCCGAGGGCTGCGCCGCGATCACCGCGAACAGCTTCAGCTCGATTTCCATGGAACCGCCGCTGGTCATGTGGTCACCCGCGAAATCCAGCGCGCGCCACGACGAGTTCGCGGGCGCCGAACATTTCGCGATCCATGTGCTTGCCGCCGACCAGATCGACCTGGCGATGGCGATCGCCAAGGACCGCCGCGCGATGGTCGATGCGGTTCTGGGAACCAATGACGACGGCGTGCCCGTGCTGGACGACTGTCTGGCGCGTTTCGACTGTCGTCGCTATGCCTTGCACGAGGCGGGCGATCACACGATCGTCCTGGGCGAGGTCCTGCGGGCGACGATCCGCACGGGCGCGCCGCTGGCCTTCTTCGGGGGCAGGGTCGCCAGGGTCGTCGAGGACTGACCCGTGGGGCCCGACCGTTGAGGAGCGGTCGGGCCTTGTGACATTGAATGGGAGGGGGATCTTCATGATCCGCATTGATGGCGTGATCCGGCCCTTGTCGTGGATCAACGAGCGCGTGCTGAAGGCTGGCCGCGCCGTGGGCATCGCCGCAGTCGCGGTGATGGTGGCCGTCACCATCCTGCAGGTCTTCTGCCGTTACGTGCTGGGCAGCGCCCTGGCGTGGCCGGACGAGGCCGCGCGTTTCTGCATGCTGTGGATGACCGGGCTGATGGCGCCCACCGCGATGCGTCGCGGGGGCTTCGTCGCGATCGACATCCTGCCGACCATGCTGCCGGCCTTCGCGGCGCGGGTGCTGAACCTGTTCCTGCTGCTGGTGTCGCTGGTCGTGCTGGTCGTCGCGCTGCAGATCGGCTGGGCCGAGATGACGGGCCTTGGCGGGCGCTTCGCCTCGGCCTCGCTCTATCTGCCGCTGAACCTGGAATTCAGCGAATGGTATCGCATTCCGCGGTCCTGGATGATGGCCTCGCTTCCGGCGGGCCTCGTGCTGCTGATCTCGGTCGGCGTCGAACTTGTCCTTCGCAACATCGCGGCCCTGATGGGGCACGACGTTCCGCTTCTTCCCGAATCCGAGGCCGAGACCGGCATCCAGGGGGTCGACTGATGCTTGTCTGGTTTCTTCCGCTTTTCCTCGTCTTCCTGCTGATCGGCCTGCCGGTCGTCTTCGGCATGCTTGCCGCGCCGGGTCTTCTTCTGTGGCTGAACGGCCAGGAACGCGATCTGACGCTGCTCTATCGCAACCTCTATAACGGGATGGACAGCTTCCCGCTGATGGCGATCCCCTTCTTCATGCTGGCGGGCGAGCTGATGAACCGCGGCGGGATCACCACCCGCCTGGTCGAGTTCGCGCAGGCGCTGATGGGTCATTTCCGCGGCGGCCTGGCGCATGTGAACGTGCTGTCCTCGATGCTGTTCGCGGGCCTGTCGGGTTCGGCGGTCGCCGATACCTCGGCCCTTGGGTCGATGCTGATCCCCGCGATGGAGAAGCAGGGCTATACCCGCCGCTTCGCCGCCGCGATCACGGCGGCCAGCTCGGTCATCGGGCCGATCATCCCGCCCTCGGGCATTATGATCATCTATGCCTATGTCATGGGCGAAAGCGTGGCTGCGCTGTTCCTTGCGGGCATCGTGCCGGGGGCGCTGGTGGGCATCGGCCTGATGATCGTGGTCAAGCTGATGGCGGACAAGTACGACTTCCCCGTCGCCTCGAAGCGCTACAGCTGGGGTGAACGGGGGCAGGCAAGCCTCAAGGCGTTCTTCCCGCTGATGACGCCGGTCATCATCCTGGGCGGCATCCTGCTGGGCGTCTTCACCCCGACCGAGGCCGCGGCCGTCGCCGCCGTCTATGCGATGTTCATCAGCCTGTTCGTGCTGCGCACGATGCGCTTTGCCGAACTGCCCGACGTGCTGGGCCGTGCGGGGCTGACCTCGGCGGTGGTGCTGCTGCTGGTCGGTGCGGCCATGTCCTTCAAGACGGTCGTGTCGCTGTCGCAGACGCCGCAGATGATGGCCGAGTTCATCCTGACCCTGACCGAGAACCCGCTGCTGCTGCTGTTCCTGATCAACGTGCTGCTGTTCATCGTGGGCATGTTCCTGGACGCGGGGCCCGCTATCATCATCCTGGCGCCGATCCTGGGACCGGTCTTCACCAGCATGGGCGTCGACAGCGTGCATTTCGCGATCATCATGTGCGTCAACCTGACCGTGGGTCTTGCGACGCCGCCGATGGGACTGGTGCTGTTCGTGGCCTCGGCGGTGTCCGGCGAAAGGGTCACAACCATCTCTCGCGCGATCCTGCCGTTCCTTGCCGTTGAAATTCTGGTCATTTTCCTGATCACCTATTTCCCGGCAATCTCGATGACGATCCCGCGTCTGACGGGATTCGCAAACTGAACGTACCATGGCCTGACAGGGAGGATTTCATGCCTGGAACCAAGAAGCTGACGCTGGCGGCGACGCTTGCGATGACGGCCTTCGCGATGCCCGCGATGGCGGCGGACTATACCATCCGCGCGGTCGCCAACTCGAACGAGGCGGACGAGGATTACGACGGCCTGCAGGTCTTCAAGTCCTATGTCGAGGCCGCGTCGAACGGCGCGATCGAGGTCGAGATCTACATGGGCACGCAGCTCTGCTCGAACGGGGCCGAGTGCCTTCAGGGCGTGGCCGACGGCTCGATCGACGTCTACATCTCGACCTCGGACGGGGCGTCGGGGCTGTTCCCCTATCTGCAGGTGCTGGACCTGCCCTACATCATGGCCGACGACCGCGTGGCCGAGCGCGTGCTGACGGGTGACTTCACGCGCCAGCTGCGCGACATGACGCTGGCGGATTCGGGCGACACGCTGCGCCTGATGACCATCGGCAATACCGGCGGCTGGCGCAATTTCGCCAATACCGAGCGTCAGATCCAGACCCCCGAGGACATCGCGGGCCTGAAGATGCGCACGGTGGTGTCGGACCTGCCGCAGGAACTGGTGCGCGCGCTGGATGCCTCGCCCACGCCGATCCCGTGGCCCGAGCTGTTCACCTCGTTGCAGACGAACGTGGTCGAGGGGACGGCGAACGGGATCACCGACATCATGTCGATGAAGTTCCCCGAGGCCGGGCTGACGCACCTGACGCTGGACGGTCACGCCTATATGGGCGCGATGTGGTGGATGTCGAACCAGAAGTTCATGGAGATGCCCGAGGACATGCGGATGATCGTCGTGGACGGCTTCTCGCATCTGCAGCAGGCGACCTTCGAATCCCCCAAGCGCAAGTCGATCGCCGCCTACGAGGCCTTCGCCGAGGCGGGGGGCGAGGTCTACGTGCCCACCCCCGAGGAAAAGCAGGCCTTCAAGGAGGCCGCGCAGCCCGTCTACGAATGGTTCACCGGCAGCGTCGATGGCGGCGAGGAGATCCTTGCGGACTTCCGTGCGGCGGTCGAGGAGGCCGAGCAGGAGCTGACCGCGGAACGCACCCGCGACATCCAGTAAGCGGGACGATCCACCAAGACCGGAAGGGGGCCGCAGGGCCCCCTTCCTTCAAGAAGGGACAACGATGATCGCTGATTTCACCGCGCGGGTCCGCCCGCTTGCGCCGGGCCTGGGACTTGCCGTGATCCTGGCGATGGCCGCGCAATTCCTGTCGGACCATTACGGCGCGCCCGTGATGCTGATGGCCATCCTGCTGGGCATGCCCTTCCATTTCCTGACCGAGGACGAGCGCACGAAGCGCGGCATCGACTTTGTCGCCAAGGCGCTGCTGCGCACGGGCGTGGCGCTGCTGGGGCTGCGCGTGTCGCTGGACATGGTGCGCGACATCGGCTGGGGCTTCGTCGCGCTGATCGCCTTCTCGATCGCCGCGGTGATCCTGCTGTCGGTCGCGCTGGTGCCGCGGATGGGCCGCGACCGCGCCTTCGGGCTGCTGACGGGCGGATCGGTGGCGATCTGCGGGGCCTCGGCCGCCATGGCGATCGCCTCGATCCTGCCACCGCGCGAGACGGCCGAACGCGACCTGTCCTTCACCGTCATCACGGTCACCGCGCTTTCGACGCTGGCGATGATCGTCTATCCGATCCTGGCGGGCGCCATCGGGCTGGACCAGGAACTGACGGGGCTGTTCCTGGGCGCCACGATCCACGACGTCGCGCAGGTGGTGGGCGCGGGGTACTCCGTCTCGGACGAGACCGGCGACCTGGCGACCGTGGTCAAGCTGATCCGCGTGACCATGCTGGCCCCGGTCGTGCTGATCGCGGCGCTGGCCCTGCGCCGGGCAAGCCCGCAGCAGGCGGGCAAGCGACCGCCGCTGCTGCCGGCCTTCGTGCTGGGCTTTCTTGTCCTTGCGGCGCTGAACTCGGCGCATGTGGTGCCGGTGCCGGTGATCGACGCGGCCTCGACCCTGTCGCGCGCGCTGCTGGTCGCGGCGGTGGCGGCGGTCGGGATGAAGACCTCGCTTGCGCGGCTGGCCGATGTGGGGGCGGCGGCGATTCTGCTGCTGGTCGCGCAGACGGCGGGGCTGGCGGTGCTGATCCTCGCCGCGCTGGCATTGGGCATCGCCTGAACCACCGGAAATTTTGGCCACGATCCCAAGGGCTCCGCCGCATTTGCGCGCGGGGCCCTTCGCTTTTGTTGACATCCGCCCCGGGGTGTGTGAGCATTTGCCCATCGACGTGGCAAAAGCAAAGTCGACCTAGGGAGGAATAAGATGACCGGAAAGACCTTGCGCGCCCTCATGGGTGCCAGTGCCATGACCGCGCTTGCCGCACCCGTCATGGCCGAGACGCTGACCATCGCGACCGTGAACAACGGCGACATGATCCGCATGCAGCAGATGACCGCCCCCTTCACCGAGGCGAACCCGGATATCGAGCTGGAGTGGGTCACGCTGGAGGAGAACATCCTGCGCGAGCGCGTCACCACCGACATCGCCACCAATGGCGGCCAGTACGACGTGCTGACCATCGGCACCTACGAGGTTCCGATCTGGGCCAAGCAGGACTGGCTGGCCCCGCTGGAGATGCCCGCAGAATACGACGTCGACGACCTGCTGCCCGCCGTCCGCGAGGCGCTGTCGGTCGACGGCACGCTCTATGCCGCGCCGTTCTATGGCGAAAGCGCCATGGTGATGTACCGCACCGACCTGGTCGAGGCCGCCGGCGTCGAGATGCCCGACAGCCCGACCTGGGACGACATCAAGGCCGCCGCCGAGGCGATGACCGACAAGGACGCCGAGATCTATGGCATCTGCCTGCGCGGCAAGCCCGGCTGGGGCGAGAACATGGCCATGCTGACGGCCATGGCCAACAGCTATGGCGCGCGCTGGTTCGACACCGACTGGCAGCCCCAGTTCGACAGCGAGGAATGGAAGACCGCGCTGACCGACTATCTGGACCTGATGAACAATTACGGTCCTCCGGGCGCGTCCTCGAACGGCTTCAACGAGAACCTGTCGCTGTTCCAGCAGGGCAAGTGCGGCATGTGGATCGACGCGACCGTCGCCGCAAGCTTCGTGACCGACCCCGACGATTCCACCGTGGCCGACAGCGTGGGCTTCGCGCAGTTCCCCAACAAGGACGGCGTGGACAACCACGGCAACTGGCTGTGGGCATGGTCGCTGGCGATCCCGGCATCCAGCCAGCAGCAGGACGCCGCCAAGAAGTTCGTCGCCTGGGCCACCGGCAAGGAATACACCGCCGCCGTCGCCGAGGCCGAGGGCTGGCGCGCGGCACCTCCGGGCACGCGCACCTCGCTCTATGAAAACGCCGAGTACCAGGAGGCCGCGCCCTTCGCCGAGATGACCCTGAAGTCGATGAACGCTGCGAACACGCAGAAATCCTCGGTCCAGGACATCCCCTATACCGGCGGGCAGTTCGTCGCGATCCCGGAATTCCAGGGCATCGGCACGGCGGTCGGGCAGACCTTCTCGGCGGCGCTGGCAGGCCAGATGTCGGCGGATGACGCCCTGAACGCGGCACAGTCGAACGTGACCCGCGAAATGACCCGCGCAGGCTACATCAAGTAAGCCCGCGCGACCCTGCGCCGCCCCCACTCTCTCCTCCGGGGGCGGCGCGCCCCGACCATCCGCCAGAATCCGAAGGACCCTCGCCATGGCCACCCGCCAGACCCAGAGCCTTGCGCGGCTGATGCGCGCCCCGGCCATCATCCTGCTTCTGATCTGGATGCTGGTGCCGCTCGGGATGACGCTCTAC
This sequence comes from Paracoccus sp. PARArs4, assembly GCF_947311865.1. Taxonomy (NCBI): domain Bacteria; kingdom Pseudomonadati; phylum Pseudomonadota; class Alphaproteobacteria; order Rhodobacterales; family Paracoccaceae; genus Paracoccus; species Paracoccus sp. PARArs4. The sequence continues at coordinate 35,044 of NZ_CAMZMW010000008.1, read as the reverse complement.
TACTCGTTCCTGAACTACAACCTGCTGAACCCCACGGGGACCAGCTGGGCGGGTTGGTTCAACTACCGCTACTTCTATACCGATCCGGCCTTCTTCGAGGCTGTCGGAAACACGCTGGTCCTGGTCCTGGGCGTGCTGACGATCACCGTGGTCCTGGGAACGGCCATCGCCATGCTGATCGACAAGCCGATCTTCGGGCAGGGGATCGTGCGGATCCTGATCATCTCTCCGTTCTTCGTCATGCCGCCGGTGGCCGCGCTGATCTGGAAGAACATGATCATGCACCCGAGCTATGGCGTCTTCGCGGACCTTGCCAAGTTCTTCGGGCAGGCGCCCATCGACTGGTTCGCGCAGTATCCGCTGACCTCGATCATCATCATCGTGGCGTGGCAGTGGCTGCCCTTCGCGACGCTGATCCTGCTGACCGCGCTGCAGTCGCTGGACGGCGAACAGATGGAGGCCGCCGAGATGGACGGCGCGGGCCCGGTGTCGCGCTTCATCCACCTGACGCTGCCGCACCTGGCGCGGGCCATGACGGTCGTGATCCTGATCCAGACGATCTTCCTTCTGGGCATCTATGCCGAGATCCTGGTGACGACCAATGGCGGTCCGGGCAACGCCTCGACGAACCTGACCTACCTGATCTATCGCGCCGCGCGCCTGAACTTCGACATCGGCGGGGCCGCCGCCGGGGGCATCATCGCCGTCATCCTTGCCAATTTCGTCGCGATCTTCCTGATGCGCGCCGTCGGCCGCAACCTGGACTGAGGAGCATCCCATGGCACGCGCCGTCAAGACACGCACCCGGATCGGCTATTCCATCGCCGCATGGACCGTGGCGCTGATCATCTTCTTCCCGATCCTTTATACCGTCATCACCAGCTTCAAGTCGGAACAGGAGGCCATCGCCGGCTTCGACCTGATCCCCTCGCTGACGCTTGAAAGCTACAGGGCGGTGCAGACGCAGAACGACTATTTCCGGCCCTTCGTGAACTCGGTCATCCTTGCGCTCGGCTCGACAGTCCTGGCGCTGATCGTCGCGATCCCGGCGGCCTGGGCGATGGCGTTCTCGCCCACCAAGCGGACCAAGGACATCCTGATGTGGATGCTGTCCACCAAGATGATGCCCGCGGTCGCCGTGCTGGTGCCGATCTACCTGATCTTCCTGCGCACCGGCCTGATGGACACGCGCACGGGCCTGGTCATCATCCTGATGCTGATGAACCTGCCGATCGTGATCTGGATGCTCTACACCTATTTCCGCGAGATCCCCGGAGAGATCCTGGAGGCCGCGCGGATGGACGGCGCATCGCTGCGCGACGAGATCGTCCACGTCCTGACCCCGATGGCCATTCCGGGCATCGCGTCCACGCTGCTGCTGAACGTGATCCTGGCCTGGAACGAGGCGTTCTGGACCATCCAGCTGACCACCACGAATGCCGCCCCGCTGTCGGCCTTCATCGCATCCTTCTCCAGCCCTCAGGGACTGTTCTGGGCCAAGCTTTCCGCCGCCTCGACCATGGCCATCGCGCCGATCCTGATCATGGGCTGGTTCAGCCAGAAACAACTTGTCCGCGGCCTGACCTTCGGCGCGGTGAAATAAGGGGGAAACCTGATGGGCAGCATCACCCTTCGCAATGTCCGCAAGGCCTTCGGCGATGTCGAGGTCATTCCGGGCGTGGACCTGGACATCCAGGACGGGGAATTCGTCGTCTTCGTCGGGCCTTCGGGCTGCGGGAAATCGACGCTTCTGCGCCTGATCGCGGGGCTGGAGGATGTCAGCGGCGGTCAGATCATGATCGACGGGCAGGACGTCACCGAACATGCACCCGCGCGTCGCGGCCTCGCCATGGTGTTCCAGAGCTACGCTCTCTATCCGCACATGTCGGTGCGCAAGAACATCACCTTCCCGCTGAAGATGGCGCGGATGGACCAGGACGAACAGACCCGCCGCGTGGAACATGCGGCGAAGATCCTGAACCTGACGGATTACCTGGACCGCAAGCCCGGTCAGCTTTCGGGCGGCCAGCGCCAGCGCGTGGCCATCGGCCGCGCCATCGTGCGCGAACCTTCGGCGTTTCTCTTCGACGAACCGCTCTCGAACCTGGACGCCGCCCTGCGCGTCGGCATGCGGGTCGAGATCAGCGAGCTGCACAAGAAGCTGGCGACCACGATGATCTATGTCACCCACGACCAGGTCGAGGCGATGACCATGGCCGACAAGATCGTCGTGCTGCGCGCAGGCCGGGTCGAACAGGTCGGCAGCCCGCTGGAGCTGTATCGCAGCCCCGCCAACCGCTTCGTCGCGGGCTTCATCGGCAGCCCGAACATGAACTTCCTCGAAGGGCAGGCGGCGGCCGATCACGGCGCCCATGCCATCGGCGTGCGTCCCGAGCATTTCCGCATGTCCCTGACCGAGGGCAGCTTTGCCGGCACCGTCGGCGTGGCCGAGCATCTGGGCTCGGACACGTTCCTGCATGTCGATCTGGACGACGGCACCCATATCGTCGCCCGCGCCGAGGGCGAGTTCGCCGCCCGCCACGGCGACCGGGTCTGGCTGACCCCCGAGGAAGGCCGCGTCTATCGCTTCGACGCCGAGGGGCTGGCGATATGACGGCGCTGAACGACGCGAACCTTGCGCGGATCGACGCCGCCGTCCCGCAATACGACCGCAAGGCTCTGACCGGGGGCATCCTGCATTTCGGTCTGGGCAATTTCCACCGCGCGCACCAGGCGGTCTATCTGGACCGTCTGATGAATGCGGGCGAGGGGCATGATTTCGCGATCATCGGCGCGGGGGTCATGCCCTCGGATGCGCGGATGCGCGAGGTGCTTCTGGCGCAGGACTGCCTGTTCACCGTGGTCGAGCAGACGGCCGAGGCATCCGAGGCCCGCGTGATCGGCGCGATGATCGACCATCTGCCCGCCGCGGATGCCGATGCCATCGTCGCGCGGCTGACCGATCCGGCCATCCGCATCGCCAGCCTGACCATCACCGAGGGCGGGTATTTCATCGACGCCAAGACCGGGCATTTCGACCCCGGTCACCCGGCCATCGCGCATGACGGCGCGCATCCCGATGCCCCGCGTACCGTCTTCGGGATGCTGGTCGCGGGCCTTGCCGCGCGCCGTCGCGACGGCGTGCAGCCCTTTACCGTGATGTGCTGCGACAACATCCCCCATAACGGCGATGTCACCCGCGAGGCCGTGGTGGAAACCGCGCGCTTGTCCGACCTCGCGCTGGCCGAGTGGATTGCCGAAAACGTGGCCTTCCCGAACGGCATGGTCGACCGCATCACGCCTGCGACCAGCGACCGTGAACGCGCGATGATCCGCGACGAGTTCGGCATCGACGACGCGACCCCCGTCTTCGCAGAGGATTTCATCCAGTGGGTGCTCGAGGACCATTTTCCCGCAGGTCGCCCCGCGCTGGAGAAGGTCGGCGTGCAGTTCGTGCCCGACGTGACCCCCTACGAGATGATGAAGATCCGCATCCTGAACGGCGGTCACGCGATCCTGGCCTATGCGGCAGGGCTGATGGATATCCATTTCGTCCATGACGCGATGCAGGACGCCCGTGTCGCGGCCTTCCTGCAGAAGGTCGAACGGACCGAGGTGATCCCGGTCGTGCCGCCCGTGCCCGATACCGATCTGGACGCCTATTTCGCCAAGGTGCAGGAACGCTGCGCCAACCCGAAGATCGCGGATACGGTGCGCAGGCTGTGCCTCGACGGGTCGAACAGGCAGCCAAAATTCATCATCCCGACCATCGCGGACCGCCTTGCGCGCGATCTGCCGGTCGATGGGCTGGCGCTGGAATGCGCGCTGTGGTGCCGGTACTGCGCGGGCACGACCGATGGCGGGGCGACCATCGCGCCGAACGATCCGTCATGGGACCGCCTGACCCGGACCGCGCAGGAGGCGCGTCACGACCCGTCGCGCTGGCTTGCCATGGCCGACATCTATGGCGATACCGGGACCGATCCGCGTCTGGCCGAACCATTCGCGAAGTGGCTGGGAATGCTGTGGGAGCGCGGGACGGCGGCAACGCTCGACGCGTATATCGGGGGGTAGGACAGTGACGGATGCCGTGATCTTCGACTGCGACGGGGTGCTCGTGGACAGCGAGCCCCTGGCCGTCGAGGAGATCGTGGCGATGATGCGGCGGCTGGACCTGCCGATCGATGCGGCCCGGATCTACGACTGCTTTCTGGGCCGCAGCTTCCAGACGATCCTGGACGCGGCGCTGCGCGAACATGGGGTCGATCTGACGCCGCATGTGGACGGCTTCCGGCAGGGACTGGCCGACCGGTTCCGGCGCGACCTTCGGCCCGTGCCGGGGATCGCGGATGCCATCGCGGCGCTGGACCTGCCGCGCGCGGTCGCATCCTCCAGCGCGCCGGACCGGCTGGCCCTGTCGCTGAGCGTGACCGGGCTGAAGCCGCTGTTCGGTCCCCATGTCTATTCCGCCACGCAGGTCGCCAACGGCAAGCCCGCGCCGGACCTGTTCCTGATGGCCGCCGACCGGCTGGGCGTCGCCCCCGCCGCCTGCACCGTGGTCGAGGACAGCCCCGCTGGCGTGCGCGCGGCACATGCGGCGGGGATGCGCGTCGTCGGGTTCCTCGGCGGCAGCCATGCCATGCCTGCGGGGCTTGCCGAGCGGCTGGCGCAGGAAGGCCCCCATGCCATCATTGAAAGCGCGTCGGAATTGCCCGACACTCTGGCCCGGCTGGGCTGAGGGGGAACGTTCCATGCTGATCGCTGCCGTCGATGTCGGATCGGCCCGCGCACGCGCGGGGCTGTTCACGCCCGACGGCAGGCTGATCGCACGCGCCAGCCGGGGCTTTGCGACCCATCCGTCGCCGGGCGGGCAGGCGGGCTTCGTCTTTGCCGAGATCTGGAACGCCGTGGCCGAGGCGCTGGCCGAGGCGCGCAGGATGGCCGGGGCCAGCCCTGCCGATATCGGCGCGCTGGCCTTCGACGCGACCTGTTCGCTGGTGGTCGATGCCGCCGGGTTCGGGCCCGATGTCATCGCCTGGCACGACCACCGCGCCGTGGCCGAGGCCGCGCGCATGTCCGCGCTGGACCATCCCGTCGTCACGCGCGCGGGCGGGCGCGTCTCGCCCGAGATGCAGACGCCCAAGCTGATGTGGCTGAACGCCCACCGGCCCGAGATCATCGCGGCCGGGACGCCCATCCGCGACCTGTGCGATCACCTTGCCCATCGCGCGACGGGGGCGGGTGTGCGGTCGCTTTGTGCGGCGGCCGCGAAATGGCCCTATCTGCCGGGGCAGGGCTGGGCGCGCGATCTGCTGGGGCTGCTGGGCCTGGGGGCGCTGGACCTGCCGGGGCGCGTGCTGCCTGCGGGAACGGCCATCGGCCCGCTTTCGGCGCAGGGCGCAGCCGAGCTTGGGCTGGACCGGAACTGCGTGGTGGCGGTGGGGCTGATCGATGCCTTTGCGGGGGCGCTTGGCGCGGCCCCCGACATGCCCGCGCTGATCGCGGGCACCTCGAACTGCGTGATGGCCAGTGGCGTTCCCGCGGCGCCCGCGCTGTGGGGGCCTTATCCGGGGGCGATCCTGCCCGACGAGGACGTGACCGAGGGCGGGCAATCCGCGACCGGCGCGACGCTGGAGCAGGTCCGCAGGCTGTATCCCGGTCCCGAGACGCACGAAACGATCCTTGCCCGCATCGCCGCCCGCCCCGAACCCGAACCGGGCCTGCACGTGCTGCCCGACCTGAAGGGCAATCGCGCGCCCTTCGCGGATCCGCAGATGCGCGGCGTGATCCACGGACTTGCGACGGGGGCGGACGGTCTGGATGCGCTCTATTGGCGGACGGCGGTGGGGGTTGCGCTTGGGACGCGGCAGGTGATCGGGCATATGGGTCTTGCGCCCGCGCGGATCGCGATGGCGGGCGGGCAGGCGCGTTCGGCGCTGCTGCGTCAGCTCTATGCCGATGCCACGGGGGCCGAGATCCACTGGCAGCCCGAGGATGCCGTCCTGCGCGGGACGGCCATCGCGGCGGCGGCGCCCCATCTGGGCGGCATCCGCGCCGCGCGCGCGCGTTTCGGGCGCGAGGTGCAGGTGACGCATCCCGCCCCGGCGGCACGCGAAAGGCGCGAAAGGGATTGGCGCATCTTCCTGCGCATGCAGGAGCATCGCGCGGAAATAATAGAAATGTCGGGGGGTTAGGGCATGTATCTTGGAATCGATCTGGGCACGTCGGGCGTCAAGGCGCTGCTGATGGACGACGCGCAGCGCATCATCGGCTCGGCGACCGAGTCGCTGACCGTCCAGCGGCCTGCCTCTGGCTGGTCCGAACAGGACCCCGACGCCTGGATCTCGGCTGCGGATCGCGCGGTGTCGCGGATCGCGCGCGAGCATGGCCTGTCGCGGCTGCGGGGGATCGGGCTGTCGGGGCAGATGCACGGGGCGGTGACGCTGGACGCCGATGACCGCGTCCTGCGCCCCGCGATCCTGTGGAACGACACCCGCGCCCATGCCGAGGCTGCGGCGCTCGACGCCGATCCGGTGATGCGACGGCTGTCGGGGAACATCGTCTTTCCCGGATTTACCGCGCCCAAGCTGGTCTGGATGGCCGAACACGAACCCGATTTGCATGCCCGCGTGGCCCGCGTCCTGCTGCCCAAGGATTTCCTGCGGCTGTGGCTGACCGGCGAACACGTATCCGAGATGTCGGACGCATCGGGCACCGCCTGGCTGGATGTCGCCCGCCGCGACTGGTCCGACGACCTGCTGGCCGCATCGGGGATGCGCCGCGACCAGATGCCCGCCCTCGTCGAGGGGTCCGAGCGGTCGGGGATGCTGCGCGACGCGCTGGCCCGCGAATGGGGCGTCGAGGGGCCGGTGACCGTCGCGGGCGGGGCGGGCGACAATGCCGCCACCGCGATCGGTGCGGGGACGGTCTCGGGCGGGCAGGGCTTCGTCAGCCTCGGCACGTCGGGGGTGCTGTTCGCGGCGACCGACCGCTTCCTGCCCGCGCCCGAAACCGCCGTGCATGCCTTCTGCCACGCGGCGCCCGGCATGTGGCACCATATGGGCGTCATGCTGCAGGCCGCCGCCGCGATCGAGTGGCTGGCGGGCATCACCGGCACCCCCGCCGCCACGCTGACCGCCGATCTGGGGCCGCAATCCGCACCGGGCCCCGAGATCTTCCTGCCCTATCTGTCCGGTGAACGCACGCCCCACAACGATGCGCAGGTGCGCGGGCTGTTCGCGGGCCTGGGCGCAGGCAGCGATCGCGCGGCGATGACGCGGGCGGTGCTGGACGGCGTGGCCTTCGCGCTGGCCGACAACCTGCACGCGCTGCGGCAGGCGGGGGCGGGGCCCGATGCGCTGCTGGCGCTTGGGGGCGGGGCGCGGTCGGATTACTGGCTGCGCAGCATCGCCAACGCGCTGGACCTGCCGGTCCTGCTGCCCGAGGGGGGCGATTTCGGCGCCGCCTTCGGGGCCGCGCGGCTGGGGCTGATGGCCGATACCGGCGCCGGGACCGAGATCTGCACCACGCCCGCCATCGCATCCGAGATCGCGCCCGATCCCGCGCTGGTCCCCGCCTATTCCGAGGGGCTGGCGCGGTTCCGCGCGCTCTATCCCGCCGCGCGATCCTGATCCAGCAATGCAGCACCTGTCGCGGCATCGGTGACCAGCCCGTTGATCAGCCCGCCCCGCAGGGCCGCGCGGATCGCGGGCAGCTTGGCCTGCCCGTGGGCGGCGGCGATGACCAGGGCGGTTTCCCTGGGCGGTATCGGGGCCGAGGCGACGCGGTCGTTCGACAGCCCCTCGATCAGTTGCCCGTCCTTGTCATAGGCCCAGCCCAGGATCTCTCCCTCGGCACCGGCCTTGCGCAGGGCCGCAAGGTCGTTCGCGTCGATGAAGCCGTCGGCCAGAAGCGCCGCGCTGTCATCCATGCGCCCGACGCCGACAAAGGCCACCTCGGCCTCGGCGGACATGGCGATGACGCGGGCGATGCCCTGCTGCGCCAGCAGCGCGGTGCGCGTGTCGCCTTCGGGCAGGATGACCGAGACCGGCAGAGGAAAGCTGCGCGCAGTGACCAGATCCGACAAGGAAAACAGGACGTTGTAGGCCGCGGTGGATCCGTCCGTCGCGATGTTCCCCGTCAGCGACACGATCCGGTGGTCGGGGCAATCGATATGCGGCAGCCGGGCGATCGCGGAGCGCAGCGTCCGGCCCGTGCCGATGGCGATCGTCAGCGGATCGGCGCGGCGCAGCCACTGCTCCATCACGGCGGCAAGGTGATGGGCGACCCCATCGGCGGGGGCATCGGCGGGCGCGATCTCGCAGAAGGACAGGTTCCAGCGGTCGCTGAGGTCGCGGGCGATCTGCATGCAGTCGGCAAAGGGATGGTCTATGCGGATCTTGACCAGCCCCTCGGACATGGCCTGCGCCACGAGGCGCTGCGCGCTTTGGCGGGACACGCCCAGGCGCGTCGCGATCTCATCCTGGGTCAGGCCGCCGACATGCGCCAGCCAGGCCGCGCGGGCCGCCTGTTCCAGCTTGCGTTGCTGATCCGCCATCCCGACCTCCGAACTGATACGAGCTTCGGGATTAGGACGCGGGAAAGGGGCTGTAAAGTGCCGCTTGCCCATTGCGTCCGCCAGTCGATGCGCTAGGACAGGGGTCAGCCAGCCGTCGCCAGCCACCTCGCGTCCCCTGCCGAAGGTCCGTGCCATGGCCATCCTCCGCCCCCTGATCCTTGCCGCGCTGCTGCCCGCCATTCCCGCCTTCGCGCAGGATGCCGGAGACCTGGCCCGTCGCGGGACCGAGGCCGCCGAGGCGTTTCCCGGTTTCGCGAACCTGTGCGATCTGGACCAGCGGATGCGCGACGTGAACGCCCCCCGCGACCGCAGCGCCAAGCGCGGCGAGCGCCCGCAACGCCAACCGCGCGAGACGCTCGGAGTGCCGCCGATGCAGGTCTTCGACGAGCTGTATTTCCTGGGCACGGGGTCGGTCAGCGCGTGGCTCTATGGCGACGATGACGGATATGTCCTGATCGACACGCTGAACACCGCCGAGGAGGCCGAGGAATACGTGCTGGGCGGGATGCGCAGCCTGGGGCTGGACCCGGCCGATATCCGGGCGATCCTGATCACCCATGCGCATGGCGACCATTATGGCGGGGCGACCTATCTGTCGCAGAAACTGGGCGTGGACGTGATGATGAGCGAGGCCGACTGGCGGCTGGCGGAACGCACCCCGCCGCATCCGCGCTTCGGCGCGGCACCCGAACGCGGCATCAGCGTGCGCGACGGGCAGGTCCTGCGGTTCGGCGATCACGAGCTGCGCGTGCTGCTGACGCCGGGACATACGCCCGGCACCGTGTCGCCCATCTTCGCGCTGCATGATGGCGGGCGGGAACACATGGCCATCCTGTGGGGCGGGTCGGGCTTCAATTTCGGGCCCGACGTGATGATCTTTGAGGAATATGCCGCATCCGCCGCCCGCGCCCGCGATGAGGCCCGGGCCGCGGGCGTCGACGTGTTCCTGTCGAACCATGTCCGGCGCGACGGTGCCGACAGGACGATGGAGGCGCTGCGGACCCGCCCCGAAGGCGCCCCCAACCCCTTCGTGCGCGGGGATAAGGGCTATGCCCTGTTCGACGTGCTGGAGAGCTGCGCATTGGCGCAGGCCGCACGCTTCGCGGATGTCAGCGCAGACGATCGCTGAGGAATTCGACCACCAGGGGCACGGTCTCTCCGAACAGGTCGCCGCCATGGCTTGCGCCCTCGACCTCGATGAAGGTCAGGTCGGATGCCGGATCGCGCGCCAGCAGGCTGCCATAGAGCCTGCGGCTTTGCAGCGGCGAGACGATGACGTCCTGTGTTCCGTGCATGATCAGCATGGGCGGCAGTTCGACATCGGCGGGCAGGGCGGCCAGCTGGACCTGCGGGCTGGCGGCGTCACCCGCCTGACGGTCCTCGGCGGGCTCGACGCCCAGCAGCATCGCCTCGGGGGTGGTGCCGGACATGTCCATCCCGCTGCGGTCGATGCCGTCGTCCTGCCGGTCCGCGGCGATCAGCGGCAGGTTCGAGGGCGCATACCACGACACGACCGCGTCCAGTTCGATATCGTCGTGGCGGCTGGCCAGAACCTCGGCCCACAGGGCCATGTGCGCCCCCGATGACTGCCCCCAGACCGCGAAGCGGTCGGCGTCGTATCCGTAATCGCCGGCACTGTCGCGCAGGAAGCGCATCGCGCGCAGCACGTCGTCGGATTGCGCGGGCCAGGTCGCATCCGTGCTGTAGCTGTAGTCGATCGAGGCCACCGCGATCCCCGCATCGTTCAGCGCCTGCGCCCGGTCGTGCAGCAGGACCTGCGTGCGGTCGTTGCGCATCCAGCGTCCGCCATGGATGAACATGACCAGCGGCGGGTTCTCGACCTCGTCGGGCATATAGAGGTCCAGCGCGTTGCGCGCCCCGTCGCCATAGCGGATGCCCTCGGTCACCTCATGTGCCATCGCGCCCACAGCCCCCGTGCCGGTGATCGTCGCGGCCAGTATCGCCGCCGCCAGTTTGCCAGTCATGTCGCCGTTTCCCTGAAATGAAAAGATCCGGCCACTGCAATCGCAGGGCCGGACCAGGAAGCCCATACGGGCGGGGATCAACTTTCGTTGCCTGCCGGCACGCCGGTGCGGTGACGCATGCGCTGCAGCGCGTACATCCCGATGGCGCAGCCGAACCCGATCACGTCGCTCAGCATGCCGGGTTTCAGCATGGCCAGCGCCGCGACGATCAGCAGCAGCCGCTCGGGCCAGCCGATGCGCCCGAAGAACCAGCCGATGACGCCCGATGCCAGCAGATAGATCCCGAGTAGCGCCGAGACGGTCACATGCGCGGTATCGAACCAGCCGCCCTGCAGCAGCAGCGCATCCGAGTAGAAGAACATGTAGGGCACCACGAAGGCCGCAAGGCCGATGCGGAAGCTCTCGACGCTGGTCTTCATCGGGTCGGACCGCGACAGCGCCGCCGCAGCATAGGCCGCAAGCGCGACGGGCGGCGTGATGGCCGACATGACCGCGAAGTAGAAGATGAAGAAATGCGCGACCAGCGGCTCGATCCCCAGGTTCACCAGGCCGGGCGCGATGACCGATGCCGCGACCGCATAGGCGGCGGTCGTGGGCATGCCCATCCCCAGGATGATCGACACCAGCATCGCGAAGATCAGCGCCAGCAGCTGCGACTGGTCCGCGATCCCCAGAAGCAGCGCCGAGAAGCGCGTCCCGATGCCCGTCAGCGCGATGACGCCCACGATGATGCCCGCCGCCGCGCAGACCGCGACCAGCTGCAGCACCATCCGCGCGCCCTGGTCCAGCGCGTGCAGCAGCTGGCGTGGGCCCATGCGGTTCGGCGTCAGCCAGCTGACCATCGCCGCCGAGATCATCGCCAGCGTGCCGCTGCGGATGACCGACCACCCCGAGAACAGCGCCCAGATCAGCACCACGATCGGCGCGAACAGATAGATCTGCTTCAGCAGCAGCCCCAGCTTCGGCAGGGCGGAACGCGGCAGGCCCATCATGCGGAACTTCTGCGCGGTCAGGTCCACCATGAAATAGACCGAGGCGAAGTACAGCAGCGCCGGGATCAGCGCGGCCCAGACGATCTCGGTATAGGGGATGCCCGTGATCTCGGCCATGATGAAGGCGCCCGCGCCCATGATCGGGGGCATGATCTGCCCCCCCGAGGATGCGGCGGCCTCGACCGCGCCTGCGGTCTGGTTGCGATAGCCGACCTTCTTCATCAGCGGGATGGTCAGCGACCCGGTCGCCACCACGTTCCCCGCCGAGGTGCCGTTGATCATGCCCATCAGGCCGGACGCGAAGATCGCGACCTTGGCCGGACCGCCGCGCTTGTGGCCCGCAGCCGCAAAGGCGACGTTCACGAAATACGCGCCCACATGCGTCGCCTGCAGGAAGGCCGCGAAGACCACGAACAGGATGATGTAGGTAGACGAGATCGCGATGGGCGCCGACAGGATGCCGTTATCGGTGAAGATGTAGCTGAAGAAGCGTTTCGCGCCATATCCCGAATGCGTCAGGATGCCCGGCAGCCAGGGGCCCGCGAAAGCATAGGCGACGAAGACGCCCGCGATGATGACCAGCGCCAGCCCCGCAAGGCGGCGCGTCGCTTCCAAGATGATGATGACGCCGGTGATCGCGGCCCACATGTCGCCGGGCTGCGCCATCGGCATGCCCGCGCGCATCTGCAGCACCCGAGAGAAGAAGATGATGTAGCCGACCGAGGCCATCGTCGCGCAGACCAGGAGCCAGTCCACGGTGGCGATGCGGCCGATGCGCTTGTCGGCGAACAGCCAGCCGTGCAGGACGGCCAGCGCGGTCCCCAGGGTCAGCGGCAGGCCGAAGGTGGTCACGACCCATACGGGCGGTCGGGCGATGCCCGCGATCCACCATCCGCCCCACAGGGTCAGGATCGCGGCCGAGCCATAGAGGACCAGGACCGCCGCCAGTCCCAGAAGCAGGCGCGACGCCATGCTGGCCCGGGGCGCGTCGCCTTCCGGCGTGGTCTCGTGCGCGCCGAACAGCATGAAGGCCAGGACCAGGCCGCCGCCCAGGTGCAGCAGGCGATAGGTCCAGGTTTCCAGCGGGAACAGGTTCATCACCAGCAGGTGGAACAGCGTGTAGGCGGCGCAGGCCGCGCCGAACGCCAGGTTGCCGCGGCCCGCGAAGGCGCGCTGGTTCCCGGCGGGAAGTTCTTCGTCGACATCGGGGGTGGCCAGGATGGCCTGATCCGTGGTGTCGGTCTCGGCCGACGCGGGGTCGACCGCAGGGGTGCGGGTCATGGCGTTACCAGGATGATCGTGTTCGAGGGGATCGCGCGGGGCAGGTCGGCCCGGCCCCGCGCGGCGTCGTCAGCGGAGGTTCTCGGGGATCTCGATGCCCTTTTCCTCGAAGTACTGGACCGCGCCGGGGTGGAACGGGACGTATTCGTTGGTGTCCCAGTTCTCGGGCAGGGTCTCGACCGCCGAGGCGTGGACCTGCAGCATGCGGTCGTTGTTCTCCATCACCAGCTTCGTGATCTCGTAGGCCAGGCTGTCGGGCATGTCCTTGTGCGCGATGGCGAAGTTCCACATCGCGACGGTCGGGACATCCTCGGGCTGATCCTCGTAGGTGTCGGCGGGGATGGTGAAGCGCTGCATGGTCGGCACGGCCTCGACGAAGGCCGTGATGTTCTCCTCGGACAGGCCGAGGAACGTGACGTCCTGTTCGACCGCCAGCTGGCTGAAGGCGCCCGCCGGCAGGCCCGCGGCATAGACGAAGGCGTCGATCAGGCCGTCCGACAGCTGTCCGGCGGCATCCGACGCGCCCGCGAAGCTGGCGTTCACGTCCATGCCCTCGGCCTCGAAATAGCGCTGCCAGTAGGTGGCCGAGGTGCCGGTGGCGGGGCCCATGTTGACGCGCTTGCCGACCAGGTCGTCGATGGATCCGATCCCCGACGAGGTCAGGACGGCGGCCTGCAGCGGCGTCTGGTACATCGGGAACAGCGCGCGGATGCTCTCGGCGGGGACGCCCGGCATCAGCTCGCTCTCGCCCTCCATGGCCTCTTGCGCGGGGCCGAGGGTGGTGAAGCCCATCATCAGCTCTCCGGCATCGACCAGGGCGACGTTCTGGACCGGTCCGCCCGTCACCTCGACCGAGGTGGGCATGTCCAGCGTCTCGCCCATCATCGAGGCGAGGCCCGATCCCCAGACGAAGTAGGACCCGCCCTGCGAGCCGGTCGAGATGCCCATGCTGGACGGCCAGTCGGCGCGGTCCTGCGCAAAGGCGGGCAGTGCGGTGACCATGCTGGCTGCGACGATTGCGGTGAATTTCATTCGGTGCTCCTCCCAGTTTTTCGGGCGCCTCCGACACGCCCGTCCGATCAGGTGAGGATGCAGAGGCGGACCGGCCTCTCTCAATCTCCAGTTTTTTATATTCCGATTCGCGATAATCAGGCCGAGGCTTCGATCCGCTCCAGATGCGCGTCCAGCGTCCGCATCAGCGCGTCGCGGCGCGGGTCGCGGGTTCCGCGCGCCCATGCGGCGGCCAGCACCAGCTTGGACAGGGTGGAATGCTGCGGCACGTCCAGCGGCACGAAGCTGACCCCCGGCACCGCGATCCGAGAGGTCCAGCGCGGCACGATCGCAAGACCCGCACCCGATGCGACCAGGTTGACGATGGTGTGCTTCTCCTCGGCGATCTGGGCGATGCGGGCGGTCAGGCCCGCATCCATGAACAGCTTGATCGTCAGGTCGTGCGAATGAGGCCGCGACCGCCTGTCGGGAACGATCAGCGGCACGTCGGCCATCTCCGCGATCGAGATGCGCGGCTGCCCCGCCAGCGGGTGGTCCGAGGGCAGGGCCACCACCGCGGTCTCGAAGAACAGGGTGCGGAAGGTGATGCGCGGGTCGCGCAGGTCGGGGGGGCGGCAGAACACGATGTCCAGGCTGCCCGACAGCAGCTTGGGCAGCAGGTGGATGGTCTTCTGCTCGATCAGCTGGATCTCGGTTTCGGGATGTTCGGCGCGGAAGGCCGCCAGCAGTTGCGGCATCAGGCCGGCGGCGGCGCTGTCGATCGCGCCCACCTTCAAGGGCTGCGTGTCGTTCTGGCGCAGCGTGCGGATGCGGTCGGACAGCAGGTCGGCCCGTTCGATCAGGTCGCGCGCATCCTCCAGGATGGCCTGTCCGGCCTCGCTCAGGGCGACGCTGCGGGTGGTGCGGTGGAACAGGCGGGTCTCCAGCCGCTGTTCCAGCAGCCTGATCTGCCGCCCGAGCGATGCGGGCAGCATGTCCATGGCCTGTGCTGCCCGCCCGAAATGCAGGTGATCGGCGGCGGTGACGAAGCACCGCAGCTGCTGGATGTCCATCTGCCCCCTCCCGGCATTATCGCGCAAAGGTATATAATCATCTGCCGATTGAGCTGTCGAGCGCCGCGGGGCTAGCCTTCCGTCATTGCCGCAAGGGCAGACGGAACAACGGACGGACCCAGTCATGAAAAACTACAAGATCGCCGCAATTCCCGCAGACGGGATCGGACCCGAGGTGATTGCCGCCGGCCTGCAGGCGCTCGAGGCACTGGCCCGGCGCGATGGCGGGTTCGAGCTGGACGTGACCGATTTCGATTGGGGATCGGACCGCTACAAGAAGACCGGCGAGATGATGCCCGCCGACGGGCCGGACCAGCTGAAGAACTTCGACGCGATCTTCTTCGGGGCGGTGGGCGCGCCGGACGTGCCCGACCACATCACGCTGTGGGGCCTGCGCCTGCCGATCTGCCAGGGCTTCGACCAATACGCTAATGTCCGCCCGACGCGCATCCTGCCGGGCATCCATTCGCCGCTGGAGAATGTCGGCCCCGGCGATCTGGACTGGGTCATCATCCGCGAGAACTCGGAGGGCGAATACAGCGGCCATGGCGGTCGCGCCCACAAGGGCCTGCCCGAAGAGGTCGGGACCGAGGTGTCGATCTTCACCCGCGTCGGCGTCACCCGCATCATGCGCTATGCCTTCGAGATGGCGCGTTCGCGCCCGCGCAAGCTGCTGACCGTCGTCACGAAGTCGAACGCGCAGCGTTTCGGCATGGTGATGTGGGACGAGATCGCCGCCGAGGTCGCCAAGGATTATCCCGACGTCACCTGGGACAAGATGCTGGTCGATGCCATGACCGTGCGGATGGTCAAGAACCCCAAGAGCCTGGACACCATCGTCGCGACCAACCTGCATGCCGACATCCTGTCGGACCTTGCCGGCGCGCTGGCGGGCAGCCTGGGCGTCGCGCCGACGGCCAATATCGACCCCGAGCGGCGCTTCCCCTCGATGTTCGAACCGATCCACGGGTCGGCCTTCGACATCACGGGCAAGGGCATCGCCAACCCGGTCGCGACCTTCTGGACCGCCGCGCAGATGCTGGAGCATCTGGGCGAGAAGCCCGCCGCCGAGCGCCTAATGCGCGCCGTCGAGAAGGTCTGCGCCGATGGCGTGATGACGCCCGACGTGGGTGGCCGCGCCACCACGCAAGAGGTCGCGGACGCCGTCTGCGACGCGATCCGCGGCGACAACCTGTAAGGTGGCGGCGTGAGGGCGGAACAGGCACAGGCGCTGCTGCGCCAGATGTTCGATGCGGCCATCGCCGCGGCGGACCCCGCGAAATCGCTGGCCGCGCATCTGCCCGAACCGCCCTCGGGGCGCTGCATCGTGGTGGGGGCGGGCAAATCCGCCGCCGCCATGGCCCGCGCGGTCGAGGATGCCTGGCCCGACGTGGACCTGTCGGGCGTGGTCGTCACCCGCTATGGCCACGCCGTGCCCACGCGGCGCATCGCCGTGCGCGAGGCATCGCACCCGGTGCCGGACCAGGCGGGCGTCGATGCCGCGCAAGAGATCCTGCGCACGGTCGCGCAGGCGGGCGAGGGGGACCTGGTGCTGGCACTGATCTCGGGCGGGGGGTCGTCGCTGCTGGCCGCGCCGCGCCCGCCGCTGACGCTGGCGGACAAGATCGCCGTGAACCGCCTGCTGCTGCATTCGGGCCTGACGATCGAGCAGATGAACCGCGTCCGACGCAGGCTGTCGCTGGTCAAGGGCGGGGGGCTTGCGCGCGCGGCGGCGCCCGCGCGGCTGGTGACGCTGGCGATCTCGGACGTGCCGGGGGACGATCCGGCGGCCATCGCCTCGGGGCCGACCGTGCCCGACCCGACCGCGCATGAGGATCTGTCGCCGCTGATCCGCGCGCTTGGGCCGGACCTGCCGCAGGCGGCCCGCGACCTGCTGCTGGCCGCGCCGCCCGCGCAGGACGATTTCCCGGTCGACTACCGCATGATCGCCACCCCGCAGATGTCGCTTCTGGCCGCGGCCGAGGTGGCCCGCGCCGCAGGCGTCACGCCGGTCCTGCTGGGCGACGCGCTGGAGGGCGAGGCCCGTGAACTGGGCATCGCGATGGCCGGTATCGCGCGGGCAACGGCCACGCATGGCACGCCCGCACGTGCGCCCGCCGTCCTTCTGTCGGGGGGCGAGACGACCGTGTCCATCGGAAACGTGAAGCCCGGTCGCGGCGGGCGGAATACCGAGTTCCTGCTGTCGCTGGCCATCGCGCTGAACGGCCATCCGGCAATCCATGCGCTGGCGGGCGATACCGATGGAATCGACGGGACCGAGGATGCGGCAGGCGCCATCGTCGGGCCCCAGCTGCTGCGGCAGGCCCGCGACATGGGCCTCGACCCGGCTGCGGTGCTGGCGGCGCATGACAGCTATGGCCTGCTCGATGCGACCGGCTGCCTGATCCGCACCGGTCCGACGCTGACGAATGTCAACGATTTCCGCGCGGTGCTGGTGCTTGGCTGAAAGCACCCGATGGTAGGCCCGGAGGGACTTGAACCCCCAACCAAGGCGTTATGAGCGCCCTGCTCTGACCAATTGAGCTACAGGCCCATCGGGTTCGTTCCGGTTAATGCGCAAGATCGGGGCGGTCAAGCGCCTCGGGCGTTGCTTGGCGGGCGGGCATCGGCTATCGGGGGCCAAATTCAGCCGGGGGCCGCCATGAGTGACAAAGGGATCAGCTATCGCGATGCAGGGGTCGATATCGACGCCGGGAACGAGTTGGTCGAACGTATCAAGCCTGCCGCAGCCGCGACGAAGCGGTCGGGGGTGATGGATGCACTGGGCGGCTTCGGCGCGCTGTTCGATCCGAAGGCCGCGGGTTACGACGATCCGGTCCTGGTCGCGGCGACCGACGGCGTGGGCACCAAGCTGCGCATCGCCATCGACACGGGCCACCTGGACGGCATCGGCCAGGACCTGGTCGCCATGTGCGTGAACGACCTCGTGTGCCAGGGCGCCGAGCCGCTGTTCTTCCTCGACTACTTCGCGACGGGCAAGCTGTCGGTGGACGAGGGCGCGCGCGTCGTCGAGGGCATCGCGCGCGGCTGCAAGGCCGCCGGTTGCGCCCTGATCGGCGGCGAGACCGCCGAGATGCCGGGCATGTATCACGACGGCGATTTCGACCTTGCGGGCTTTGCCGTGGGCGCGATGCAGCGCGGGACCGCGCTGCCTGCGGGCGTCGTCGCGGGCGACGTGCTGCTGGGCCTTGCGTCGGACGGGGTGCATTCCAACGGCTATTCGCTGGTGCGCAAGGTCGCGGACCGCGCGGGGCTGGGCTGGACCGATGCGGCGCCCTTTGCCGACACCACCCTGGGCGAGGCGCTGCTGGTGCCGACGCGCCTGTATGTGAAGCCCGTCCTGGCCGCGATCCGCGCGGGCGGCGTCCATGCGCTGGCCCATATCACCGGCGGCGGCCTGACCGAGAACCTGCCCCGCGTGCTGCCCAAGGACCTGGGCGCGGATATCGACCTGTCCAGCTGGGCGCTGCCGCCCGTCTTCGGCTGGCTGGCCGAAGCCGGCAATATCGAGCAGTCCGAGATGCTCAAGACCTTCAACAGCGGTCTGGGCATGGTCATCGCGGTCGCGGCGGATCGCGCCGACGCGCTGGCCGAGCTGCTGCAGGCCGAGGGCGAGACCGTCGCCCGCATCGGCACCGTCACCGAGGGTGCGGGCATCCGCTACTCGGGGGCGCTTGCGTGATCCGCGTCGCGATCCTGATTTCGGGCGGAGGATCAAACATGCTCCGCCTGGTCGAGGATATGACCGGCGATCATCCGGCGCGGCCCGTCCTGGTCGCGTCGAACGACCCCGAGGCGGGCGGGCTGAAGCGCGCCGCCGCGATGGGCGTGCCGACCGCCGCCGTGGACCACCGCGATTTCCGCGGTGACCGCGAGGGTTTCGAGGATGCGCTGCTGCGACCGATCATGGCGGCATCGCCGGATGTGATCTGCCTTGCGGGCTTCATGCGGATCCTGACCCCCGGCTTCGTGCAGCGCTTCGAGGGGCGGATGCTGAACATCCACCCGTCGCTGCTGCCGAAATATCCGGGGCTGAACACCCATGCCCGCGCGATCGAGGCCGGGGATGCGCAGGCAGGCTGCACCGTCCACGAGGTGATCCCCGAACTGGACGCCGGTCCCGTGCTGGGGCAGGCGGTCGTTCCGATCATGCCGGGCGACGATGCCAATGCGCTGGCCGCGCGCGTCCTGGTGCAGGAGCACCGCCTCTATCCGGCGGTGCTGCGGCGCTTCGTGACGGGCGATCGCACGCCCGTCCTTTTGTGATCAGACCCACAGCTTGGACAGGGCGGCCGCAGGGTCGTCCTGCGACCAGATCTCGGCCCCGATGGCGATGAAATCCGACACCGGCGACAGTTGCGACAGCAGCTCGCTGGTGATCGCGCCTTCGGCCACGACGGGGACCTCGATCATCTCGGACCACCACTGGAACAGCTCCAGCTGGGCGGGTTCGCCGCGATAGAGCGCCGATTCGCCGACCGGCCCGAAGCTGACGTAATCCGCGCCATGTTCGGCGGCGGTCATGCCTTCATGGCGCGAGGATCCGCAGAACGCGCCGACGATGGCGTCGTCGCCCAGTTCCTTGCGGGCATCGCGGACCGCGCGGGCGCCGTCCGTCAGGTGCACGCCGTCCAGGCCGTGGCGCTGCGCCAGCTTGACGTGATCGTCGATTACGACGGCCACGTCGCGGGCATGGGCGATTTCGCGGGCCAGGTCGGCCAGGCGGCCCAGTTCGTCCTCTTCGGCGCCGCCGCGGATGCGCAGGCAGGAAGGGGCGAAACGGTCCATCACCTCGGTCAGAAGTGGCCCGAGCGCGGATGCCTGTGCTCCGGCGGGCGTCATCAGGTACAGTTGCGGGGCATCGGTCATGCGGCTTCTCCTTTATGTCGCATCTAGCGCAGCTTGCCCGCCGCCGCCAGACGCACTAGATGCCTGAGCCATGCAAATGGATCGAAATCCCGTCATCATCCTCGTTCGCCCGCAGATGGGCGAGAATATCGGCGCGGCTGCGCGCGCGATGCTGAACTTCGGCCTGACCGAGATGCGGCTGGTCGAGCCGCGCGACGGCTGGCCCAACCCCAAGGCCGTCGCGATGGCCTCGGGTGCCGCGGGCAAGGTGCTGGACCAGGCCAAGGTCTATGCCACGCTTGCCGACGCGATGGAGGGGATCGAATACGCCTATGCCACGACCGCCCGTGGCCGCGAATTGACGAAGCCCGTCTTCACGCCGGAAACCGCGATGGCCGACACCCGTGCGCGGCAGGGCCGCAGCGCCATCGTCTTCGGCCCCGAACGCACGGGGCTGGAGAACGACGATATCGCGCGCGCCAATGCCATCGTGACGGTGCCGGTGAACCCCGATTTCCCGTCGCTGAACCTTGCGCAGGCCGTGCTGCTTATGGGCTATGAATACGGCCGCGACATCCTCCCGCCCGAGCCCAACCCCCATGCCCGCCGCGAGGACAGCGAGACCGCCGCCGACCGCGTCGAGATCGAGCGCCTGGGCGACCATTACGAGGAGAAGCTGGAGGCCGCGGGCTTCTTCTTCCCCGAGACGAAGGCCGCGTCGATGCGTCTGAACATGCGCAACATGTGGTCGCGCCTGGCGCTGACGCGCGGCGATGTCCGCGTCCTGCACGGCGTCCTGCGGCAGTTGACCCGCCGATAAGCCCCCCATAACCTCCGCGCCAAAAGGAGCAAGCGATGGCCAAGCGCCCTGTCTTCCAGGAAGTCTCGGACCCGCAGGCGGCACGGCCCGCCCAGACCAGGGGCATGATCGACGCGCGCCCCCGTGGCGCCCGCCGCGCGATCCGCGCCTGGCTGTCGGTGCTGTTCGTGATGGTCCTTGCCATGATCGTGGTGGGGGGCGCCACGCGCCTGACCGACAGCGGGCTGTCCATCACCGAATGGAAGCCCGTGACCGGCGCGCTGCCGCCCATGAACGCGGCCGACTGGGACGCCGAATTCGCGCTGTACCAGCAGATCCCGCAATACCAGGAACTGAACCGGGGCATGACCCTGTCCGAGTTCAAGCAGATCTACTGGTGGGAATGGGGGCACCGCCTGCTGGGCCGCGCGGTCGGCCTCGTCTGGGCGGTGGGGCTGCTGTTCTTCGCCGCGACCCGCCGCGTGCCGACGGGCTGGATGCCGCGCCTGCTGACGATCGGCGTGCTGGGCGGGCTTCAGGGCGCGATCGGCTGGTGGATGGTCAGCTCGGGCCTGGTCGAGGGGATGACCAGCGTCGCCTCGTATCGGCTGGCCGTGCATCTGGGCATCGCCTTCCTGATCCTGGGCCTGATCACCTGGTACGTCCTGCAGCTGTCGCGATCCGAGGCCGAGCTGATGCGCGCCCGCCGCGCGGGCGAGGCCAAGCTGTTCGGCATGTCCACGGGCCTTCTGCACCTGACCGCGGTGCAGATCCTGCTGGGCGCGCTGGTCGCGGGGATCGATGCGGGGCGCACCTATACCGGCTGGCCCACCATGGGCGGCGAATGGGTCCCCGACGCGATCTGGGATCCGGTGCTTGGCTGGCGCAACTTCTTCGAGAACCCGGCCCTGGTGCAGTTCATCCACCGCATGACCGGATATCTTGTCGCGATCTTCGCCGTGGTCGTCTGGCTGCGCGCGCGCCGTTCGCCGCATCCGGTGACGCGCGGGGCCTTCACGGTCATGATTGCCGCCATGGCGGCGCAGATCGGGCTGGGTATCATGAATGTCGTCCATGCCTCGCCCCTGGGGCTGGCACTGGCACATCAGTTCGGCGCGGTCGTCCTGTTCGCCATGATCCTGCGGGCGCGTCACCACGCCCGCTATCCCATCGAAACCTCGATCCGAGGAGCCCGGAAATGAGCGCATTCGACGATCTGCTGGCCTTTCAGCGTCAGACCGAAGCCCTGTCCTCGGTCGCCGAGCGGCTGGGCTGGGACCAGGAAACGGTCATGCCCCGCGGCGCCGCCGAACAGCGCGCCGAGGAGATGTCCGCCATGGAGGAGGTGCTGCACGAACGCCGCACCGACCCGCGCATCGGCGAATGGCTGGAGGCCGCCGAGCCCCAGACCGAGGGCGACCGCCGCGCGGTCGAGCTGATCGCCCGCGACTTCGCCCGCACCAGCCGCGTGCCCGCCCGCCTGGCATCCGAGCTTGCGCGCCTGACCTCGCTGGCGCAGGGGATCTGGGCCGAGGCCCGCGCGAACGAGGCCCCCGAGGATTTCCTGCCGACGCTGGACCAGGTCCTGATGCTGAAGCGCGAGGAAGCCGCAGCGCTGGCCGATGGCGGCGATCTGTACGACGCGCTGCTGGACGATTACGAACCGGGCATGACCGGCGCGCGCATCGCGTCGCTGTTCGATGCGATGCGGCCGCGCCTGGTCGCGCTGCGCGACGACGTGCTGGGCGCCGAACGCCAGCCGCAGCAGCTGTCGGGGCATTTCCCGCAGGAAACGCAGCTGCGCCTGTCGCGCGCCTGCGCCACGGCCTTCGGTTATGACTGGACGCGGGGGCGGATCGACCTTGCGGTCCATCCCTTCAGCTCGGGGCGCTGGCAGGACAGCCGGATCACGACCCGCGTGGTCGAGACGGACCCGTTCAACTGCATCTACTCGACCATCCACGAGGTCGGGCATTCCAGCTACGAGCTGGGCATCGACGAGGATTACGCCTTCACCCCCCTGGGTCGGGGCGTGTCCATGGGCGTGCACGAAAGCCAGAGCCGCATCTACGAGAACCAGCTGGGCCGTGGCCGTGCCTTCACCGGCTGGCTGTTCGGGCGCATGTCCGAGGCGTTCGACGGGCTGAACGTCACCGATGCGGATGCCTTCTATGCCACGGTGAACCGCGTGACCCCCGGTTACATCCGCACCGAGGCCGACGAGGTGCAGTACAACCTGCATGTCATGCTGCGCTTCGACCTGGAACGCGACCTGATTTCCGGGCGGCTGGACACGCAGGACCTGGCCGAGGCGTGGAACGCCCGCTTCCTCAAGGATTTCGGGGTGGCGGTCGATCGCCCCTCGAACGGGATCCTGCAGGATGTCCATTGGTCGGTGGGGCTGTTCGGGTATTTCCCGACCTATGCCCTGGGCAACGTCTATGCCGGTTGCCTGAACGGCGCGCTGCGCGACCAGGTGCCGGACCTGGATGCGGCCCTGGCCGAGGGCGACGCGACGCCCGCGACCGAATGGCTGCGAGAGAACGTCCAGCGCCACGGCGGGCTGATGCCCCCCGCGCAGGTGATCGAGCAGGCGGCGGGCGCATCGGTGTCGCCCGAACCGCTTCTGGATTACCTCGAGGCCAAGTTCGGCCAGATCTACGGGCTCTAGTCCCCGTCAGGCGGGCAGTTCGACGATCGCGGACAGCCCGCCCAGATCGGAACGTTCCAGCCGCAGCTGCCCGCCATGCAGCGCGGCAAGATCCGCGACGATGGCAAGGCCCAGCCCCGCGCCGGGCGGGCCCTGTTCGTCCAGCCGGCCCCCGCGACGCAATGCCTGCGGCATCTGGTCGGGCGACATGCCGGGGCCGTCATCCTCGACCGTCAGCAGCAGCCGCGCGTCGTCCTGCGCGACGCTGATCCGCAGTCGTGACCGGCCCCATTTGACGGCATTCTCGCACAGGTTTCCGACCATCTCCTCGAGGTCCTGACGCTCGCCCCCGAAGCGCGCGTCGGGCGGCAGGACGGTTTCCGCGCCCATGCCCTTGTCGGCCATGGGCCAGCGCAGGACCAGCAGGATGTCCTCGATCACCGGGGCGATGGGCGTGCTCTGGCCCAGGCTGCGCGGGCCCGCGCTGCGGGCGCGGCGCAGGTGCCACCCGATCAGCCGGTCCATCCGCGCGATCAGCGGCTGGCCGACGTGATCCTGCGGTAATTCGTTCGACAATGCCGCCAGCGGCGTCTTGAGCGAATGTGCAAGATTGCCCAGATGCTGCCGCGACCGCGTCAGCAGGCTGGCATTCTGGTCCAGCGCGGCGTTGATCTCGTCCACCAGCGGGCGCAGTTCCGTGACCGAGGGGCGGGGCAGGCGCTCGGCCTTGCCCGCGCGGACCTGCGCCAGGTCCAGCCGCAGCCGCTTGAGGCTGCTGAGGCCCGCCGTCACCTGCACCAGCGTCGCCGCCGCCAGCGCGGCCCACAGAAGCAGAAGCGCATGGGCCAGCGGTCGCGTGATCTGCGACAGGCTGGCATCGATGGCCGATCTGGGCGCGGTGACGGTAACGGCGATCACGGCTTCGGTATCGGGCAGGGTGATCTCCTGGCGCAGGATGCGCAGGCCCGCGCCGTCGGCATCCATCCCCGACGCGCCGCGCAGGTTGCCCTCGGGCCCGTCCAGCCGCCCGTCCAGCAGCGACAGCGACCGCGCGACGGGCACCCCGTCCGCCGCCACCTGCCAATACCACCCCGAGAAGGGCAGATCGTAATTCGCGGCCATGGGGATGGCGTCCAGTTCGGTCCTGCCGTCGTCCTGCACCTGCAGGCGCCCGATCAGGCTGTCGGCGGCGGCCTGCGCCTCGGCGTCGAAGCGGTCGGTCACGAACCCTTCCAGCAGCCCCGAGATGAACAGGAACGCCGCCAGCAGCGCCGCCCCGATCCAGACCGCCGCCAGCAGCAGCAGCTGTCCGCGAATGGATCGCAGCATCACGCGGGGGCCTTGCTGCGCAGGACATAACCCTCGCCGCGGCGGGTCTCGATGACGCCGTCGCCGACCTTCTTGCGCAGCCGGCCGATCACGACCTCGATGGACTTGAAGTCGCGGTCGGTATCGGCCTCGTAGAGGTGCTCGCTCAGCTCGGTCCGGGTGACGACGCGGTCGTGGTGATGCAGCAGATAGGTCAGGATGCGGGTCTCGAACGCGGTCAGCTTCAGCGCGACATCGTCGCGGGTGATCACGCCAAGCTGCGCGTCCAGCCGCAGGCTGCCCGCCGTGATGACCGCACGCGCATGGCCCGCCGCGCGGCGGATCAGGGTCTGGGCGCGCAGCACCACCTCGTCCAGGCGGAAGGGCTTGACCGCGTAATCGTCCGCGCCCGCGCGAAAGCCCGCGACCTTGTCGGTCCAGTCGCCGCGCGCGGTCAGGATCAGCACGGGCATCGCGTTCCCCTGGTCGCGCCAGCGGGTCAGCACCTCGATCCCCGACATCGAGGGCAGGCCCAGGTCCAGGATCGCGACGTCGTAGGTCTCGGTCGATCCGAGATATTCGCCGTCCTCGCCGTCGCTGGCGGTATCGGTGGCAAAGCCCGCCTGTCGCATCGCATCGACAAGCTGACTGGCCAGTTGCGGGTCGTCCTCGACGATCAGGGCACGCATGGTCGGTTCAGTTCCTTGGGGGTCGTTTCGGCCCGTCGCGGCGGGCCTTCAGGATGTCGCGGCCCGCCACCTCGAGGAAACGCCCCGTCCGCGCATCGACGCGGATGTTCAGGACGTCCCGTGCCGGGGTCAGCAGCCGCAGTTCATAGACGAGCTGCGCCCCGAGGTCGTGTTCCTCGGGGGTGGGCGGGACGGTCGCGACCGCGATCAGCCGTCCCTGGTATCGTGCCATGACGGCACCCGCGATCCGGCGCATGGGCATCGGGCGAAAGCCCGTTTCCCAGGGCTGCGTCAGTTCGGGTGCCATGACATCCTGCGCGGGGGCAGGGGCGGACATGGTGGCCGTCAGCAGGCAGGCAATGAGGATCGCGTTTTTCATTCCACCATCTATACAGGGCATGACCCAATGGAATCCAAACGGAACATTGGCCTTTCGTTCGGCGGCCCTGCGCTAGAACCGATTCGTGAGGTCGGGACAGCCCGACCGGATAACGAAGACTGGAGAAGCACCATGAAATTCCGCACGCTTGCAACCTCGGCCGCGCTTGTCACCCTGATGGGCCTGTCGCCGATCATGTCCGGCATGGCCACCGCGCAGGAAGCGGTCGAACTGCCTGAGGCGCTGCAGTCGCTGAACCTGACCGACACCACCACCGAGGAAGGCCGCCGCGGCCAGCGCGTCTCGGGCGAGCTGGAGGACGGCACCCGCATCGAGGCGTTCCTGAACCGCGACGGAGAGCTGATGGGCCTGCGCGCCGACGACGCCGTCCTGCCCGAGGCCGCGATCGATGCGCTGCTGCCCCAGGCCGTCCGCGACAACGCCATCTTCGAGCAGTTCGCCGAAATCGAGGGCCTGCGCCTGATGCCCGAGGGCGTCGAGATCGGTGGCACGGATGCCGATGGCGAACGCGTCCGCGCCGCCTTCGACGATGCGGGCCGGGTGATGCGCTTCGGTCGCGGCGATCATGACGGTCGCCCGGGCAAGGGTGCGCCGCATGGCGATCACGAGCGCGGCCCCCGCGGCGAGCACCGTGGTGAGCACCGCGGCGGGCACGGCGGCGAACATCGGGGTGAGCATGGCGGCGAACATCGCGGCGACATGCGCGGCCACGGCCCCGAGGGTCGCGACCAGGATCACGGCCAGAAGGGCGAACCCCGCGACCCGCAGGTCGACGAGGCCGCGCTGGCCGCAGACCTCTCGGCCGCAGGCTACGAGGATCTGGGCACCCTGCGCGTCAATGGCCGCCGCATGACGGTCGAGGCCACGAACCCGCAGGGCGAGGAAGTCGTGCTGGAAGTCACCCCGCGCGGCGAGGTCGTCCGCGAAACCGCACGCTGATCCACGGCCACCGAAACGATGGATGCCGCCCCCTCGGGGGCGGCATTCGCATATCCGCGCCTCGCCTTTTCCGGGCGGCTTCGCTATTTGCACGGGGTGTAAGCCCGCGCGCGGTCCGGCCCCGTGGGTGGAACCATCGCTGGAAGGGGCATCCCATGTTCGATCACGACCATATCGCCGAGGCCGTCGCCTGGCGCCACGATCTTCACCGCCACCCCGAACTGGGGTTCCAGGAGCACCGCACCTCGGGGCTGATCGCGGGCCTGCTGGAGGGCTGGGGCTGGCGCGTGCATCACGGGCTGGCGGGCACGGGCGTCGTCGCGCAGCTGGGGCAGGGCGGTCGCAGCGTGGGCCTGCGCGCCGATATCGACGCGCTGCCGATCGAGGAGGCGACGGGCCTGCCGCATGCCTCGGTCCATGCGGGGCGGATGCATGCCTGCGGCCATGACGGGCATACCGCGATGCTGCTTCTGGCCGCGCGCCAGATGGCCGCCGAAGGGATCGAGGGCGGCACCGTCAACCTGATCTTCCAGCCCGCCGAGGAAAACGACGGCGGCGCGCGCGTGATGATCGAGGACGGGCTGTTCCGCGAATTTCCCTGCGATGCGGTCTTCGGCATCCACAACTGGCCGGGGCTGAAGCCGGGGCAGTTCGTCGCCCGCGACGGCGACATGATGGCGGCCTTCGCCGTGTTCGAGATCGAGGTGAACGGCAATGGCAGCCATGCCGCGATGCCTGAACAGGGCGACAGCGTGGTCGCGGCGGCGGCGCGCATCGCCAGCGCCTTGCAGGAACTGCCCGCGCGGCGCCTGTCGCCGCTGGATCCCGGCGTGGTCTCGGTCACGCAGATCCATACCGGTTCTGCCTGGAACGTCTGCCCCGACCGCGCGATCCTGCG
The DNA here is from genome assembly GCF_947311865.1 of Paracoccus sp. PARArs4. Lineage (NCBI taxonomy): Bacteria > Pseudomonadati > Pseudomonadota > Alphaproteobacteria > Rhodobacterales > Paracoccaceae > Paracoccus > Paracoccus sp. PARArs4. Next base: position 7,593 of record NZ_CAMZMW010000008.1, on the reverse strand, counting down.
CGGCACCGTCCGCTGGTTCGCCCCCGGGGCAGGCGACGTGCTGGAGGCCCGCCTGTCCGAGGTCGTGAACGGCACCGCCGCGGCCCATGGCTGCACCGCCCGCGTCGATTACCAGCGCCGCTATCCCGCCACGATCAACGATCCCGAACAGGCGGCCCTTGCGCGCGAGGTCGCCTCGGGGATGGGCTTCGATCTGCCGCAATCCACCGCCAGCATGGCATCCGAGGATTTCGCCTTCATGCTGAACGAACGCCCCGGCGCCTACATGTGGCTGGGCGCGGCGCGCGAGGGCGAGAATCCCGGCCTGCACAGCCCGCACTTCGATTTCAACGACGCGATCCTGCCCCGCGGCGCCGAGATGTGGGTGCGGCTGGCGCAGCGCGCGATCACGGGCGGCTGACGTTTTCGGCATCGCCTTCCCGCGTCGCGGCATGTAAGGCGATGCCCTTGAAAAATATGAGAGGATGCCATGACTAGGACTGGGGAGATACTCCTCGACTGGCGCCTGCACGCAAGCGTGCTTGCCATCACCATCATCGCCGAGCTGATCGGCGTGATCGCCGTTCCCATCGCCATCGGGTCGATCTTGCTGCTGCCGCTGCTCTATGCCTTCGTGATGGGGCTGCTGATCAATCCGAACGTGGTTTCCAGGGCGGGCGGCTGGCTGCGCCAGCGCGAGGTGCGCGCCGCCTCGCCGCTGATCGTCATCGCGATCATGCCCTTCATCGCCAAGTTCGGGACCATCATCGGCCCGTCGATGGAACAGATCGTCGCCGCCGGTCCCGCCCTGATCCTGCAGGAGCTGGGCAACCTAGGGACCATCGTCCTGGCCTTCCCGATCGCCGTGCTGGTCCTGCGCATGGGCCGCGAATCCGTTGGGGCCAGCTTCTCGGTCGCGCGAGAGCCCAACATCGCGATCATCGCCGACCGCTATGGGCTGAAATCGCCCGAGGGGGCAGGCGTGATGGGCGTCTATGTCATCGGCACGCTGTTCGGCACCTTCATCTTCGCGATCCTGGCATCGGTCCTTGCGACCTCGGGGCTGTTCAGCGTCGAGGCGCTGGCCATGGCCTGCGGCATCGGGTCGGGGTCCATGATGGCCGCCTGTTCCGGCGCGCTGGCCCATGCCGTCCCCGCAATGGAGGAACAGATCCTGGCGCTGGCCGGTGCCTCCAACGTGCTGACCTATGCGACGGGCATGTATCTGTGCATCTTCGTCGCGCTGCCCCTGACCGAGAAGCTCTATGCCCTGATGGGCCCGAAGGAGGATCGCGCATGACCAATCCCGACATTCCCGCCGATCCCGAGGCCGACCCCAGGCTGGGCATCGCCGATCAGGCCCTGCTGCTGACCGCCGTCTGCGCCATCGGGCTGGTCGGCAACACCGTCGCCACCGATGCGACGCTGGTGCAGTCGGTGACGGGGATCGCGATCCTTTACGTCATCTCGATGATCGGGGTGCTGCTGACGCAGCTGGTGCCGTTCGGGCTGCCCTCGGTCGCCTGGATCTCGTTGGTGGGGATCGCGGCCACGCTACCCTGGACGCCCGGCAGCGCCTGGGTGCTGGAGCAGGTGGGACACGTGAACTTCCTGACCCTTGCGACGCCCTGCCTTGCCTACGCGGGCATCGCCATCGCCCGCCGAGAGATCGAGATCGCCAAGACCTCGGGGTGGAAGATCTTCATCGTGGCGCTGCTGGTCATGACCGGCACCTATGTCGGTTCCGCGACGGTGGCCGATCTGTTCCTGTGATGCCGGATCCCGCGCGGGGCGCAACCTGCGCGGGATTTTCCAATCAAAGAAGTCAGGATTGACTTCGCATCTTCCGTTCGGGCAAAACGCCGGGGCAAGCGGCCAGCCCCCGTGCAGGCCATCACGCCCACGGAGGATCGCATGAAGACCACTCTCGCCATTTCCGCCCTTGCCCTGGCCACCGCCTCGCCCGCCTTTGCGGGCAAGCCCGAGGTCGTCGCGAATTACATCGCCATCGCCCATGCCGGATACGAGGACAGCCTGATCGCCGCGCGCGACCTGCAGGCCGCCGTCGATGCGCTGATCCAGACCCCCTCGGCCGAGGCGCTGCAGGATGCCCGCGCGGCATGGCTGGCCGCCCGCGTGCCCTATCAGCAGACCGAGGCGCTGCGCTTCGGCAATGCCATCGTGGACGACTGGGAAGGCAAGGTGAACGCATGGCCGCTGGACGAGGGGCTGATCGACTATGTCGATCCGTCCTATGGCGGGGCGTCGGATGCGAACGAATATGCCGCGCTGAACGTGGTCGCCGCGCCGACCTTCACCCTGTCGGGCGAGGATATCGACGCGACCGAGATCACGCCCGACCTGCTGTCGGGCCAGCTGCACGAGGCCGACGCGATCGAGGCGAACGTGGCCACCGGCTATCACGCGATCGAGTTCCTGCTGTGGGGGCAGGACCTGAACGGCACCGATCACGGCGCGGGCGACCGTCCCTGGACCGACTATGCCGCGGGTGACGACTGCACCGGCGGCAATTGCGACCGTCGCGGCGAATACCTGAAGGCCGCGACCGATCTGCTGGTCAGCGACCTGGAATGGATGACCGCGCAATGGGCCGAGGGCGGCGAGGCCGCGACCGGCCTGACCGCCGATCCCGACGCCGCGATCAGCGCCATGCTGACCGGCATGGGCAGCCTGTCCTATGGCGAACTGGCGGGCGAGCGCATGAAGCTGGGCGTGATGCTGAACGACCCCGAGGAGGAGCACGACTGCTTCTCGGACAACACGCATAACAGCCATTATTACGACGGGCTGGGCATCCGGAACGTCTATCTGGGCGAATACACCCGCATCGACGGCACGGTCGTCTCGGGCGAGAGCCTGTCCTCGCTGGTGGCCGAGGCAGACGCATCGGTCGATCAGTCGCTGCGCGCGGGTCTGGACGACAGCGTGGCCAAGCTGGGCCGCATCAAGACCGTGGCCGAGGGCGGCACCTCGTATGACCAGATGCTGGCGCGCGGCAATGACGCGGGCGAGGGCCTGATCATGGCCGCCGTCGACGCACTGGTCGCGCAGACGCAGGATATCGAACGCGCGGTCACGCTGCTGGGTGCGCAGGACGTCGCCATCGAGGGCTCGGACAGCCTCGACAGCCCCGATGCCGTCTTCCAGTAAGGCCGCGCGGCACCTGCTGCCGCTGCTGATGATCACGGCGGCGCCGGTCCTTGCGGAAGGGCCGGCGCTGACCGATCTGCACCTGAACGCCACGCCCCGCACCGGCACCGAGACCGCGCGGATCGCGGATGTCGTCGCACCCACGCAGGATTTCACCGCGCCCGAACCCTTCGAGGGAAATCCCGGCGGGGCCGCGACCGTGCGCGCCCGCGACGATGCGGATGCCTTCTCGCAGCCCTCGGCCAATATCGGGTTCGAGGGAGAACTGCGCTTCAAGGTCGGCAACGGGCTGTTTCGCAAGCTGTGGGTGTCCTCGCCCTCGTCCACGCTGGCATCCGACGGGCTGGGGCCGCTGTACAATTCGCGCGGCTGCCAGAACTGCCACCTGAAGGACGGGCGCGGCCATCCCCCCGACACGCGGGGCGAGGCTGGCGGCTCGATGTTCCTGCGGCTGTCGGTGCCGGCATCGGAAAACGACCCCCGCAGCCAGATCGAGGAATACCTGGCCGGGACCGGAAACCCGGTCGAGCCGACGCGCCCCGACCCGACCTATGGCGGGCAATTGCAGGACCTGTCGGTCGCGGGCGTTCCGGCGGAAGGGCGCATGACCATCGACTATGCCGAAACGCGGGTGGACCTGTCGGGCGGCGAGGTCGCGCATCTGCGGGTGCCCGAATACGGCATCGACGATCCGGCATATGGACCCTTGCGCGACGATCTGATGATCAGCCCCCGCGTCGCCCCGCCGATGATCGGCCTTGGCCTGCTGGAGGCGATCCCGACCGCCGATATCCTTGCCGGTGCCGATCCGGATGATGCCGATGGCGACGGGATCTCGGGGCGGGCCAATATCGTCTGGTCGGCGCGGCATGACGCCCCGATGCTGGGCCGTTTCGGCTGGAAGGCCGGGATGCCCACCGTCGAGGAACAATCCGCCAGCGCATTTTCGGGCGATATCGGCATCTCGAACCCGTTGCATCCGGACCACGCGGGCGAATGCACGGATGCGCAGGCCGCCTGTCGCGCGGCCCCGAACGGGGGCGGCGATGCGCGCGGGTTCGAGATCGACGCCGAAGGGCTGGAGCTTACCGTCTTCTACAGCCAGAACCTTGCCGTTCCCGCCCGCCGCGACGAAGGTGATGCGCAGGTCCTGCGCGGCAAGCAGGTCTTCTACGACACGGGCTGCGCCGATTGCCACCGGCCCAAATACGTCACCGCGCGGATGGAGGATCGGCCCGAACACAGCTTCCAGCTGATCTGGCCCTATACCGACATGCTGCTGCACGACATGGGCGACGGGCTGGCCGATCACCGCCCCGAAGGGCTGGCGAATGGCCGCGAATGGCGCACGCCGCCCCTGTGGGGCATCGGCTTGACCCGGACCGTCAACGGCCACAGCATGCTGCTGCATGACGGGCGCGCGCGTTCGGTGCTGGAGGCCATCCTGTGGCATGGCGGCGAGGCCGCGCCCGCCCGCGACGCCGTCATCGACATCCCGCCCGAGGACCGGGCGGCCCTGATCCGATTTGTGGAAAGCCTTTGATGCGAACCCTGCTGGCCCTTGCCCTGCTGCCGCTGCCCGCCATGGCCGGCACCCCCGAGGTGGTGAACGACCATATCCTGCCCGCGACCGACCGATTTACGACGGCTGCCCATGCCCTGGCCGATGCGGCCGGTGCCGATTGTTCGGCCAGCGCGCTGGACGCCCCCTATCGGCAGGCATTCGACGCCTGGATGGGCCTGTCGCATCTGGCCTTCGGGCCGTTGGAACAGGACGGGCGTGCGCTGACGGTTGCGTTCTGGCCCGATCCGCGCGGGCTTGTCGCACGCTCGGTCCGGGGGCTGGTCGCGGATCAGGACCCGGTCGTGGACGATCCGGCGGGCTTTGCCGAAGTCTCGATCGCCGGACGCGGTCTGATGGCGCTGGAACAGCTGATGGCGGACGAGATTGGCGATTACGAATGCCGCTATGCCCGCGCCATCGCGACCGACCTGGCCACTATCGCAGATGCCGTGCAGGCCGACTGGCAGGACCACGCGCAACTGATGCTGGATGCGGGGCAGGACGGGAACGACCGCTACCTGTCTGCCCGAGAGGCGGATCAGGCGATCTATACCGCGCTGCTGTCGGGCATCGAATTCGACGCCGATCAGCGCCTTGGCCGCCCGATGGGCAGCTTCGACAAGCCCCGCCCCAAGCTGGCCGAGGCGTGGCGCAGCGACCGCCCGCTGCGCAACATCGAACTGTCGCTGGCCGCGCTGCGCGACATGGCCGTCGCGCTGTCGGACGATCCGATCCCCCTGACCGAGGCGGCCTTCGACAACGCGCAGGCGCAGGTCGCGGAATTGCAGGACGATCCGCGCCTTGAGGGGGTCACCGACCCGACGCAGCGCCTGAAGATCGAGATCCTGCAACAGCGCATCCGCGCCATCGGCACCGCGATCGAGGGCGAGATCGGCGGCGGGCTGGGCCTGACCGCAGGCTTCAATTCCAAGGATGGCGACTGATGCGCAGGCGCAGCTTCCTGACGGCGCTGATGGCGGGGGCGGTCGCGCCCCGGCTGGGCTGGGCCGATGCGGGAAGCCCCGCGATCCTTGGCGCCGCGCGCGAACCGGATGGCGGCTATGCGCTGTTCGGCCTGTCGGATCGGGGTGCCGACCTGTTCCGCATTCCGCTGCCCGGTCGCGGCCATGCCGCCACGGCCCACCCGACCGCCCCCGAGGCCGTGGCCTTTGCCCGCAGTCCCGGCAATTTCGCGATCGTGCTGAACTGCGTCACGGGACAGGTCCTGGCCCGGCTGCATGCACCGCAGGGGCGGCATTTCTACGGCCACGGCACCTTCATCGCGGATGGCGACATCCTGTGCACATCGGAAAACGCCTATGACAGCGGCGAGGGGCGCATCGGGCTGTGGTCGCGTCGCGAAGGCTGGCGCCGCATCGCCGAGATCCCGACCCACGGCATCGGCCCGCACGAGATCAAGCGGATGCCGGGCGACATCCTTGTCGCGGCCAATGGCGGCTATCGCAATCACCCCGACCAGCCGGGCGTCAAGCTGGATGTCGACCTAATGCGCCCGAACCTGTCCTATGTCGCGACCGACGGGGCGCTGCTGGACCAGGTCGAGCTGGACCCCGACCTGCGCCGCAACTCGATCCGCCATATCGCCTTCGGGCAGGACGGCGTGGTGGCCTTCGGGATGCAATGGCAGGGCGACCCGGCCGAGGGGATGCCCCTGCTGGGCCTGCACCGGCGCGGGCACGGCGCGGTGCTGGCAGAACTGCCCCTCCACGAGGCGATGGCGATGCAGGGCTATGTCGGTTCGGTCGCCTTCGATGCCGAGGGGCGGCATGTCGCGATCAGCTCGCCCCGTGGCGGGCGGGTGCAGGTCTTCGACGGCTCGGGCGCCCATCGGCAGACGATCCGGCGCGAGGACGTCTGCGGCCTTGCGCCCGCGGCGGGCGGTTTCTTCGTGTCGGACGGGCTTGGCGGCCTCGTGCGGGCAGGGCAGGGGGTCGAGGCCCTGGCGAAATGGCCGGGGCGTGCATGGGATCACCATCTCGTGTCCGTGGAACAGGGCAAACGGGGCGCGGCCCTGTAACGTTTTCCGTGGTTTCCGCGAATTGCGTGTCGGTGGCGCACCCGGACGGGGCGCGCGCCTTCGGCAACACGACAACATTCAAGGATCCAACATGAATTCCCCAGTCAAGATCGCCCTTCTGTCGGTGCGCGTCACCTTCGGCCTGTTCCTGCTGGCCTGGGCCGTCAAGAAGATCGTCGATACCGAGGGCACCTCGGGCATCTTCGCCAAGTTCTACGGGATCGAGGGGCTGGGCGCGTCCAGCTCGATGATCGCGGGCGGGTTGCAGATCGCCGTCTCGGTCGCGATCATTCTGGGCCTGTTCAAGACGGTCAGCTATGGCGCGGGGCTGCTGATCCACGGCGTCTCGACGGTCTCGACCGCCTCGCACATCCTGATGCCGCTGGCCGAGGGGTCGAACCTGCTGTTCATGGCGGGCCTGCCGATCATGGGCGCGATCCTTGGCCTGTTCCTGGCCCGGCACGAGGATACGCTGCTGTCGCTGGACAGCGCGTTGGGCCGCGGAAACGCCGCGACGGTCGGCGCCTGAACCGGCGGGGCGCTGACGGGATCGCCCTTACGGCTTCCGCTGTGGCCGTCGTGGCTGATCCCCAGTATCTCGGCCCAAGGCCCAGTTTCTCGGTAAGAACTGGCCGCGACACTTCTGGGCCGAGGCTGTATGGAAACGCGCCGATAGCGGCTGTCGGCTTCTGGTTCTGATTGGCCGCTTTTCGAGTTCTCTGTCTTCGACAACCTTTGCACACGTGACGTGTTGCTTATCCGGTTGACCTGCTCCCCTGAAACGTCCGCGGTTTGAGGTTAGCCTGTTCTCGAAACGAGGAGACAGAAGATGCGGAAAAGC
>NZ_CAMZMW010000007.1:0-175688 GCF_947311865.1 Paracoccus sp. PARArs4 | reverse complement strand
CGCTTGCGCAGCGCGGCATTGTAGGCGGACCAGTTCGTGGTGCGGTAGCGGGTTGGCGTCGCCTTCGGCATGACGCCTTACTAACTTGCTGGATCCCGGCTGTGAATCCCCACCGGCTCAGGTTCTGCAATAACGCCTTTCTAGGCCCAACCGTTGAAACAACATAGTTTCATTGAAGATATTGGAGCGGGTGAAGGGATGCTGAAATGAGGCATTTACCGAACGATTACAAGGAATAAGTGTCCCATGCATCCAATATTACGACTCAATGAGATCAACATGTTACGCCGAAGGTGTCCCACGTTTCCGATTGCTTCGCATGGGAATACCTGACAGCGCGAGTACTTGACCAATGCCTTCGCGCTGTCCGGCAACGACCGCGACTGTTTGCCCAAGGCTGGCTGCGAGTGGCAACGAGCTATTTCAGGTGCCCGGAGGCCTTCCTGTCAGCCATCGCCCTCGCAAGTAGCCTATTGGCTATGGGGCCTTGCCCTAGTGCAACTCAAGCAGTTGCCGATGCTTCTGTGCGTGCCGATGCGCCAGTTTGCGGCCCTCGCGCCCTGACAACAACCTCCGGGCAGCCGGAGGGGGCGAGGCCGGGTCCTGATGGGCAAGCTCCGGGAACAGCTCGAGGATCTCGCGGAGCGCGGATGCACTCATGGACTTGAGGGCCTCGGGCCCGGTGTAGAGACTTTCCGTCTCTGCACCATTGGACATGACGATCTCGTGCCCGTCGAAGATGATGTGGAAATACTCGACCTCGGCCACCTCATCCGCATAGTCGATGCCATCCGAGAGAAGCAGTTGCTTGGCAGCGACAAGGACTTCCGAGGCGGCAAACATGTTGATCGCAATCTTCGAGTGCACAAGGATGCGGTGCTGAGGAGAAACAAGGAGATCGCGCTCGGGCTGGCCATGTCCAAGTGCACCCGCCGATATTCTGATCGGACGCAGGTGGGGAAGCAGGACAAGGTCCCCTTTCGTCAGTTTCCGCGAGCCGACCCACCGAATCGGCATCAGCCCGTGATCCTTGGTCAGCACCATGTCCCCGGTTCTGAGTTCCTCAACGGGACGGCATCCCTCTGCCGCCTCGATAAGTGTTCCCGACACGAAGCAGGGTAGGAAATCGTCCACGATGATCGAGCCAGTGCCATCCGCCTCCACCGTAACGACAACCGTGTCGAGCTCGGTCTGTACCGAGCCAGCGATCGAGGCCGTCAGTGGGTTGGTAGCAAGCTCCGAGAGAGATATATCCAGAACCGTATCTGGCAACGGCGGAATCGCCGGGACGGTGACCGTCAATCCGAGCCTCGGTGATGCCGCACCATCTTCACGAATGGGATCATCGGTGACGATGTAGAAAGTGCCGTCATCCGCTTGGAACAGCGATCCGCTTATGGGGTTCACCTCTACCGTTATGCCAAGCAACTCGATACTTGCGGTGGAGAGCGTCACATCCCCGTAGTATGTCCCACTCGGCGAGTTCTGCGTTGGATCCGTGGCAGCATCCGACGGATCATCGTCGACAAGCGTGATCGGATCACCGGGGGACACCGAAACGCCGGCTCCCTGGTTTCCGGGAACGTCGTACTCGTCAAATTCGTCGCTGTCGCTGAAATCATTGAGAAAATATGTCGTGTTAGTGTCGACGACAATCCCTCCGCTGACGTCCAGCGTGACAAGGCCATCCGGTAAGGCAGTGTAATACGGCATGCGCAGACCCTCCCTGTTATCGCGACGAGGCATCTGAGCTGGTCATGGCATTCTGCCAGGATCGCACAATCTCAATCAGACGCTTCACATCGACGATTCTGCCAAGATCTAGGATGCTCTTACGGTTAAAATTAGAAAAGTAATTTTACTTATCAAGATAAATACTGCGGCGGTAGACTCTATCTGTTAGACGTCCATAAAATTGAGCAAGTTGTTCAAAATATTATAATTTATCATATAACAACGCACGCTTCCGCCCTTAGCCGGTGCTCATTTACGCACCCACTTAAGGTGCAGCCAATGTATATACTCACTCACAGCCTACAGGCCGAAAGCTGTTACCCAAAATTTAAGAAATCTATTAGAATCAAATATATATGGAGCGAAGTCCAACTGCAGTTCCGAGGCGCCATATCGTCTCAATATGCCTCAAAGCTCTGAGTCAATTTTCTTCAATGCGCCATCCGGTAAAGGGCGCTGCAGTTCAGTCGCTGGGGCCCCCTCTAACCACGCACTCCATTCAGCTTCTGTGCTCAGGATCACAGGCATTGCTTTTGGATGGACCGCCGCGACCTCTCTATTCGGAGGGCAGGTCAGAAAGGCAAAGAGGTCGTCCTTAGTTTCACCATCCTTCACCTTTCGAACCGATCGCCAGCCTCGCAGCTCGATCCCCGCAAAGAATAGCTGGGCGCCGTCGCCCGCGGCGAACCATTGGTTCCCCTGCCCTTTACCCCGTGGTTCGGCAAAGCTTGTCAGCGGAACCAAGCAGCGGTTCGCGCGCCCTAGCCAGCGGCGCCAGTGGGGCGATGAAAGATTGCGGACGTTAGTAACGCCGGGGTCGCGCTTGGTCTTCAGGACGAAAGGAGGCGACGGCATACCCCACCGGGCTTTGATAAGCTCAAGACCGCTATTGCCGTGTCGAATTATCGGCGCCAATTGGTCAGGATAGATACTGCCAAGCGCCAGATTGCCCGCTTTGTCGGATATGCCTGGAAACAGGCGGCGCATCGCATCTTGGGTGCTGCTATATTTGTAGAGGTTACACATCAAGGCCCCTCATTCTGCCATCTTCACTTATAGATCCGTCTGTCTAGCATGAAGGCGGTCAACCCCTCTGGCACCTGCATCACGCAGCAGACGCAAACGCAACGCCTTGTATTATCCGCTGCGGCACAGGAGGTACTTCCGATCCGAGGGGCCAAAAAATCTTAATCCTAGATACAAATCACTTTGAGGCTTTCTGAAGCAGGCTGATCAACTCGTCGAACTTGGCGCGCTGCTCTATTGGATCGCCGCTTTCGATCGCTGCCTTGACACAATGATGAGCATGGTTTTCGAGGATGAGCTTTTCCACAGCCAGAAGGGCTGACCGAATGGCTGCCGTCTGCGCAAGAATGTCCATGCAGTATCGGTCCGCTTCAACCATTCCCGCCACGCCCCTGACCTGGCCTTCAAGTCGCGACAGCCGATGCAGGATCTTATCGTTGTTCACTTTCATGCGATGCATCTCCGTGCCGTCTGGAACCGGTTGGCGGCTTTCGTGTTATATACCCCATATGGGTATCTAGATGTGAGCCCGGTAGTCTCCGAACAGGACAGTCTTAAGATGAACTCACGGGAAAAGCATACTGGTTCTTACGGAATGGCCAAAGGCGGCTATGGCCGCTTCATGGCGATGATCGCAACGTCCACGGTGGTGATGTTCGGGCTGATGTACCTGAACACCTATGCGCTGGATCATGTCTTCTTCTCGCAGACGCGGAGGTGGATGGCGCTCTACATGGGCGGCGCGATGACAGTCATCATGCTTGCCTTCATGCTGGGCATGTATGCCAACCGCAAAGCGAACATTGCGATCTTCGCCGGTGGGGCCATCGCATTTGCTCTTGGCCTCGGGCTGGTACGGTCGCAGGCCACCGTAGGCGATCTGGCCTGGATGAAAGCGATGATCCCCCATCATTCCATCGCGATCCTGACCAGTTCGCGCGCCGACATCTCGGACCCGCGCGTGCGCTCCTTGGCTGATGCCATCATCGAGGCGCAGCGTGCCGAGATCGAGGAGATGAAGCTCTACATCGAGGACATCGAGGCGCATGGTGACGCCCCGGCCGGCACCCCGCGCAATCCCCAGTACACCAACCAAGGCCCTTACCGTCAGGAGATTCCTTCATGACTGCTACAGCTACGATCGACGGACCCGATGCCGCCCGCGCCAAGAGCCAAGCCGGAGAGAAGTCCGCTTCGCTCTACCGGATGGCCATGCCCGGACATCTCTGCCCCTTCGGTCTCAAGTCCAAATCCATGCTGGAGCGGAGGGGATACCGCGTCGATGACAACCTGTTGACCACGCGGGACGAAGTGGACGCATTCAAGACGGCCCACGGCGTCGAGACAACGCCTATCACCTTCATCGGTGGTCAGCAGATCGGGGGCTATACTGAACTGAAGAAGCATTTCGGCTATCGAGTCCTTGGCAAGGATGAAAAGACCTATACCCCCGTCATCGCGATCTTCGGTTCGACCGCTCTCATGTCCCTGGCCATTGCGCTGAATGTCCATGGCGGCTTTTCGATCCAGCATTTCCTGATGTGGTTCTTCGCTACCTCGATGGTCGCGCTGGCGATCCAGAAGCTGCAGGATGTCGAAGGCTTCGTGAACGGTTTTCTGGGCTATGATCTACTTGCGCGGCGGTATGTGCCTTACGGCTATGCCTATCCGTATCTAGAGCTTTACGCCGGGGTCGGAATGATCGCGTTGATCGGACGCGTCAGCCCCCTTGTCTGGCTTGTCGCGCCGGTCGGCATATTCATCGGCACGATCGGAGCGATCAGCGTGATCAAGGCCGTCTATATCGAAAAGCGTGATCTCAAATGCGCCTGTGTCGGCGGCGGATCGAATGTCCCGCTCGGGGCCATTTCCCTTAGCGAGAACCTCATCATGGCCGGAATGGGCCTGTGGATGCTTGGGTTGTGGTTCGCAGCCTGACAAATGTCTTAATTTCAGCAATACAACAAACAAGGAATGCTCGAATGAAGTTCGCCCATGCCCTACTCTCTGTCGGAGTAACCTTCGCGGCATATTCTGTCCCTGCCTTCGCGCAGGATGAGCTGTTCCAGCTGCCGGAGCAATGCACGTTGCCAGCTGCAGCATCAGAGATGGATCATGCCCCGATGGGCCACGGCTCACATGATGGGCATGCTATGGACGACGAGAAAGACGGCAGTTCAGAGATCGCCGCCCATATTCAGGAGAACATGCGCAGGATGATGGTGACGATGCCGGCCATGGAGGAGGGTATAATGCAGGAGGACCCGGACGTTGCGTTCGCCTGTGCCATGATCGCCCACCATCAAGGCGCCATCGACATGGCGCAGGTTCTTCTGAAATATGGCGACGACCCCGAAATGATCGAACTTGCCGAAGAGGTCATCGCGGCGCAGGCCGGTGAGATCGAGCAGATGAAGACGTGGCTCGAAGATAACGTTAATTGAAAGATTCCAGAATTTTGAAGAACCCCGGGTTTTACCCGGGGTTTAGGACTTGGTGCGTTCAATTGGCCGCGGAGCTCAAACAACTAGCTCCGAGGCTGAACACAATGCTAGGTGCCTTCACTTAAGTCCTGCCTATCATCACGGTCATCTTTTCAGGGCCTTCGATAGCCAAACCACCCCTTTCGGTAGATAGACTATCGCGGCAAGTTCACGCGATCCGGCACCCAGTACGCGACGGCATAAGCCGCCAGGGCGCCCACCAGCGCGCCGACCGCCGGCCCGGCCAGCGCCGGGGCCATCGAGGGCATGACTTCGGCCCAGGCGGCCGATACGACCGCAGCGACACCACCCCCGGTAAGAAGCTTGTTCGTCGGCATGGCCGACAGCTGTTTTGCAAGTTGCATGTTCATTTCCTTTCGCTGAGTGCGGCCCATGTCTTGGGCCCGATGATGCCGTCGGGCATAAGACCCACGCGGCGTTGAAAACCTCGGGTTGCCAGATCTGTCCGACGACCGAAGATCCCGTCGGACACGATGAGGAGCAGATCCTGCGCATGGCGCACGGCCTCGCCCTCCGTCCCGCGGCGAATTGTCGGTAGCTGGCGTGAACGATCCACCGGCGGCGCGGATCTGCGCGATCCGATGGCCACGGTCACGGCGAACAGCTGGATCAAGAAGCCCGGCGGCGCGGCGCCCCTGGGCACGGTCGCCCCCAATCTGGCCAGCATCGCCCATGGCGAGAGCGGCGGGCGGCGGGAATACCCGCTGGCCGATCCGATGGGCACCGTCACCGTCGGCGGCATCCAACATGCCCTGGTCGCGCCTGTGTTGACCTATGCCCAGCAGGGCGGTGGCAACCGGGCGGCGACCGACCCGCATCACACGATCTGCGCCAGCAAGAAGGACCAGAACAGCCTGATCGCCGCGACCATGGTTCAGACCGGCTATGGCGAGCGCTCAGGCCAGCAGCCACGCGCGCTGGACGTGACCGCGCCTCTCGGCACTGTGGTCGCGGGCGGGGCGAAACACGCGCCTGTGGCTGCGTTCCTGGCGCAGCAGAACGGCGGGCCACGCATGGAGGCCCATGCCGGGCATGACGCGCAGGATCCACTGTCGACCGTCGCCGCCTCGGGCAGTCATCAGACCCCGGTCGCAGCATGGTTCGCAAAATACTACGGCACCGGCGATGGCGCACGGACCGACGAGCCCTGCCACACCGTCACGGTCAAGGACCGCATGAGCCACATGCAGGCCGAGCTGGCCGCCCCGCCCTTCGCGCCCGAGCATCACGCCCGGGCCCGCGCTGTTGCAGAGTTCCTCCGCGCCCACGATGCCTGGGACGGGGGCGAGTTCGTCACCCTGACGATCGGCAGCGCGAGCTATGTCGTGATCGACATCGGCATGCGGATGCTGACCCCACGCGAACTGTTCCGCGCCCAAGGCTTCCCGGCGGATTACGTCATCGAAGGGGTCTGGGACGGCCTCGACACCGACAGCCCGACCTGGCGGCCCTTCGCTAAGGATGTGCAGGTCAGCTGCTGCGGCAACAGCGTTTGCCCGCCCTTGGCCGAGGCTATCGTATCAGCGAATTGCGGGCACCTGCAGGCAGCCGGACCGGAACTCAAGACGGAAGCCGAGGGCTGACATGGGAAAACGTGCCGTAATGACCGAAGCCCAAGCGCGCCGCTTCATCCGCGCGGCCCGGGCCGAGGATCCCAGATCCGTAGTAGAGATCGTGACCGAAGCGGGCACCGTCCGAATCCTCCCTGAAACGAAGGACGTTGCCGCCAAGAGCGACAGGCCCCACGATGGACGGACACCCATCCCGTGGAACTGACAAACATGAAGATCGCCTATCCAGGCCTGCTGCAGGAACGCCTGCCGTCCGGCGCGCTCCGATATCGCGTGCGCGTCGAGGGCGACAAGAAGAAGCGCATCCCGCTTTCGGTCACCCCAAATCATCCGCAATTCGTCGAGATCTACCACGCCGCCAGGGCAGGTGTCCGGCTCGATCCCGAGGCATCAGCCGAGGAGCGCGCCATCCGGGGTTCTGTTGGCTGGCTTGTAGCCAAGCATCTGACCGCGATGGAAGCCGCCGTCGAGGCAGGCGCCATGTCGCCCCTGACGCTCAAAAAGCGGCGGTCGGTCGGCAAGGTTCTTACTGAGCGATACGCTGACTATGCAATGGAGATCCCGCAGGCAAAGCTGGTCGAGCTGCGCGACGATATGATTGAGACTCCAGCTTGGGCGGACAGCGTCATCGAGGGCACCCGGGTTATCTATCGCTGGGCGACAGAGCGGCGGCTGTGCGCGGTAAATCCGGCCATAGGCATTGCGCGTATTGATCGCGGCAGGGGCGGCGCGAAACCCTAGTCGCCCGACGATCTTCGCAAGTATCGCCAGAAGCACCCGCCGGGGAGCGCTGCCCATTTGACGCTGACGCTGTTCATGTTCACTGCATGCAGGATCTCGGATGCTATCAGGCTGGGCCGGCAGCACGAGACGACGATCGAGGGTGTTCGAGCGCTTCGATGGCAGCCCGTCAAGCGCGGCTCCGCCGAGGTCGCGATCCCCATGCTTCCCCCGCTCTATCGCGCGACCAGGTCGATCAAGATCGCGGGCGAGACCTACCTGCTGAACAGCAAGGGCAAGCCCTTCGCAACGCCAGATTCGCTGGGCCAGATGTTCCGTCGCTGGTGCCGGGAAGCAGGCTTGGCCGATCGCTCGTCTCACGGGATCCGCAAGGCCGCGGGTCACCTGCTGGCCCAAGAGGGATGCTCCCAATACCAGATTATGACGGTGCACAGGCACACTCAGGCAAAGACGTCCGAAATCTATACCAAGGGCGTCGAAAGATGGCGCATGGCGCGCGACGCGATGGCCGCGCTCGAGGCGCTGGATTGGTGAAGTGTCCCACGGACAGTTCCGGCGTGGGACACATCGAGGCCCAAGCCGTTGAAATAACATAGTATTAGTGAAGATATTGGAGCGGGTGAAGGGAATCGAACCCTCGTCGTAAGCTTGGGAAGCTTCTGCTCTACCATTGAGCTACACCCGCCTTGGCTGATCGCGTATCCCATGGCCGCGCCATCGTCAAGCGGCCTTTAGCGCAAGCCCATCTCGGCCAGCGCGGCGGCGATGGCAGGGGGCAGCGGTTCCTCGACCTCGCGGCCCTCGGGCAGATCCTGCGGCGCGTCGGCACCGGCAAGATAGCGCCAGCCCTGGAACGGGCGGCGCGGCACCGCCGAGACGCGCACCAGCTTGCGATCCAGCACGATCCCGCAGCGCTGCAGGCCGTCCTCGCCCTCGACCCGCTGCAGGTCAAGGATGCGCTGGCGGGCCAGCATGACCCCCTTGAACACCCAGAAGATCGAGCCGCCATCCAGCAGCTCGGCCTCGCGCTTGGGCCACATGCGCGTCACGTGGCGCGCATTGCCATCGCCGAAACGCTGCGCCTGCCACGCGGCAAGGTCGTCGGGGCCTTCCGCGCCGACGCACAGCTTCATCAGATTGAGAGAACCGCTCATGCCAACGCATCTAGTCGCGCCGCGCCTGCTTCTCAAGCGCGGAAACGAAAAGAGGCCGCACCCCGAAGGATGCGGCCCCGATCATTCGCCTTGCGGCAGGATCACAGCTCGTCGAGTTTCTCGACAGCCTTCTCCAGCTCGTCCTTCGAGATGGTCTTCTCGGTCACTTCGGCCTTCTCGGCGATGTGATCGACAACCTTGTCCTCGAAGATCGGCGCGCGCAGCTGCTGCTGGGCCTGCTGGTTCTGCTGGATGAACTCGAAGAAGGCGCGTTCCTGGCCCGGATACTGACGGGCGGCCTGCATCACGGCCTGCGTCATTTCCTGGTCGGTCACGGTCACTTCGGCGTTCTGGCCGATCTCGGCCAGCAGCAGACCCAGGCGCACGCGGCGCTCGGCCAGCTTCTTGTGCTCGTCGGTCGGCTCGATGCTGCCGTGGTTGTGATCGTGAACCTCGGGGTTCTCCTCGTGCCACAGCTGGTGCGCGATCTGTGCAGCTTCGGCGTCGACCAGCGACTGCGGCAGGTCGAACTTCACCTGCTCGTCCAGCTGGTCCAGCAGGCCGCGCTTCATGACGGCGCGCGAGGCACCGGCATACTCGGCTTCCAGACGCTCGGAGATCTGCTTCTTCAGACCGTCCAGGTCCTCGGCGCCGAACTTCTTGGCCAGCTCGTCGTCGATCTCGGCTTCCTTGGGCGCCTTCACGGCCTTCACCTTGCACTCGAAGGTGGCTTCCTTGCCGGCCAGGTGCGCAGCGCCGTATTCCTCGGGGAACTTGACGGTGACGGTGACGTCCTCATCGGCCTTCGCGCCGACCAGCTGGTCCTCGAAGCCGGGGATGAAGCTGTTGGAACCCAGGACCAGCGGATAGTCCTCGGCCTCGCCGCCTTCGAACGCTTCGCCGTCGACGAAGCCCTTGAAGTCGATGACGACCTGGTCGCCGTCCTTGGCCTTGCTGCCCTTGCGGCGGTCTTCGAAGTTCTGCGCCGACTTGGCCAGGTTCTCCAGCGCTTCGGTGATCGCGGCGTCCTCGGCCTCGACCTTGAGACGCTCGAGCTTCAGACCCGACAGGTCGATCTCGGGGATCTCGGGCAGTTTTTCATACGAGACGTTGACGACGACGTCGTCGCCCTCTTTCCAGGTCTCGCCGTTCTCCATCTCGACCGCGGGCTGGGTCGCGGGACGGTCGCCCGATTCCTCGAGATGCTTGCGCAGCGCGCCGTCGACGGCTTCCTGCATCGCATCGCCCAGCACGCGCTGGCCGAACTGCTTCTTCAGCATGGCCATCGGGACCTTGCCTTTGCGGAAGCCCTTCATCTCGACTTCGGGCTGTGCCTCTTTCAGCTTGGCGTCGACCGTCTCGGCCAGCTCGGCGGCGGGCAGGGTGAACTGATAGCCCCGCTTCAGACCTTCGTTCTGGGTTTCCTTGACCTGCATCATCGTCCTCATAGCAAGAAGGGCCACCGGACCCGGCGGCCTGAGAATTTGCGCCGTTCTAGTCGCCACGAACCGTCCCTGCAAGCAGATAGAGCGTGGCCCGCTGGAACAGCCCACGATCAGCGACTATGTTCCGCCCGAAACCACCGGAGAGCATCATGCCTGACACCACCCTTTCCGAACCGCGCCTGACCTCGCTTGCCCATGGCGGCGGCTGCGGGTGCAAGATCGCGCCGGGGGTCCTGTCGGGCCTGCTGCGGGGCAGTGCCGCCCTGCCCGTGCCCCCGGAATTGCTGGTTGGGATCGAGACCTCGGACGATGCCGCGGTCTACAGGCTGAACGATCAGCAGGCGCTGGTGGCGACGACCGACTTCTTCATGCCGGTCGTGGACGATCCGCATGATTTCGGCCGCATCGCGGCGACGAACGCGATCAGCGACGTCTATGCCATGGGCGCGACGCCGATCTTCGCGCTGGCGGTGGTGGGCATGCCGATCAACGCGATCTCGCATGACACGATCGGGCGGGTCCTCGATGGCGGCGCATCCATCTGCCGCGAGGCGGGCATTCCCATCGCGGGCGGCCACACCATCGATTCGGTCGAGCCGATCTATGGCCTCGTGGCGCTTGGGATCGTGCATCCCGACCGGATCGCCAAGAACGCCGCCGCGCGTCCGGGCGATGTCGTGATCCTGGGCAAGCCGCTTGGCGTGGGCTTCATGTCCGCCGCGCTGAAGAAGGGCCTGCTGGGCGAGGACGATTACGCCCGCATGATCGAGGTCACGACCAGGCTGAACCGCCCCGGACCGGATCTGGCCGCCCTGCCCGGCGTCCATGCAATGACCGACGTGACCGGCTTCGGCCTTGGCGGCCACACGCTGGAGATGGCGCGCGGGTCGGGCTGCGATATCCATCTGAACTGGCCCGCCGTTCCGCGCCTGCCGGGCATCGACGCGCTGATCGCGGCGGGCAACGTCACCGGCGCTTCGGGGCGGAACTGGGACAGCTATGGCAGCGGCGTGGTCCTGCCGGACGGCTTCGCGGATGCGGATCGCGCGCTGCTGACCGACCCGCAGACCAGCGGCGGCCTGATGGTCGCCTGCGCCCCCGAGGCCGCCGACGAGGTTCTGGCCGTCTTCGCCCGTCACGGCTTCGCGGATGCGACGGCCATCGGGCGCGTGGGCGAACGTTCGGACCAGCCGCGCGTCCGGCTGGACTGATCCGCGCCCCTGCGGTGAACCTCAGCCGAGGTTCACCAGCCTGTCCATGCGGCCCGCAAGCTCGTGGTTGTGGGTCGCGATCAACGCCGACAGCCCCGTTTCCCGCACCAGGTCCATCAGCACGCCGAACACCTTGTCCGAGGTTTCGGGATCGAGGTTGCCCGTAGGTTCGTCCGCCAGCAGCAGCGCGGGCGCATTGGCAAGCGCGCGGCAGAAGGCCACCCGCTGCTGTTCCCCGCCCGAAAGCTGCGCGGGACGGTGGTCCGCTCGATGCGACAGCCCCACCCGCGACAGCAGATCAGCCGCGCGCGCCTGCGCCTTCTTGGCCGACACGCCATCGGCCAGCTGCGGCAGGACGATGTTCTCGGCCGCGCTGAATTCGGGCAGCAGGTGGTGGAACTGGTAGACGAAGCCCAGCTGACGGCGGCGGGCCTCGGTCCGGGCGCGGTCGGGCAGGCCCGTCATGTCGCGCCCGTCCAGCCAGACCTTGCCGCGATCGGGCGTGTCCAGCAGCCCCGCGATATGCAGCAGCGTGGACTTGCCCGCACCCGAGGGCGCGACAAGGGCCACGACCTCGGCGCGGGCGACATGCAGGTCCAGCGCCGACAGCACCTCGACCGGCGCGGGGCCGTCCGCGTTATAGGTCTTGCCGATCCCCTCCAGCCGCAACACGTCATTCATAGCGCAGGGCCTCCACCGGGTTCATGCGCGCGGCACGGCGCGCGGGAAAGATCGTGACGACGAAGGACAGCGCCAGCGACAGACCCACCGCGCGGGCAAGATCCCATGCCCGCAATTCGGCGGGCAGGCGATAGATGCCGCGCACCTCGGGCTGCCACGCGCCGCCATTCGTCAGCGTGTTCAGCAGCGCCATGATGTTCTCGACGTTCAGCGCCAGCGCGACGCCCAGAACGACGCCCGCAAGCGTGCCGATGACGCCGGTGAAGGCTCCGCACAGGAAGAAGACCCGCAGCACCGACCCCTCGGTCAGGCCCATGGTGCGCAGGATGCCGATGTCGCGGCCCTTGTTCTTGACCAGCATGATCAGGCCGCTGGTGATGTTCATCGACGCAATCAGCACGAGCACCGACAGGATGACGAACATCACGTCATCCTCCATGTCCAGCGCGGACAGGAAACTGCCCGAGGCGTCGCGCCAGCTCCAGACCTGCGCGCCGACACCTGCGGCCTGCAGCAGCGGGACGGTCAGGTCGTCGACCTTCTCGGGGTCGGCGACGAAGACCTCGATCTCGTCGGCGACGCCCTCGCGGTTGAAATAGCTCTGGGCCTCGGCCAGCGGCATGTAGATGCGCGTCCGGTCGATGTCGTATCGGCCCGCGCTGAAGATATAGG
Organism: Paracoccus sp. PARArs4; assembly: GCF_947311865.1. Lineage (NCBI taxonomy): Bacteria > Pseudomonadati > Pseudomonadota > Alphaproteobacteria > Rhodobacterales > Paracoccaceae > Paracoccus > Paracoccus sp. PARArs4. Next base: position 162,949 of record NZ_CAMZMW010000007.1, on the reverse strand, counting down.
TCACCTCGTAGGCCTTCACGCGCGGCGTCGTGCCGAATGCGGTGCGCGCGCCCTCGGGGGCGATCAGCCGGATGCGGTCGCCCACATCCAGCGCAAGCTCGCGCGCGATGCCCGCGCCGATCGCCACGCCATCGCCGAAGCGGGCGATATCCCCCTGCGAGGTTTCGGGGTCGGCGATGCTGGGAATGGCGGCCAGGTCCCCGTCCGAGATGCCGAACACCTCGGCCACGTTCGAGGCGTCGTTGGCGCTGGCCATCACCTGCCCCTTGACCACGGCGGCCGTCCGCTCGACCCCCGGCACCTCGGCCAGGCGGGCGGCCATTTCGGCGTAATCCTGGATCCGGCCCGCGCTGACATAGGTCTCGCCGGTGATCTCGTTCTCGATCCGGTTGGGGACCATGTAGACCGAGGTATGGGCATTCGCGCCCAGGATCGTGTCCACGAATTCGGCGCGGAAACCCGCCCGCACGGCCAGCGTCGCGATCAGCGCCATCACGCCAAGCGCGATGCCGATCAGGCTGATCCATGTCATGACGCTGACGCCGCCCTCGGCGCGTCTTGCGCGCAGGTAACGCCACGCGATCATGAATTCATAGCGTGAGAAGGGTCCCGTTCCGGCCATCGCTTCCGCCCGTTCCTTAAACTTCGGCGGACCCTGACCGCAGGGCGGGCGAATATCAAGCCGACATTGGCGTGAGTTGCCGTCTTGCGGCACCCGCGCGGCGGTGCCACAAACGCGGAATGCCGAAACCTACCACCGTCTTCACCTGCACTGCCTGCGGCGCGACCCACAAGAAATGGGCCGGACGCTGCGACGCCTGCGGCCAATGGAACACCATCGTCGAAGAGGCCCCCCTGTCGCAGGGACCGGGGCGCGGCCTGGGCGCGGTCAAGGGCCGTGCGATCCCGCTGTCGAACCTGCAGGCGCACGAGGCCCCGCCCCCGCGCATCAACGCGGGCATCGCGGAGCTGGACCGGGTGCTTGGCGGCGGGCTGGTACCCGGATCCGCCCTGCTGGTCGGCGGCGATCCCGGCATCGGCAAATCGACCCTGCTGCTGCAGGCGGCGGCCGCGTTCTCGAATGCGGGCAAGCACGCGATCTACATCTCGGGCGAGGAAGCCAGCGCGCAGGTCCGCATGCGCGCCCACCGGCTGGGCCTGGCCGAGGCACCGATGCGACTGGGCGCCGAGACGAACCTGCGCGACATCCTGACGACGCTGGACGCCGAGCGCCCCGATGTCGCGGTGATCGATTCGATCCAGACGCTGTGGTCGGACACGGTCGAGGCCGCGCCGGGCAGCGTCTCGCAGGTGCGGGCGTCCGCGCATGAACTGGTGACATTCGCCAAGCGGCGCGGCGTGGCCGTGATCCTTGTCGGCCACGTGACCAAGGAAGGCCAGATCGCAGGCCCCCGCGTGGTCGAGCACATGGTCGATACCGTCCTTTACTTCGAGGGAGAGCGCGGGCACCAGTTCCGCATCCTGCGCAGCGTCAAGAACCGCTTCGGCCCCGCCGGCGAGATCGGCGTCTTCGAGATGACCGGCTCGGGCCTGGCCGAGGTCACGAACCCCTCGGCGCTGTTCCTGTCCGAACGCGGCCAACCCGTCGCGGGCAGCGCCGTCTTCGCGGGGATCGAGGGCACGCGCCCCGTCCTGACCGAGGTGCAGGCGCTGGTCGCCCCCTCGACACTGGCAAGTCCCCGCCGAACGGTCGTCGGGCTGGACAGCGGGCGGGTCAGCACGATCCTTGCCGTTCTCGAGGCGCGCTGCGGGATTCCCTTCGCGGGTCTCGATGTTTTCCTGAACGTTGCCGGGGGGATGAAGGTCGTCGAACCGGCGGCCGACCTGGCCATCGCGGCGGCCCTTCTGTCCGCGCGCGAGGACAGCGCCCTGCCCGCCGATGCGGTGCTTTTCGGCGAAATCAGCCTGTCGGGCGCGCTACGTCCCGTCGCTCAGGCCGAAAATCGGTTGAAAGAAGCGCAGAAACTTGGTTTCACACAAGCGATTTTGCCCGACGCCACGAAGGTCGAGGGTAACGACAACGAACGTGGCGGGATGGGTTTCCGAAGGATCGCGGACCTGACCGGCTTCGTGGGCGAGGTCTTCGGCGCCGGCTGAACCGCCTGCAACAAGATGAACAACCGGCGCGAGGACAGTTAATATGGACGGTTTCACGATCATCGACGCGGTGGTGGCCGGCGTCATCATCCTTTCGGCGATCCTGGCGTGGTCGCGCGGCTTCGTGCGCGAATCGCTGGCGATCCTCGGCTGGATCGCCGCGGCCATCCTGGCGTTCCTGTTCGCGCCCGCCGTGCGCCCGATGATCGCCCAGATCCCGGTCCTGGACCGCTTCATGGGCGACAGCTGCGAGCTGGCGACCATCGCGGGCTTCGCCGTGGTCTTCGCGCTGGCGCTGGTGGTCTTCTCGATCATCACGCCGCTCTTTTCCTCGGTCGTGCAGCGTTCGGCGCTTGGCGGGGTGGATCAGGGCATGGGCTTCCTGTTCGGCGTGGCGCGCGGCATCCTGCTGGTGGCGATCGCCTTCATCATCCACGACCGCGTGATGACCAGCCAGGAACTGGCCATCGTCGAGGAGAGCCGCTCGGCCCAGGTGTTCGAGCGCATGCGCGGTTCGATGGACGAGCAACTGCCCGAGGATGCGCCCGGCTGGATCGTCACCCGCTATGAGCAGATGGTCCGCGCCTGCACCGCCGACGCGCCCGCACCTGCCGCCACGGCACCCGCATCGAACTGATTTTTCGGCAGCCTGCACGGGTTGCGACGGAAAGATGACGAAAAAACGCCCTCGCCTCTCGGCGGGGGCGTGACTTTATGGGATGATGGCACTACACCACCCGCGACAGCCCCCAGCCATCAGGACGTGCCGATGCAACCCTTTCTGGCCCATCCCTTCGATTCCGATCGCCTGCATGAAGAATGTGGGATCTTCGGGGCGATAGGTGTCGCCGATGCCTCGAACTTCGTCGCGCTCGGCCTGCATGCTCTTCAGCATCGCGGGCAGGAAGCGGGCGGAATCGTGGCCTTCCACCCGGAATACGGTTTCAACAGCGCGCATCGCTTCGGCTATGTCCGCGACAACTTCACGAAGCCCGACGTGATGGAGACCCTGCCCGGCCAGCTTGGCATCGGGCATGTGCGCTACTCGACCGCCGGGACCAAGGCCGCGACCGCGATCCGCGACGTGCAGCCCTTCTTCGGCGAATTCTCGATGGGCGGTTGCGCCATCGCGCATAACGGCAACATCACGAACGCCGCCGCCCTGCGCCGCGAACTGATCGAACGCGGCAGCATCTTCCAGTCCAGCAGCGACAGCGAATGCATCATCCACCTGATGGCGCGTTCGATCCAGCGCAACATCCCCGAACGGATGAAGGACGCCCTGCGCCGGGTCGAGGGCGCGTTCAGCGTCATCGCCATGACCCGCACCAAGCTGATCGGCGTGCGCGACCCCCTGGGCGTGCGCCCGCTGGTGCTGGGCCGCGTGGGCGAGGACGGCTATGTCCTGGCATCCGAAACCTGTGCGCTGGACATCATCGGCGCCGAGTTCGTCCGCGAGATCGACCCCGGCGAGATGGTCGTCATCTCGAAGGGCGAGGTCGAAAGCTCTCGTCCCTTCGGTCCCTCGACCGGGCGTTTCTGCATCTTCGAGCATGTCTATTTCTCGCGTCCCGATTCGATCATCGGCGGTCGCTCGGTCTATGAGACCCGCCGCCAGATCGGCGTGGAACTGGCGCGCGAAGCCCCGATCGAGGCCGACCTGGTCTGCCCCGTCCCCGACAGCGGCACGCCCGCGGCCATCGGCTTTGCGCAGGAATCGGGCATTCCCTATGGAATGGGGATCATCCGCAACCAGTATATGGGCCGGACCTTCATCGAGCCGACGGACCAGATCCGCAACATGGGCGTCCGCCTGAAGCTGAACGTGAACCGCGCGCTGATCGCGGGCAAGCGCGTCGTGCTGGTCGATGACAGCGTCGTGCGCGGCACCACCAGCCGCAAGATCAAGGACATGATCCTGGATGCCGGGGCGGCCGAGGTGCATTTCCGCATCGCTTCGCCCCCCACCGCATGGCCCTGCTTCTATGGCGTCGACACCCCCGACCGCGAGAAGCTTCTGGCCGCGAACATGTCCCCCGAGGAGATGCGCGACTGGATCGGCGTGGACAGCCTGTCCTTCGTCTCGCTCGACGGGCTCTATCGCGCCGTGGGCGAGGCAGAGGGCCGGAACGCGAAATGTCCGCAATATTGCGATGCGTGCTTTTCGGGCGATTACCCGGTCGCGCCCTTCGACCAGCTGGAGCGCGGTTTCGCGATGAAGCCCGGTTCGGAAACCGCGAAGAAGGTCGCGGCAGAGTAACTCAGCCTACGATCCGCTCCAGCGGGTCGTAATGGGCGGCGGTGCTGTCCCAGATCAGATCGATCAGGCTGTCGGGCTTGTAGCGCAGGCCCGACAGTTCATCCCGATCGACCCACCGGAAACGGTTCACCACACCTTCGGGATCGTCCAGAACGACATCCGCGCCGCCCGACAGGACGGCGCGGAAATGCAGCTCTATCTGGTGAAAGCCGCTGGCGGGATCGTGGAATTCGTTCACGAGGAAGGGCGGACCGATGACGACCCGCAGGCCGGTTTCCTCGTGGATCTCGCGCGCAAGGTTCTCGGTCAGGGACTGGCCACGTTCGACCCCGCCGCCGGGCAGGCACCACAGGTCGGACCTCTCACCCGGATAGGCGTTGACCATCAGGACCCGGCCCTCGTGCAGGATCGCGGCGCGAACCGCGATACGGGGCCGGGCTTGGGTCATTGCGTGATCCGGTTGGCATGCCCCATCTTGCGGCCCGGACGCGGATCGCCCTTGCCATAGAGATGCAGCTGCACCTTCGGTTCGGCCAGCAGCGCCGGCACGCGGTCCAGATCGTCGCCGATCAGGTTCTCCATCACCACGTCGGCATGGCGCTTGCCATCGCCAAGCGGCAGCCCCGCGACGGCGCGGATATGCTGCTCGAACTGATCGACGGCGCATCCCGCCTGCGTCCAATGGCCGGAATTGTGGACCCTCGGCGCGATCTCGTTGACGATCAGCCCGTCGGGGGTCACGAACAGCTCGACCCCCAGGACCCCGACGTAATCCAGCGCATTCGCGATCTGCGCGGCCATCAGGACCGCATCGGTCGTCACGCTGGCCGGTTGGCCGCAGGGGATGGTGGTCGTGCGCAGGATGCCGCCCTCGTGGACGTTCAGGCCCGGATCGAAGGCCGCGACCTGCCCGTCCGCGCCGCGCGCGATGATCACGCTGATCTCGGCGCTGAAATCGACGAAGCCTTCCAGGACCGACGGTGCGCCGGTCCATTCGGCGGGACCGTCACCGATCCGCACCTGCCCCTTGCCGTCGTACCCCATGCGCCGGGTCTTCAGGATCGAGGGGCGACCGATCCGGTCGATCGCGGCGGCAAGTTCGCCTTCATCCTCGACATTGGCGAAGGGCGCGGTGCGCAGGCCGATCTGCTGCAGGAAGGTCTTCTCGGTCAGGCGATCCTGCGACACGGCAAGCGCGCGCCGGTTGGGCCGGATCGGGCGCAGGCTTTCCAGCAGGTCCAGCGCCGAGGTGGGCACGTTCTCGAATTCATAGGTGATGACATCCACGGATTCCGCGAATGCCCGCAGCGCGGCCTCGTCCTCGTAGGGGGCCTGCGTCACTTGCCACGCGACATCGCCCGCGATGCTGTGGCCGGGTTCGTAGATGTGGCAGCGAAGCCCCAGGCGGCTGGCCGCGACCGACAGCATGCGACCCAGCTGGCCGCCGCCGAGGATGCCGATGGTGCGGATCTCAGTCATCGGAAGGCTCCTCGGGGATCGAGGCCGACAGCGCGTCGCGCCAGGCATCCAGCCGCGCGGCAAGATCGGCGTCGGACACGGCAAGGATCCCCGCCGCCATCAGGCCCGCATTCGCGGCACCCGCCGACCCGATCGCCATCGTGGCAACCGGAAAGCCCTTCGGCATCTGAAGGATGGAATAGAGCGAATCTACGCCCGACAGCGCGCGCGTCTGGACCGGCACGCCGATCACCGGCACGCGCGTCTTGCTGGCCATCATGCCCGGCAGATGCGCCGCGCCGCCTGCGCCCGCGATGATGACCCGAAGGCCGCGCGCGACGGCGGTCTTGCCGTAATCCCACAGCCGGTCGGGGGTGCGATGGGCGCTGACGATCTTCGTCTCGTAGGGGATCGCAAGCTCGTCCAGGATGGCCGCGGCCTCGCGCATCGTCGACCAGTCCGACTGGCTGCCCATGATAATTCCGACCGGTGTATCCATCGCCATTTCCCCGTGCGTTAGCCTGTGCACGCCATAGCGCGTGAGGCCCCTGCCCGCAATCAGGCGATGATGTCGGGGGTCAGTTCGTCTTCCAGCCGCGCGATGCGGTCCTTCAGCACCAGCTTCTGCTTCTTCAGCCGCTGAAGCGTCAGCGTGTTCGCCGTCCCCTGCCCCTGCAGCGCCGAGATCGCCTCGTCCAGATCCCGATGTTCGAAGCGCAGCGCCGCAAGGCGGGCGCGGACGATCTCTTCGTGGTTCATGGAGTGCTGCATGTTCATCGGGCGTCTCGGGGCTTGCTGGATGCTGTTCCGCCCGATCATACCGCTTTGCCGCCCGCCTGTTAACAGTTCTTGCACGATCTGCGGAAGAAACAGCGCGGACTTGCGCGGATGGGTTCCTGCACACATATTGAAACCTGAAGGGGTTGCCGCTTCGGGACCCCGGACGACCAGTCGCTTAACCTTCGAAGGGCTGACATGACCAAGATCTCACTGGGCTCGCATCCCTATCTGCTGGGCTTCGACCAGCTGGAACGCATGGCGGAACGCGCCGCCAAGGGGGCCGAGGGCTATCCGCCCTACAATATCGAACATATCGCGCCGGACGGCTTCCGCATCACGCTGGCCGTGGCCGGTTTCGCCGATGACGACCTGTCGGTCACGACCGAGGATCGGCAGCTGGTCATTCGCGGTCGCATGCCCGAAAGCGACGGCGAACGCGTCTTCCTGCACCGTGGCATCGCCTCGCGCGCGTTTCAGCGCAGCTTCGTCCTGGCGGACGGGGTCGAGGTCGTCGGCGCCGCGATGGAGAACGGGCTGCTGAACGTGGACCTGAAGCGCGTCCAGCCCGAGCAGGTCGTCCAGAACATTCCGATCAGCCGCAAGTAAGGGGGTCACGATGAACCACGAATATGATTTCGGCGATACGAAGCAGACCGTCTATGTGCGCGAAGTCGCGCCCGAAACGCTGCCGGACGATGTCCGGGAACAGATCGGCGATGTCGCGACCATGTACGCGGTCCACGACACCGATGGCGAAAGGCTGGCGCTGGTTTCGGACCGCCGCATGGCCTTCACGCTGGCCCGCCAGAACGAGCTGAGCCCGGTCAGCGTTCACTGATCCGTTTCGGGCGCGTATCGCATGAAGGCGAATGCGCGTCCGTCGGGCGACCAGCAGGGCACGTTGATGCTGCCCTGCCCGCCGAACAGGTCGAACAGCTTGCGCCTGCCCGATCCGTCCGGTGCCATCCGCCAGATGGACACGTCCAGGTCCCTCGGGTGCCCCAGGGTTCCCGGAGGATAGGACAGGTAGATCACGTGCCCTCCGCAGGGCGAGGGATGGGGGAACCAGTTCACCCGCTCGTCCCGGAACACGGGGGCGGCGTCGGTTCCGTCGAGGCGCATCCGCCAGATCTGCGCATGCCCCGTGGCGTCCGAATTGAACCAGATCCAGTTTCCGCAGGCTGAGAAATCGGGCCCGTCGTGATGTCCCGCCCAGTCCGTCAGCACCGTTTCGGTTTTGCCATCATGCACCGCGATCCGGACGACGCGATCGCCGCCCCGGACGCAGGCATATGCAAGATGCTGCCCATGCGCACCGTGCCACCAGCTGGGCCGCGGCTGGGGCAGCGTCGTCAGCCCGTCAGGGCCGAACACATGCATCCCTGCTCCCGTCCCGTCATGGGCCGAGAAGACGATCCGTCCATCGGGCAGAAAGCCATGATCGTTGTTGCACCGCTCGGCGCTGCCTGTCTCGATGGCGGTCAGACCATTGGCGTCGGCGCGCCACAGACGACCCTCGCCATTCACCAGGAACCAGCCGTCGGGATGCCAGTTCGGTGCCTCGATCAGGCGGTCGCTGCGCAGCACGACATGCGTCCGACCCGTTTCGATATCGCAGACCTCCAGCGAGGAACGCCAGCTCATGTCCGGCGTCCGCGAAGGGCGATGGCCCGCAGCCCCAGGATCGTCAGGATCGCCGCGAACACCACGATCTGATAGCCGAGCGCGTGGTGCATCGCCTCGGAATAGCCCTGCGCCTGCAGCCTGACGAAGAACAGCCCCGAGATGATCGCGATGCCGATTGCCGCGCCGACCTGCTGAAGCGCCTGCATCGTCCCCGTCGCGGCACCTGCGATGCGGCCCGGAACATCGCGCAGGACCAGCTGGAACAGAGGAGAGATCGCAAGCCCCATCCCCAGCCCGTTGACGGCCAGAGGCGGCGCGAAGGTCCAGATCTGCAACCCCTCGGGCGGCTGGCCGGTCATCATGCGGAACCAGGTCATCCCGCACAGAAGGATGGCGGCCCCGGTGGCGATGCGCCACGGGATGCCCTTCGTCCCGAAGCGCCCCGTGATCCAGCTGCCGGTCATCACCCCAAGCGGGAACGGAGCGGTGGCCAGTCCGGATTCCAGCGGCGTGAACCCGAACCCGGTCTGCAGATAGATCGCGAAGACCAGGAACATGCCCGGAATTGCCGAGAAATGCAGCATCACGATGCTGATGCCCGACAGGAACCCGCGATCATGCAGCAGCGACACCGGCAGCAGTTGCGCCTGGCCCCGACGCTCCAGCCCGATCTGGCGGCGCAGGAACAGCGCCCCCACCGGCAGCGCCGAGACGAGGGCTGCGATGGACCAGGCGGGCCAGCCCAGCAGCGGCCCCTCGATCACGGGCAGCACGACCAGCGTGATCGTCAGACCGAACAGCAGAACGCCCGGCCAGTCGATGCGCATGGTGCGATCCGGGTTCAGGCGCGGGATCAGGCGCATCCCGGCCAGCACGACGACGATGCCGAACGGCAGGTTCACCAGGAAGATCGGCCGCCAGTCCAGCCCGCCCATGTCGAAGGTGATCAGCACGCCGCCAAGAAGCGGTCCCGTCACCGCGCCGAGACTGATGATGACGCCCGCCAGCGCGAAGGCCCGGGCCTTTTCCTCGGGGCGGAAGATGACATGCATGATCGCCATGACCTGCGGCACCATCATCGCCCCGCCTATCCCCTGCAGGGCGCGCGATGCGATCAGAACCTCGACATTCGGGGCAAGCCCGCAGAACGCCGATGCCAGCGTGAACAGCGACACGCCCGACAGGAAGAGCCGCCTGCGACCCAGCTTGTCGCCGAAGCGCCCGCAGGGCAGCAGCCCGACCGCGAAGGTCAGCACATAGGCCGCCGAGATCCACTCGATCTGCGTTTCGGACGCCTGCAGGCTGTCGCGGATCGAGGGCAGCGCGACATTCACGATGCTGACATCGATCAGGTTCATGAAATTGCCCATCAGCAGCAGCACGGTGGCGGCCCATGGGTTCGGCGTGGTCTGCGTTTCGGTCGTCATGCGCCTCGGTTCCGTGGATGAGCGTGGGCAACCCGCCCCGCGCGGAAGGGTTCCCCCGCGACGAAAAAGGCCCCGGCGATTGCCGGGGCCCCTTTCTTGGTCACGCGTGGATCACGACAGGCCGATCAGGCCCATGCCTTCCAGCTTCAGCAGCACCTGATGCGCTGCGCCGTCGACGTCGATATCGGTCGTGTCGACGACCAGCTCGGGGTTCTGCGGTTCCTCGTAGGGATCCGAGATGCCGGTGAACTCCTTGATCTTGCCTTCGCGGGCAAGCTTGTAGAGCCCCTTGCGGTCACGACGCTCGCATTCCTCCAGCGGGGTCGAGATGTGGATCTCGACGAAGGCGCCGCCGGCCTCGACCATCTCGCGCACGGCGCGGCGGGTCGCGGTATAGGGGGCGATCGGCGCGCAGATCGCGATGCCGCCGTTCTTCGTGATCTCGGACGCGACATAGCCGATGCGCTTGATGTTGATGTCGCGGTGCTCCTTCGAGAAGCCCAGTTCCGACGACAGGTGCTTGCGCACCACGTCACCGTCCAGCAGCGACACGGGACGACCGCCCATCTCCATCAGCTTGACCATCAGCGCGTTGGCGACGGTCGACTTGCCCGAACCCGACAGGCCGGTGAAGAACACCGTGAAGCCCTGCTGGGCACGCGGAGGCGAGGTGCGGCGCAGCTGCTTCACGACCTCGGGGAAGCTGAACCATTCCGGGATGTCCAGGCCTTCGCGCAGACGGCGGCGCAGCTCGGTGCCGCTGATGTTGAGGACGGTCACGCCTTCCTCGATCTCGTCGGCGGGCTCGTACTGGGCGCGCTCCTGCACATAGACCATGTGCTTGAAGTCGACCATCTCGACGCCGATCTCGTCCTGGTGCTTGCGATACAGGTCCTGCGCGTCATAGGGGCCGTAGAAATCGTCGCCGGCGCTGTTCTTGCCGGGGCCTGCGTGGTCGCGACCGACGATGAAGTGCGTCGCGCCGTGGTTGCGGCGGATCAGGCCGTGCCAGACGGCCTCGCGCGGGCCGGCCATGCGCATCGCAAGGTTCAGCAGCGACAGCGTGGTGGTGGCCTGCGGGTACTTGTCCAGCACCGCCTCGTAGCAGCGGACGCGGGTGAAGTGGTCCACGTCGCCCGGCTTGGTCATGCCGACGACCGGGTGGATCATCAGGTTGGCCTGGGCTTCCTTGGCTGCGCGGAAGGTCAGTTCCTGGTGCGCACGGTGCAGCGGGTTGCGGGTCTGGAAGACCACGACGCGCTGCCAGCCCAGCTTCTTGAACTGCGCGCGCAGTTCGTTCGGCGTGTTGCGGCGGGCGCGGAAATCGTAATGCGTCGGCGCCTGCAGACCCTTGATCGGGCCGCCCAGATAGACCGGGCCCGCGACGTTGTGCAGGTAGTTGACGGCCGGGTGTGCCAGATCATCCGCACCAAAGACCTTCTCGGCTTCCAGCGCCTTGTTCGGGACCCATTTGTCGGTCAGCGACATGATCGCCAGGATCACGCCTTCCTGGTCGCGCAGCGCGATGTCGGTGCCGGGCGCGACGCCCTCGGCGAACTTCTCGCTGACATCCAGCGTGATCGGCATCGGCCACAGCTCACCCGAGGTCAGGCGCATGTCGCTGACGACGCCGTCGTAATCGGCCTCGGTCAGGAAACCCTTAAGCGGGTTGAAGCCGCCGTTCATCAGCAGTTCCAGATCGCAGATCTGGCGCGGGGTCAGGTCCCAGCTGGGCATGTTGCCGGCTTCGTCCTTGAGGGCGGCGGCGGCGTCAGCCGAGACATAGAGCTCGGGGATCGGGGTCTGGTTGGGATGCGTCATATCTCGGGCTCGGGTGGTTGCGGATGAATACGAAGCCGCGCGGCCACCGGATGACCACGCAACGCATTCGTCCCATAGCCGTCGGAAAACCGATATTCAAGTCTGGGAAAACGCCTTGGCGGATTCTTGGCGCCCTGATGCCGATGGGGCACAAGACGCCATGAAAAAGGGCAGGACGCGAACGCCCTGCCCCATTGTTCCGGCCCCCTGGACTGGTCAGCTTATCTCGGCCACCAGGTTCTCGGGGGCAACCTCGACCTCGCCCTGCGCGGCCAGGAAATGCTCGGCATCCAGGGCGGCCATGCAGCCCATCCCGGCGCTGGTCACGGCCTGGCGATAGACGTGATCCGTCAGGTCGCCCGCGGCGAAGACGCCGGGGATCGAGGTGCGGGTCGTGCCAGGCTCGACCTGGACATAGCCGCCATTGTGCAGCTCCAGCTGGTCGGCCACCAGTTCCGACGACGGCGCGTGGCCGATCGCCACGAAGACGCCATCCGCCGCGACCTCGCGCGTCGATCCGTCCTTGGTCGAGGTCAGCGTGGCGGCGTTGACGCCCATAGGATCCTCGGCGCCATGCACCTCGGTCAGCTCGTGGTCCCAGATCACCTCGACCTTGGGGTTCTTGAACAGGCGGTCCTGCAGGATCTTCTCGGCACGCAGGCTGTCGCGGCGATGGACAAGCGTCACCTTGCTGGCGAACTTGGTCAGGAACAGCGCCTCCTCGACGGCGGTGTTACCGCCGCCGATCACCAGCACCTCGCGGTTGCGATAGAAGAAGCCGTCGCAGGTCGCGCAGGCGCTGACGCCGAAGCCCTTAAACTTCTCCTCGGAGGGAAGGCCCAGCCAGCGGGCCTGCGCGCCGGTCGCAAGGATGACCGCATCGGCGGTCACGACGCGGCCGCTGTCGCAGGTCGCCGTGAAGGGACGCTTCTGCAGGTCCAGTTCGGTCACCAGGTCGGTCACGATTTCGGCACCCATCGCGCGGGCGTGCTCTTCCATCTTCACCATCAGCTCGGGGCCCTGGATCTCGGTCTCGCCGGGCCAGTTCTCGACTTCGGTGGTGATCGTCAGCTGCCCGCCGGGCTGCATCCCCTGGATCAGCATCGGCTCCAGCATCGCGCGCGATGCATAGACGGCGGCGGTATAGCCTGCCGGACCCGATCCGACGATCAAAACTTTCACATGGCTGCGTTCGGTCATCTTGCGCCTCATTCCCGCTTTGTGCATGAGGTAGTCCCTCCGGAGCGTAACTGCAACGCATCCCGGACCTGCCGCATTTTCAGAAAGAATGTTGCGCGGACCGGCTGCCCATTGTAGTTTCCGGCAACGCCTGAATTGAATACAAGAAAGAGCAGCATGGCCGGCGCCAAACTGGACGACATCGACCGCAAGATCCTGGCCGAACTACAGGCCGACGGCCGAATGACCAATGTCGAACTGGCGCGCCGCGTCGGCATTTCCGCCCCTCCCTGCCTGCGCCGCGTCCGCGCGCTGGAAGAGCTGGGCTATATCCGCGGCTATCACGCGGATATCGACGCGCGCGAACTGGGATTCGAGGTGCAGGTCTTCGCGATGGTCCGCCTGGCCCAGCAATCCGAACGCGACCTCTCGGCCTTCGAGGCCTGCGTCCAGAACTGGCCGCTGGTCCGCGAATGTCACATGCTGAACGGCGAGATCGACTTCATCCTGAAATGCGTCTCGCCGGACCTGTCGACCTTCCAGCGCTTCCTGACGGAAAAGCTGACGGCGGCGCCGAATGTCGCAAGCGTCAAGACCTCGCTGGTGATCCGCGGTGCCAAGGACGAACCCTCGGTCCCGTTCGAGGTGGTCGAGGAACGGATCCGCGAAGCGGGCTGAGGCGATGCCTCAGCCAAGCGCGATGGCCGAGATCAGCCGCCCGTAATCGGCCTGCCCTTCATGGGTGGAACGGCGATAGCTGAAGAACCTGTCCTGATCGGCATAGGTGCAGTGGCGCGACCATTCGGCTGTCGCGCCCGCCTGTCGCAGGCGCATCAGTCCGAAGGCGGGCAGATCGAACATCGGCCTGCCGTTCGGACCGCCCGCGAAGAAGCGTTCGCTGTCTGGATCGAGGGACAGGAACTCGTCCATGAACTCGTCCCCCACCTCGTAATTCGCCTGCGAGATCGTCGGTCCGATCACCGCGCGGATATGGGTCGCACCAAGGGCGCGCATCGCCTCCACCGTGGATTCGATCACGCCGCCGATGGCCCCGCGCCAGCCTGCATGGCAGGCACCGATCACGCCCGCATCGGCATCCGCCAGCAGGATCGGCTGGCAATCCGCCGTCAGCACCGCCAGCGCCACGTCGCGACGCGCGGTCACGATTCCGTCCGCCTGGACATCGCGCGTAGCGACCGGATCGGCCGCATCGTCCAGCGTGACCACGTCCGGCGAATGCACCTGCTTTACGGTCGCAAGCCCCGCTTCCGGCACGCCCATCGCCTGCGCGACGCGGGCGCGGTTCACCTGCACCATCTCGGACTGGTCGGAGGATCGCCTGCCGCAATTGAGGCCCGCGAACAGGCCCGACGACGCGCCCCCCTTGCGGGTGAAGAAGCCGTGGCGCGTGCCTTCCAGCAGCGGGTGGGTCAGGATTTCAAGCGTGGTCTGCATGTCACTCCAGCGGGGTAAAGCCGGGGACCGCGGGTGCCCCCTTCGGCCAGATCGCGATTGCCTTGAACAGGTGACCCATTTCCTGCGGGTCGGTCAAGCGGTGAAGCGCGGCGGCGGCCCCGGCGTCGCCCGCGCGGGTCAGGGCATTTGCGCGGGCCTCGATTCCCAGCAGCTGCAGCCAGTCGCCCTGGTGGATCGGTCGAGACACCTGCGCGCCCGCGTCCAGCGCGGCGGCGGCCAACGGCGCGAAATCGACATGGGCGGTCAGGTCGGCCAGGCCGGGATTGGCCAGCGGATCCTCGGGGGCATGGTCGCGCAGCGCCTGGAAGCTGTCGCCATACCCGTTCCAGCCGCCGTAATCGACGATGATCGCGGCGCCGCCATGCGCGGCGATGCGGGAGGCGATGCTGCGGATCGCAGCCACGCCTTCGGGGCATTCCTCGACGATATCTCCGGGGCGGCCCTTGCGGCCAAGCGGGACCACAGGCCCCAGTCCCATCGCAAGGGTGCCAACGTCGGACAGGCCGACCAGCCTTTCGTGCCAGCCGTCAGCGCCCATCTGGTACTGCCGGATGGGCAGCGCATCGATGAACTCATTTGCCATCAGGAACAACGGGATGGCAGGCAAATCCTCGACGCTGTCGAGATGCGTGGCCTTAGGCACGCGCTGCGCTTGGACCTTGCGCAGATGGGCCGAGGCCTCGATCAACGCGACCTGGGCAGCCTCGGACATGCCGGGGGCCAGCCGGATCGCGCGCAGCATGTCGGCCATCAGCGTGCCGCGCCCAGGGCCGGGCTCGGCCAAGGTGAACGGCGCGGGGCTGCCCTGGTCCATCCAGGCCTGCGCAAGGGCAAGGCCGCAAAGCTCTCCGAAGATCTGGTGGATCTCGGGGGCGGTGGTGAAATCGCCCGCCCGACCGAAGGGATCGCGGGTGGCGTAATATCCGTGACGGCCGTCCAGAAGACAGATGCGCATGTATTCCGGCAGCGGCATCGGCCCCGTCGCGCGGATGCGCATCGCGATCTGTTCGGCCAGCGGCGTCATGCGGCGACGGGGGGGCGCGACCGCGCCCACAGGATCAGCGCCAGGCCGATCACCACCATCGGCAGCGACAGCACCTGCCCCATCGTCAGGCCGATCACCGGCCCGCCGATCACATGGCCAAGCGGATTGTCGGGCGTGATGAACTGCGCATCGGCCACGCGGAACAGCTCGACGAAGATGCGCGCCAGGCCATAGCCCAGCAGGAACACGCCGAAGGCGGTGCCCGGACGGCGCAGCGCGCCCATGCGGACCAGCCCCCACAGGATCAGGCCCAGCAGCAGGCCCTCAAGCCCTGCCTCGTACAGCTGGCTGGGGTGGCGCGCGCAAAGCCCCTCGATCCCAGGGCAGGACTGCGCGGCCTGCCCCGGAAAGATCACGCCCCAGGGCAGATCGGTCGGACGGCCCCACAGCTCGGCGTTGATGAAATTCGCGACCCGCCCGAAGAACAGCCCGATCGGCGCGACGACCGCCATCGCATCCGCGATGCGCATGACGGGAATGCCGTTGCGGCGGGCATAGATCCATGTCGCAAGGATGACGCCCGCGAAGCCTCCATGGAAGCTCATCCCGCCTTGCCAGACCTGAAGGATCTGGCCCGGATTCGCCATGTAGTATGCAGGCTCGTAGAACAGCACGAAGCCCAGCCTGCCGCCCAGGATCACGCCCAGGATCACCCAGGTCAGCAGATCGTCCACCTTGTCGGCCTGCATCGGCGGAGTGCCGCCCCAGATCGCGGGCCTGCGCATCATGGCGACGATCAGCTGCCAGCCCAGGATCAGCCCCGCGATATAGGCCAGCGCGTACCAGCGCAGTGAGAACGAGAAACCGCCAAGCTGGATCGTGAAGATCTCGGGCGAGATGTCGGGAAAGGGGATCATGTGGCCTCGGGATCGAAGGGGCGGTGCAATTCGGCGCGCACGCTAGTGTCGCAGCAGGGCATGTCAACATTGAACCCCGCCACGATGGCGGCCATATAGGGCCAAAGCCAATACAGGGAACTTGACGCCCATGACCACCCAGAACCGCTTCTTCGACGACATGTCCAAGCTGATGACGAACGCCATGGGCGTGGCGCAGGGCGCCCGCTCCGAGGCCGAGACCGCCATGAAGGGCTGGATCGACCGCTGGCTGGCCGAACGCGATTTCGTGACGCGCGAGGAATTCGAGGCCGTCCGCGAGATGGCGATCAAGGCCCGCACCGAGAATGCCGAGCTGAAGGCACGGCTGGACGCGCTGGAAGGCAAGCCCGAGGCCTAAGGCGCGATCCGGTCCTGCAGCGCGCCTGCACGGTCGAACAGCAGCACCTCGCCCGCGTCGGTGACGACGACGATCCAGTCGCGGGCGAAGGTGACGGCGGCAGGTGCGGCCCCTTCGGGCAGCGCGATGTCGTCGGGCAGTTCGGGCAGCGCAGGCTGGTTCAGCCGCACCCACAGCATCGCGACGACCGCGATCATTCCCAATCCCATGACCAGCGTCAGCCCCGTGACCAGCGCCTTCAGCCAGCGCAGCTCGGGGACGGCTTTCGCCGCGTCCTTCCAATCGGTATCCTCGTCCCTCATGTCGCACCTTGATGTCATCATTCCGGCAAACCCGCCCGAGCGGCTTGATAAGGCGCTTGCCGTCGCGGTGCCAGAGGAAGCCGCCCTGTCGCGGTCGCGCCTTGCCCGCCTGATCGCCGGCGGTGCCGTCAGCGGCCCCGAAGGCGTCGTCACCGATCTCAAGGCCCGCGTCTCCGAGGGGCAGGTCTTCCGCATCGCCATCGAACCCGCGCAAGAGGTCGAGACCCGGCCCGAGGCCATCCCGCTTGTCGTCGTCCACGAGGACGATGACCTGATCGTGATCGACAAGCCCGCCGGAATGGTCGTCCACCCCGCCCCCGGCAGCCCCTCGGGCACGCTGGTCAACGCGCTGCTGGCGCATTGCGGCGAATCGCTGTCGGGCATCGGAGGAGAGAAGCGCCCCGGCATCGTGCACCGCATCGACAAGGACACCTCGGGGTTGCTGGTCGTCGCGAAATCGGATCGCGCGCATCACGGCCTTGCCGCCCAGTTCGAGGCGCATACCGCCAGCCGCCGTTATCTGGCGCTGGCGCATGGCATCATCGACCCCGCCGATCCGCGCCTGCGCGGCACCCGCGGCACGAATTTCGAGGATGGCGCCGTCCTCAAGATCACCACCGGCCTTGCCCGCCACCCTTCCGACCGGCAGAAGCAGGCGGTCTATTTCGACAAGGGCCGCCACGCCGTCACCCGGGCGCGCCTGCTGGAGGCCTTCGGCACCCCGCCCACGGCGATGCTGGTCGAATGTCGGCTGGAAACCGGGCGCACCCACCAGATCCGCGTCCACATGGCCCATGCCGGCCTGGGGCTGATCGGCGATCCGGTCTATGGCGGTGCGCGCAAGGCATCGACCAAGGCGCTTGGCCCCGCCGCCGCCGAGGTTGCGGCATTCCGTCGCCAGGCGCTGCACGCGGCGCATCTGGGGTTCACCCATCCGGTGGACGGTCGGCAGATGGCCTTCGACAGCCCGCTTCCCGATGATATGCAACGACTTCTTGAGGCGCTGCGCCAGACATCTTGACGCGGATGTGAGCGATCCCCAGATGACATCCCCTGCCGCAGGCGTCAGAATTGACCCCATGCGGCTGCCCGCCACGGACCGGTCCTGCGGAACCGGCGGGTTTCGCATGGCGTTCGACGGTCTCTGGGAAAGGCAAGCATCATGGCAAATTATGGCAACCTTCCGGCCCCGAGTCCCGAACAGGGCCTGAACCGCTATCTTCAGGAGATCCGCAAGTTCCCCCTGCTGGAACCCGAAGAGGAATACATGCTGGCCAAGGCATGGGCCGATCACGAGGACAGCGAATCCGCGCACAGGCTGGTGACCAGCCACCTGCGGCTGGCCGCCAAGATCGCGATGGGCTATCGCGGCTATGGCCTTCCGCAGGCCGAGGTCATCTCGGAGGCGAATGTCGGCCTGATGCAGGCGGTCAAGCGCTTCGATCCCGAGAAGGGCTTCCGCCTTGCGACCTATGCGATGTGGTGGATCCGCGCCTCGATCCAGGAATACATCCTGCGGTCCTGGTCGCTGGTGAAGATGGGCACGACCAGCGCGCAGAAGAAGCTGTTCTTCAACCTGCGCAAGGCGAAATCCCGCATCGGCGCGCTGGAAGACGGCGATCTGCGCCCCGAGAACGTCGCCCAGATCGCGAACGATCTGAACGTGACCGAACAGGAAGTCATCGACATGAACCGCCGCCTGTCGGGCGGTGACGCGTCGTTGAACGCCCAGGTCGGCGCCAGCGATGGCGACAGTTCGGCCCAGTGGCAGGACTGGCTGGAGGACGAGGACGCCAACCAGGCCGACGCCTATGCCGAGAGCGAGGAGCTGGACACGCGCCGCCAGATGCTGATCGCCGCGATGGACGTGCTGAACGACCGCGAGAAGGACGTGCTGATGGAGCGTCGCCTGCGCGACGATCCCATGACGCTGGAAGACCTGTCGGGCCGCTACAATGTCAGCCGCGAACGCATTCGCCAGATCGAGGTCCGCGCCTTCGAGAAGCTGCAGGAGCGCATGCGCGTCCTTGCGCGCGAAAAGGGCATGCGCATCGCCGAGACGATGGACTGACACGCCCGATTGACGCGGCTGGCGGCAACGCTATGGTCGGCACTGTGACCTTCAGTTCCAGAGCCGACCTTCGACCATGACTGCCTTGACGGAATTCCAGCGGCTCGAGGCGCAGGGATCGTGGCGTGCCACGAATGCGAAGGACGCGCGCGACGTGATCGTGTCCCTTGGCGAAGCGACGCTGACGCTGATGGAGCCTACGACCGACCGTCCGCTGACCCATTGGTCGCTGCCTGCGGTGACGCGGCTGAACCCGGGCAAGCTGCCCGCATCCTATACCCCCTCATCGGTCGATCGCGACGAGACGGTCGAGATCGACGATCCGCTGATGATCGAGGCGATCGAGCGCGTGCAGCGGGCAATCGCCAATCACCGCTCTCGTCCCGGAAGGCTGCGGGGCGCGCTGCTGCTGATCATGGCCATCATCGGGATCGGCGTGGCGGGGGCGATGTGGCTGCCCGACGCGCTGATCCGGCACGCCGCCCGCATCGCGCCCCCCGCGCAGGCACAGGCGGTCGGCATGGCGGTGCTGCACGACCTGTCGCGCAGCGGCGGCGCGGTCTGCCGCCGCAAGACCGGCCAGCAGGTTCTGGATTGGCTGGCCCCCCGGCTTCTGGGCGAGAACGCGCAGATCTTCGTCATCCCCGGCCCGCTGAACGGCGCGCGCCGCCTGCCCGGCGACATCTATGTCATGGGCGAGGACATGCTGCTTGCCAGCAACGGCCCCGAGGCGGCCGCCGGGCATCTTCTTGCCGCGCAGCAGGCGCAGAACCCCGAGCCGGTTACGCTGGACGCGCTGCGCCATGCGGGGCTTCTGACCAGCCTGCGCATGATGACCATCGGCACCGTCCCCGAGGGCTCGGTTCCCGGCTATGGCGCCGAGATCCTTGCCGAGCCGCTGCCGCGCCCCGATTTCGATGGTCTGCCGCAGGTCTTCGCCGCCAAGGGCGTCCCGACCACCCCCTATGCCCGATCCATCGACCCGACCGGCGCCAGCGTCATGTCGCTGATCCAGAACGATCCCGCACCCGCCAGAAGCATTCTGACGGATGAGCAATGGCTGGCATTGCAGCAGATCTGCGCGGGCTGATCCCCCTAGACGAACTGTTCGCGCAGCAGCCGTTCGTCCAGACCGTGCCCGTTGTCGAACAGCAGGCGGTGGGCGATGGTTGGCACGCTCTCGATATCGACCTTGATCACGTCGCGGACCGAACGGCTGTCGGCATCCGCCATGACGGGTCGGCGGGCGGGGTTCAGGACCTCGACCGTGACGCGGGCGGCCTTGGGGATCAGCGCGCCGCGCCAGCGACGCGGACGGAAGGGGGCGATGGCCGTCAGGGCCAGAACCTCGGACCCGATGGGCAGGATCGGACCATGCGCGGAATAGTTGTAGGCCGTCGAACCGGCAGGGGTCGAGACCAGCGCGCCGTCGCAGACCAGCTCCTCCATCCGAAGGCGGCCATCGACATGGATGCGCAGCTTGGCGGCCTGCGGACCCTGGCGCAGCAGGCTGACCTCGTTGATGGCAAGCTCCTCGTGGCAGATGCCGTCCCCGCAGGTCGCGCGCATCCGCAGGGGGTTGATCACCGTCTCCTCGGCCGCGGCAAGGCGTTCGTGCAGCCCTTCCTCGGAGAAGTTGTTCATCAGGAAGCCCACCGTGCCGCGGTTCATCCCATAGACCGGCAGGTTCCGCCCCTTCATCGCGTGCAACGTCTGCAGCATGAAACCGTCCCCGCCAAGTGCCACGACGACATCAGCCTCGGGCAGCGGAACCGAGCCATAGCGTGCTTCCAGCCGTTCATGGGCCATCAGCGCGGCCTCGGCCTGGCTGGCGGTGAAATGGATCTTCCGCGTCATCTGCCCGTCTTGTCCCCCGGTTCGCAGTGGCGAAGCATCGGACGGCATCTTCGCGATGACAACCCCTGTCGAGGTCGCCCCCTGCGCATGGCGGGTCGTTTTGTCACTTTCCGCAACGCGAACCTTGCGCTAGAACGCGCCCCATCTGCAGCCCACAGCCATAAAGGACGCGCGACATGAACGCCCCGACCCGCGACACTGGCTTCTTCACCGAAACGCTTGAAACCCGCGACCCCGAGATCGCCCGCGCCATCACCCAGGAACTGGGCCGCCAGCGCGACGAGATCGAGCTGATCGCATCGGAAAACATCGTCAGCCGCGCCGTCATGGAGGCTCAGGGCTCGGTCCTGACCAACAAATACGCCGAGGGTTACCCGGGCAAGCGCTACTATGGCGGTTGCCAGTTCGTCGACATCGCCGAGAACCTGGCGATCGAACGCGCCAAGGAACTGTTCGGCTGCGAATATGCCAACGTCCAGCCCAACAGCGGCAGCCAGATGAACCAGGCCGTATTCCTGGCGCTGCTGCAGCCGGGCGACACCTTCATGGGCCTGGACCTGAACTCGGGCGGTCACCTGACCCACGGTTCGCCCGTGAACATGTCGGGCAAGTGGTTCAACGTCGTCAGCTATGGCGTGCGCCAGCAGGACCAGATGCTGGACATGGACGCCATCGCCGAGGCCGCGCGCCAGCACAAGCCGAAGCTGATCGTCGCGGGCGGCACCGCCTACAGCCGCGTCTGGGACTGGGCCGCCTTCCGCGCCATCGCGGACGAGGTCGGCGCATACCTGATGGTGGACATGGCCCACATCGCGGGTCTGGTCGCGGGCGGTCAGCACCCCTCGCCCCTGCCCCATGCGCATGTCGTCACCTCGACCACGCACAAGTCGCTGCGCGGCCCGCGCGGTGGTCTGATCCTGACGAACGACGCCGACATCGCCAAGAAGATCAACAGCGCCGTCTTCCCCGGTCTGCAGGGCGGTCCGCTGATGCATGTGATCGCCGCCAAGGCCGTCGCCTTCGGCGAGGCCCTGCGCCCCGAGTTCAAGGACTATGCCGCGCAGGTCGTCAAGAACGCCGCCGCCATGGCGGATGAGCTGATGAAGGGCGGGATCGACATCGTCTCGGGTGGCACCGACAACCACCTGTGCCTGGCCGACCTGCGTCCGAAGGGCGTGACCGGCAAGGCGACCGAGGCCGCCCTGGGCCGCGCGCACATCACCTGCAACAAGAACGGCGTGCCCTTCGACCCTGAAAAGCCCTTCGTGACCTCGGGCATCCGCCTGGGCGCACCGGCTGGCACCACCCGCGGCTTCGCCGAGCCCGAGTTCCGCCAGATCGCCCGCTGGATCGTCGAGGTCGTGGACGGCCTTGCCGCCAATGGCGAGGAAGGCAATGCCGCGGTCGAGGAAAAGGTGCGCAACGAAGTGACCGAGCTTTGCGCGCGCTTCCCGCTGTACCAGGGCATGTGATCTTCGGAAGATGACGAAAGGCCCGCCGCGTTCCGCGCGGCGGGCCTTTTCATGTCCGCCTCAGCTCTGCCAGCTTGGGGCGCGCTTGTCGAAGAAGGCCGTGATCCCCTCGACCGCCTCGGGGTCTTCCCACGTGGCGACAAGCCGGTCGATGCTGTCCTCGATCACCTGCGCGTCGATGCGCGGCCCAAGCGCGCGGCATTGCGCCTTGGCGGCAGCGACCGCGCGCGGGGCGGCCAGAAGATAGGGCGCGATCTCGGCCTCGACCGCCGCGTCCAGATCCCCGGCAGGCAGCACACGCGTCGCAAGGTTCAGGTCCCGCGCCTCGGCCGCGTCGAACAGCCGCCCCGAGAAATAGACCCGCCGCGCGCGATCCTCGCCCATGCGGGCCATGACATAGGGGCCGATGGTGGCGGGGATCAGGCCCAGCTTCACCTCGGTCAGGCCGAAGCGCGCCTGGTCCGCGACCAGCGCCACGTCGCTGACCGCCATCATCCCGACCCCGCCGCCGAAGGCATTGCCGTGCACACGCGCGATCAGCGGCTTGGGCAGCAGGTTCAGCGCCGACAGCATTCCCGCCAGCGCATGGGCGCCGGCGCGTCGCGTGGCGGCATCCGCGTCGATCTGCTGGCGCATCCACGCCAGATCGCCGCCTGCGCAGAAGCTGGGCCCCTCGGCGGCCAGCACGACCACGCGGACGCTGTCATCGGCGGCCAGCGCGGTCGCGGCCTCGGTCAGTTCGTCCAGCATCTGCCGCGACAGGGCATTGTGCTTCTCGGGGCGGGCCAGCCACAGGGTCGCAACGCCGCGGTCGTCGTGCTGGATACGGATCGTCTCAGG
Organism: Paracoccus sp. PARArs4; assembly: GCF_947311865.1. Classification (NCBI taxonomy): domain Bacteria; kingdom Pseudomonadati; phylum Pseudomonadota; class Alphaproteobacteria; order Rhodobacterales; family Paracoccaceae; genus Paracoccus; species Paracoccus sp. PARArs4. Next base: position 139,981 of record NZ_CAMZMW010000007.1, on the reverse strand, counting down.
CATGCTCTGCCCCCCTCATGCCGCGCGCAAGGGCGGCAGCCTCGTTCAGGATTGCCGGGTCCAGCCCGGTGTCGTGGCCCAGTTCGGCCAGCCTTGCGGCGACGGCCTCGGTCGCGACATTGCCCGCCGCGCCGGGCGCATAGGGGCAGCCGCCCAGCCCGCCCACTGCCGCGTCGAAGACCCGCAGCCCGCGTTCCAGGCTGACCTCGATATTCTGCAGCGCAAGGCCGCCGGTGTCGTGGTAATGGCCCGCCAGCCGTTCGGGCGGTGCGACGGACAGCACCGAGGCCAGCATCGCGTCGATCCGTTCGGGGGTGCCGCGCCCCACCGTGTCGCCCAGGCTGATCTCGTGACAGCCCATCGCGATCAGTTCGTCCACGACGCGGGCCACCGCGCCCGGATCCGTCGGCCCGTCGAAGGGACAGTCGGTCACCATGCTGACATAGCCGCGCAGGGGGATGCCGTCCGCGCGTGCGGCCTCGGCCACGGGACGGAACCGCGCAAGGCTCTCGTCGATCGAGGCGTTGAGGTTGGCGCGGCTGAACCCCTCGGACGCGCTGGCGAAGATCGCGACCGCATCGGCCCGCGCCTGCCGCGCCGCGTCATAGCCCTGCATGTTCGGTGTCAGCACGGCATAGGACACGCCCGGCTGCCGCCTGATGCCCGCAAGCACCTGCGCCGCATCGGCCATCTGCGGCACCCATTTGTGGCTGACGAAGCTGGTCACCTCGATCCGGCGGAAGCCCGCGCGCGACAGCGTATCCACCAGCGCGATCTTGTCCTGCGCGGGGATCAGGCGCTTCTCGTTCTGCAGCCCGTCGCGCGGGCCCATCTCGAATATCTCGACGGGATCAGCCATCGGCATCCTCCAGCCGGATCAGCGGGGCGCCGGCCTCGACCTGCTGGCCCTCGGTCGCCAGAACCTCGGCCACGATGCCGTCGCGGGCGGCGGTCAGGGTGTGTTCCATCTTCATCGCCTCGAGGATGGCAAGCCGGTCGCCCGCCGCGACCGCCTGCCCCGCCGACACGTGGATCGCGCGGACCAGCCCTGGCATCGGCGATCGCGTCAGCCCGTCGCCGCCATCGGCGGCCCCCTGTCGGTCCAGCGGGTCCTCGGCCATCAGGATCAGCGTCGCCTGACCGAAGACGCCGATGCCCCCGTCGAAATGGCGGATCGCATCGGGACGGGCCGCGCCATCGACCAGCCAGCGGCCACCGGCGCGGGTGACGTCACGGGCGGTGCCGTCGATGGTGACACGCGCATGATCGCGGGCCAGAACCTCCAGCACTGCCTCGCCGCCCTGCCAGCCGATACGGCGGCGCAGGGGCTGCCACAGCGTCGCGCCCCATTCCGCGTCCGGCAGATCCAGGCCCGCAAGCCCGATCACGGCGAGCGCAATCGCCGCGGCATCCGCATCGCAGGGCGCGGTCAGCGCATCCAGATCGCGCTCGATCAGGCCGGTATCGACATCCCCAGCCCGAAAGCCCGCGTGACGCGTCAGCGCGATCAGGAAATCGAGATTCGTGACCGAGCCCGCAACCTCGGTCCGGGTCAGCGCGCGATCCAGCGATTGCATCGCGGCCGCACGGGTCGGGCCGTGGGTGACGACCTTGGCGATCATCGGATCGTACCACGGGCTGATCCGGTCGCCGGTCCGCACGCCTGTCTCGATCCGCGCGCCTGCGGGGAAGTCCAGATGCGCAAGCTGACCCGTCGCGGGCAGGAAGCCCGCCGGGACATCCTCGGCATAGAGCCGGGCCTCGAAGGCATGGCCGCGGATCGACAGATCGGACTGGCGGGCGGGCAGATCCTCGCCGCTGGCGACGCGCAGCTGCCATTCGACCAGGTCCACGCCGGTGATCGCCTCGGTTACGGGGTGCTCGACCTGAAGGCGGGTGTTCATCTCCATGAACCAGAACCCATCGGGGCGCAGACCGTCGCTGCCATCCACGATGAACTCGATCGTGCCCGCCCCCTTGTAGCCGATGGCCTCGGCGGCGCGGACGGCGGCGTCGCCCATGGCCTGTCGCATCTCGGGGGTCATGCCGGGGGCCGGTGCTTCCTCGATCACCTTCTGGTGGCGGCGCTGCAGGGAACAGTCGCGTTCGAACAGATGCACGGCGCGGATGCCGTCCCCGAAGACCTGCACCTCGATATGGCGGGGCTGCAGGACGTATTTCTCGATCAGGACGGCGGGGTTGCCGAAGGCGCCCTTCGCTTCGGACTGGGCGGATCGCAGCGCGTCGGCGAAACCCTCGGGGGCATCGACTCGGCGCATGCCCTTGCCACCGCCGCCCGCAACCGCCTTGATCAGCACCGGATAACCGATGTCGCCCGCCTGCTGCGCCAGATGCGCCGCGTCCTGTTCCGCCCCGTGATAGCCGGGAACGACCGGCACGCCCGCCTTCTCCATCAGCGCCTTGGCGGCATCCTTCAGGCCCATCGCGCGGATCGCATCGGCGGACGGACCGATGAAGACCAGCCCCGCCGCCTGCACCGCATCGACGAAATCGGGGTTCTCTGACAGGAAGCCGTATCCGGGATGGATGCCCTGCGCGCCGGTCGCCAGGGCGGCCTCGATGATGGCATCCCCGCGAAGATAGCTGTCGGCGGGTGCGGGACCGCCGATATGGACGGCCTCGTCGGCCATGGCGACATGGCGGGCATCGCGGTCGGCATCGGAAAAGACGGCGACGGTCGCGACGCCCATCCGGCGGCAGGTGTCGATGACGCGGCAGGCGATCTCGCCCCGGTTCGCGATCAGGATCTTGTCGAACATGGCGGCCTCACATCCGGAACAGGCCGAAGCGCGTCGGCTCGATTGGGGCATTCAGGCTGGCACGCAGGGACAGGGCCAGCACGTCGCGGGTCTTGCGCGGATCGACGATGCCGTCGTCCCACAGCCGCGCCGAGGCATAGAGCGGGTGCGACTGGCGATCGAACATCTCGATGGTGGGGCGCTTGAACTCGGCCTCTTCCTCGGGGGACCAGGTGCCGCCCTGCCGCTCGATCCCGTCGCGCTTGACGGTCGCAAGGACGCCCGCGGCCTGTTCGCCGCCCATGACGCTGATGCGGCTGTTGGGCCAGGTCCACAGGAAGCGCGGCGAATAGGCCCGCCCCGCCATGCCGTAATTGCCCGCGCCGAAGCTGCCGCCGACCAGCATGGTGATCTTGGGCACGTTGGTCGTGGCGACGGCGGTGACCATCTTGGCACCGTGGCGGGCGATGCCCTCGTTCTCGTATTTGCGGCCGACCATGAAGCCGGTGATGTTCTGCAGGAACACCAGCGGGATGCCGCGCTGGCTGCACAGTTCGACGAAATGCGCGCCCTTCTGCGCGGCCTCGGAGAACAGCACGCCGTTATTCGCGACGATGCCGACCGGGCAGCCCTTCACATGCGCGAAGCCCGTCACCAGCGTTTCCCCGAAGCGCGCCTTGAACTCGTCGAAGCGGCTGCCGTCGACGGTCCGCGCGATCACCTCGCGGATGTCATAGGGGGTGCGCAGGTCAGCGGGAACGACGCCCAGAATCTCGTCGGGGTCATAGGCCGGATCCTCGGGGGATTGCCAGTTCACCGTGTCGGGCATCCGGCGGTTGAGGCTGGCGATGGCGCGGCGGGCCTGGGCCAGCGCATGGGCGTCATCCTCGGCCAGGTAATCCGCGACGCCCGACAGGCGGGTATGCACGTCGCCCCCGCCCAGATCCTCGGAGGACACGACCTCGCCCGTCGCGGCCTTGACCAGCGGCGGACCGGCCAGGAAGATCGTGCCCTGATCGCGCACGATGATCGTCACGTCGGACATGGCGGGCACATAGGCGCCGCCTGCCGTGCAGGAGCCCATCACGACGGCGATCTGGGGAATGCCCTTCGCGCTCATCCTGGCCTGGTTGTAGAAGATGCGCCCGAAATGGTCGCGGTCGGGAAAGACCTCGTCCTGGTTGGGCAGGTTCGCGCCGCCGCTGTCGACCAGGTAGACGCAGGGCAGATGGCATTCCTCGGCAATTTCCTGCGCGCGAAGGTGCTTCTTGACGGTCAGCGGGTAATAGGTGCCGCCCTTCACCGTCGCGTCGTTCGCCACGACCATCACGTCCTGGCCGTGGACGCGCCCGACGCCCGCGATCACGCCCGCGCAGGGGGCCGCGCCGTCATACATCCCGTGCGCCGCGACGCCGCCGATCTCAAGGAAGGGGCTGCCGGGGTCCAGCAGGTTCGCGACACGTTCGCGCGGGGGCATCTTGCCCCGCCCGACATGGCGTTCCTGCGCCTTGGGACCGCCGCCCGCGGCGGCCAGGCGCGCGGCCTCGGCGGTCTGTTCGATCAGGGCAAGATGCGCCTTGCGGTTGGCCTCGAACGTCTCCGAGCCGGTCAGGGCGTTGCTGTTCAACTTCATGGGCGTTCTCCGATCGGGCGTCAGTTCGGCTGCATGTCGCGCAGCTGCAGGGTCCGGATGGCGGTGTGGCGCAACTGGCAATCGGCGGCGGCGATCGCCCGCATCGAACCGCCGTTGTGGATGTCATAGGCCATGGTGCAATCCGCATCGCGCAGCGCGATCCATGCACGCTGCGCGTCCAGCAGCGTATCGGCCTGCGCGGGGCGTGCATCGCGCAAGGCGTTGTATTCGTCGTTCAGAAGATCGTCCCAGGCGGCGGCCTCGGCCATCAAGCACTGGCTGATGGCAAGGGTCGTGTCGGGCTGGGAATGGGCCCGCTGGCAGGCCTGCGCGGCCAGGCCGATGCAGTCGGGCGCGACATCCCCATGCGCAGCGCCGTCACGGCAGGACGCCACCGAAGCCGCATCCACCGGCACCGTCTGCGACAGCGCGGGCAGCGGCATCAGGGCCAGGATCAACGCAAGCGTCCTCATTCGGCCTCGGCCAGCTTGCGCAGCTCGCGGCGCATCACCTTGCCCGTCACGGTCATCGGCAGCGTCTCCATGAAGGCGATCTCTCGGGGATAGGAATGTGCCGCGCTCAGGCGCTTGGCATGGTCCTGCAATTCGGCGGCCAGCGCGTCCGAGGCCGCATACCCGTCACGCAGGACGACATAGGCCTTGACCAGTTGCGTGCGCGTCGGACAGGGCTTGCCCACGACGCCCGCCTGCGCGACGGCGGGGTGGCGCAGCAGGCAGTCCTCGATCTCGGACGGGCCGATGCGATAGCCGGCGCTGGTGATCACGTCGTCGTCGCGCCCGACAAAGCGGATATAGCCGTCCTCGATCACGCCGCGATCGCCGGTCAGCATCCAGTCGCCGCAGAACTTCTCGGCGGTGGCATCCGGACGGTTCCAGTATTCGAGCATCATGCTGCCCGCACCGCGCCGGATGGCGATGTCGCCCTCGGACCGGACGGGGGTGCCGTCATCGTTCACGACCGCGATGTCGAAGCCCGGCACGGCACGTCCGATCGCGCCGGGGCGCACCGGGAACAGGCACGAGGCCGAGGTGGCGACCATGTTGCATTCGGTCTGGCCGTAGAATTCGTTGATGGTCAGGCCCAGAGCCTCGCGGCCCCAGTCCAGCATCTCGGCGCCCAGAGTCTCGCCCCCCGACGCGACGCTGCGAAGGCCACCGATGCGGATGCCCGACGCCTTTAGCATCTTCAGTGCGGTCGGCGGGAAGAACACGTTGCGGATGCCGCATTCCGCGATCATGCCCGCGACGGCCTGCGGATCGAACTTGCCCGCACGCGCGGCCACCAGCGGCACGCCAAGCGCCAGCGCGGGCATCGCCACGTCGAACAACCCGCCGATCCAGGCCCAATCCGCGGGCGTCCAGATCATGTCGTTCGGCTGGCCCAGCAGATCATGGCTGAGACAGACCCCCGGCAGATGCCCCGTCAGGCAGCGATGCCCGTGCAGCGCCCCCTTGGGCGCGCCGGTCGTCCCCGAGGTATAGATCAGCACGGCCGGGTCGTTCGGCCCCGTATCGACCGAGGCGAACCGCCCGGCATCCGGCACGCCGTCCTCGGGGACGATGACGTTCAGGTCGGGGAAGTCGCGCAGCATCTCGCGCCCCTCGGGGTCGGCGATGACGGTGCGCACGCCCGCATCGCGCAGGCGCAGGGCCAGTGCATCGGGGCCGAACAGCTTGAACAGCGGGACCGAGATCGCGCCCGATTTCCAGATCGCCAGATGGGCGGCGGCGGTCCAGGCCGATTGCGTGCGCAGGACGCCCACGCGATCGCCGCGACCTGCCGCCAGCAGATGCGCCAGATCGTCGGTCATGGCCGTCAGCCGCCCGAAATTCACGCGTGCGGGCGTCGCCCCGTATTCCAGGATCGCCAGCCGCGAGGCCGGATGCGACAGGCACTGGTCGGCCATGTTCAGCCGCGCCGGAAAGTCCCAACGGAACCCCTCACGCATGGCCTGCCAATCGGGGATGCCGCTGAAATCCATCAGACGAGGCCCATGAGTTCCCGGCCGATCAGCATCCGGCGGATCTCGCTGGTGCCTGCGCCGATCTCCATCAGCTTGGCGTCGCGGAACAGGCGGCTGACCACGCTGTCGTTAAGGAAGCCCGCCCCACCGAGCGCCTGCACCGCCTGATGCGCCTGCACCATCGCCTGTTCGCTGGCATAGAGGACCGCACCCGCCGCGTCCTGCCGCGTCACGCGGCCCGTGTCGCAGGCGCGCGCGACCTCGTAGACATAGGCGCGGGCGGTGTTCAGGGCGACATACATGTCCGCGATCTTGCCCTGCATCAGCTGGAAGGACCCGACCGGCTGGCCGAACTGCTTGCGTTCCGCGACATAGGGCAGCACCTGGTCCAGGCACGCGGCCATGATGCCGGTGCCGATGCCCGACAGCACGACGCGTTCGTAATCAAGCCCCGACATCAGGACGCGGACGCCGCGCCCCTCCTCGCCCAGAACGTTCTCGAAGGGGATCTCGCAATCCTCGAAGATCAGCTCGCCCGTGTTCGATCCGCGCATGCCCATCTTGTCGAAATGCGGTCCGGTGCTGAAACCCTTCATGCCACGTTCGACGATGAAGGCGGTGATGCCCTTGCTGCCCGCATCGGGGTCGGTCTTGGCATAGACGACCAGCGTATCGGCATCGGGGGCGTTGGTGATCCAATACTTGTTGCCGTTCAGCACATAGCGGTCGTTCTTCTTGTCCGCCCGCAGCTTCATGCCGACCACGTCGCTGCCCGCGCCCTCCTCGGACATGGCCAGCGCGCCGACCGCCTTGCCGCTGCACAGGTCCGGCAGATAGCGCGCGCGCTGTTCGTCGGTGCCGTTCAGCTTGATCTGGTTCACGCACAGGTTCGAATGCGCGCCATAGGACAGGCTGACGGACGCGCTGGCCCGCGCGATCTCCTCGGTCGCGATGACATGCGCAAGATAGCCCATGCCGCTGCCGCCATGTTCCTCGGCGACGGTGATGCCCAGAAGGCCCAGCTCGCCCATCTCGGTCCACAGGTCGTTCGGAAAGGCGTTGGTGCGGTCGACCTCGGCGGCGATCGGCGCGACGCGGTCCTGCGACCAGCGGTGCACCATCTCGCGCAGCGCATTCACGTCTTCGCCCAGATCGAATTCCATCCCCCGCGTGAACATGGCGGGCCCTCCCAAGCCGTTATTGAACACTTGTTCATTTCCTACAGCGCCACCCCTCGCCGCGTCAAGTCCAAGGCTGCGCCCGTCGGGATATTCCGTCAAGCGGGCTTGCCAAGCCCGGACCGCGACGACAGACAGGCCGAAAGGAGATCACTCGATGCGACTGGCCATCATTCGACATGCACCCCCGCTGCACGGCGGCAGGCTGGCGGGACGCCGCGACGTGGACGCCGATTGCACGGACGACGCGGCCTTTGCCACAATGCGCGCGGCGGTCGCCCGACGGATGGCGGGTGCCGCGACCGTCAGCAGCCCCGCGCTGCGCTGCGTCAAGACCGCGACGACGCTTGGGCTGTCGCACCGCACCGACGAGACGCTGTGGGAACAGGATTACGGCGCGTGGGAAGGGCTGCCCTTCGACCAGCTGCCCGATCTGGGCGCCCTGCCCCCCGCCCAGCTGGCCCGTCACCGCCCCGAGGGCGGAGAGAGCTTCGACGACATGTGCGCCCGCGTCCAGCCTGCGTTGCGAGCGCTGAGCGGCGATACCGTGGTCGTCGCGCATGCGGGCACGGTGCGTTCGGCGCTGGCGATGGTTGTCGGGCCGTCGGCCCTGTCGTTTCGCGTCGCGCCCCTGTCCCTGACCATCCTGACGCGCCACGGCGACGACTGGGCGGTCGAGCTGTCGAACCTGACAGCATGAGCGCGCTGGCCGCGATCGCCCTGCTGATCGACGTCGCGATCGGCTGGCCGGATGCCGCGCTTCGGCGGATCGGGCACCCGGTGATCTGGCTGGGGCGCCTGATCTCGGCGCTGGACGACCGCCTGAACAGGGGGCCGCACCGGCACGCCAAGGGGGCGCTGGCCGTCGCGCTGACCGTGCTGGCGGCAGCCCTTCCGGCAATGGTGCTGCAATCGCTGCTGGGGCCTTGGGTCGCAGCGGTTCTTGCATGGCCGCTGGTCGCCTCGCGGTCGCTTCACGATCACGTCGCGGCGGTCATGCGGCCGCTGGCGCAGGGCGATCTGGCCACGGCGCGGCACACGACCTCGATGATCGTCGGGCGCGACGTCACCCGCGCCGACGAGCCGACGCTGGCGCGCGCCGCGACCGAGAGCCTGGCCGAGAACGCAAGCGACGGCGTGATCGCGCCCCTGTTCTGGGCGGCGGTCGCGGGTCTGCCTGGGATCGCGGCCTACAAGGCGATCAACACGCTGGATTCGATGATCGGGCACAGGACGCCGCGCCATGAACGCTTCGGTTGCGTGGCCGCGCGGCTGGACGATCTGGTGAACCTGATCCCCGCGCGGCTGACGGCGCTGCTGTTCGTCGCGGTGTCCGGCAAGGGCGGGCGGATCGTGCTGCGGGACGCGGGCAAGCACCGCTCGCCCAATGCCGGCTGGCCCGAGGCCGCGATGGCCGGCGCGCTCGGGGTGCGCCTGTCGGGGCCGCGCGTCTATGCCGACCGCATCGCGGAAGAGCCATGGCTGAACGAGGCGGCCCGCGACCCGCAGGCCGAGGATCTGGCGCGAGCCCTGCGCATCTATCGCAGGGCCGTCGCTTTGGCCGGGGTGCTGCTGATCCTTCTGGCGATCAGCTGACGGCGACGCGCAGCTTGGACAGCTGTGCGGGGCCGGTCGTGGTCAGGAAGGCCACGTCCGTCGCATCGCGCCCGACCGCGATCACGGCCAGCCTGTCCGCATCGGACATTCCCGTCGGATCGACCAGGTGCCACGCGCCGTCCAGGAACACCTCGACCACGGCATGGAAATCCTGCGGGTTCACCTCGGAGCCATAGGCGCTGACGATGCGCGCCGGGATCTGCATGGCGCGGCACATCGCGATCATCAGGTGGGCATAGTCGCGGCAGACCCCGCGCCGGTCGAGGAAGCTGTCCCCTGCCGTCGTCTCGGTCGTGCTGACGCCGGGGACGTATTCCATGTTGCGCTGGATCCAGTTCTCGATCGCCTTGACCAGCGCCCCGCCGGTCAGGCCCGCGAAACGGGTCGAGGTGAAATGCAGGAACCGCTCGACCTCGCAATATCGCGACGGCATCAGGTAACGCAGCGCCTCGGCGGGCAGCGCGACCAGCGGCGTCGCGGGAAGCGAGGCCAGCGCGACGCGGGGCCGGTCCACCGAAACCTCGGCGCGCAGGCGGCAGCTGAGACGGTCGTCGACATCCACGATCAGGCGTTCGCCGATGCCCTCGTCCGCGTCGCGGCGCACGATCAACGAGGGGGAACCGAACTCGACCTCGCAATTCTCGACGGTCTGGCCCGCGGTCGAGGCGGGCTCGATCATCAGGATGGCCGTGCCCGGCAGCGACAGCCGATAGTCGAGCGTGACGTCGATCACCATGCGCATCGCGCAGCTCCTTCCGAAACGGTGGGAAAGGCGGCCAGATGGACCCGAAGGCCCGGCATGTCAATGGGTCGCGACAGGCTCGGGGCGGATGACCGCGCGGAACATCGCGCCGCCCAGATCCGAGCGGCCATGTTCCAGCCGCCCCTGCATCTGCTGGACATAGGTCAGGCAGATCTGCATTCCCAGCCCGTCCTGCGCGGCGGGGTCGAACCCCTCGGGCAGACCGGGGCCATTGTCGCAGACCTTCATGGACAATCCGTCGCCCACCAGGTCGAGGCAGATCACCACGCGCGCCCGCCGGTGGCCACCGGAATGCTTGACCGCATTGCCCACCAGCTCGGCCAGCACCTGCCCGATGCCCGCGGCCTGCGTCGCGCTGACCCGCAGGGTCGAGGCGGGCGTGTGCCCCATTTCCACCCGCGCGTTCAGCGCCTGCCCCAGATCGCTGGCAAGCGCGCCGACATAGTCGATCAGCGGCAGGTCCGGCGCACCGGGATCCAGATGCAGCTGGTCATGGACACGCGCCAGCGTCGCGATCCGCGTGGCGGCATCCGTCAGCGCTTGCCCTGATGCGTCGTCGCGATGCCTGCGCGCCTGCATCCGCAACAGGCCCATCACGGCGGCAAAGCTGTTCTTCACCCTGTGGTCGATCTCTCCCAGCAGCAGCTTCTGGCGGCGCAGCGCGTCCTCCTTGGCGGCGACCTCGGCGCGCAGCGCCTCTCGGGCGCCGACCAGCTCGGATATGTCGCGAGAGGTCACGAGGATGTTGTCGATGCCGTGCGTGCCCCTGATCGGGGCCGCGGTCACGTGCCACCACCGCGGCTTGCCCAGGGCGGTCGGGCAGAACGCCTCGAAGATGCGGGTCTCGCCATGCAGGGCGGCCTCGATCGCGCCCTCCAGAAGGGAATGCGATTCGGCAGGCCAGAGCGACGGCCAGGGACGGTCCGCCACCGCGCCGAACTCGGCGATCTCCATCGCGCACATGCCGTTGCGGTTCATGAAGACCAGACGGCCATGGCGGTCGAGGATCTTGATGCAGTCGGGCGAGCTGTCGAGGACCGAGAGCGCAAACCCGCCCTCGACCCCCGCAAGAAGGTCGCGCGCCGCGTGATTGGCTTCGAGCATGTTCATTGGGGGGCGTCTTTCATGACCGCCGCGCAGGATCGCCACAGGCGTCCATTGGGGATCGCAGCCGAGGGGACGACCTGTCAAGGCAATTCCCCCCGGCAAAAAAAGATCAATCCCGCAAAGGTTGTGTCCGGGACAGATCGGACGCCTGTGCGGACAGGCCGCGCGCAAGGGGCAGAAGATCGGCCTGAAGCGCATGATAGATATCGGGTTTTCCCGCGAACTGCGTCACCTGCGGACGGTCGTCGGGGCCGATCTCGGGGAACCATCCGCCGTGGTCTTGGTCGATGAACCGCTCGGCGGCGAATTGCCACATCCGGCGATACCAGGCTTCGGTCTGATCGGTCGGATCGACCTTCTGCAGGGCCGCCAGCGCGCCGATCGCCTCGGTCACGGGCCACCAGTAGCGGTCGGCGATGTCCACCGCGCCATCCATCTGCAGCGTATAGGCAAGCCCGCCCTGCGCGGGGTTCCAGGCATCGGCCAGCGCGGTATCGACCAGCGCACGCGCCTGGGCGACGGCATCCCCCGCCGGGCGACCTGCGGCATCCCACCATTGCAGCAGCAGGCGGGCCATCTCGAAGCTGTGGCCGGGGGTCGTGCCTGCCGGACGGAACATCGGATCGCCGGCATAGGCGGTGTCCGGGCTCCAATCCTCGTGGTAATGCTCGGGGATGCGCCAGCCATGCGATGCGGCCTGCCCCGCGATGAAGAAACGCAGGATCCGGCCCGCACGGTCCAGGAAGACCGCCTCGCCCGTGGCCTCGTGCGCGGCCAGAAGCGCCTCGACCCCGTGCATGTTCGCGTTCATCCCGCGATAGCCGGAAAAGACCTGCCAGTCGCGCGTGAACTCGTCGGGGAACAGCCCGGCCCCGTCGTCCCAATAGTGGCGGTCCAGAACCTCGGTGATGTCGGTCAGCAGGCGGTCGGCATCGGGATGCCCCGCCAGCTTCGCGCTGGATGCCGCCAGCAGCACGAAGACATGGCCATAGGCCAGCTTCGGGCGGTCCATCGGGATGCCGTCGTCCAGCCCCCACAGGTAACCGCCATGCTGCGCGTCGCGGTGATGCGACCAGAGGAAATCCATGCCCCTGTCGATGATCCCGGCGCGGTCGGGCCGCCCCGCCAGCAAGGCCAGCGCATAGGAATGGACCAGCCGCGTCGTCGTATGGATCTCCTGCACCTGCGATGCCTGGGGGGCACCTTTCAGATCCAGGACATGGAACCCTGCCCCCTGGCGGGCCGAGCGGTCGAAGAAATCCAGCGCGCGTTTCGCGTCATGGACCAGGAAGGCGCGGTGCATCGCATCCTCCAGCCAGGGTGCGGTCGCATTGGGGTCGCCTACTTGCATCACGTGATCCTCAGCGGCGCTTCAGGGCATCGGCAAGGGCCGCGCCGAATGCGCCCTGCTCGGGTTTCGGGGCCGGGCCGCGCTGCGGCTTCGGGGCATGGGCGGGCTTGCCGCCGCGTTGAGCCTTGGGCGCATCGCCGCCATCCTTGCGCATCGACAGGCCGATGCGCTTGCGCGGGACGTCCACCTCGGTCACGCGGACCTTGACCACGTCGCCCGCCTTGACCACCTCGTGCGGGTCCTTGACGAAGCGGTCGGCCAGCTGGCTGACATGGACCAGGCCGTCCTGATGCACCCCGATATCGACGAAGGCGCCGAAGGCTGCGACATTGGTCACGGTACCTTCCAGCATCATGCCGGGGCGCAGGTCGGTGATCTCCTCGACCCCGTCGGCAAAGCTGGCGGTCACGAAGGCGGGGCGCGGGTCGCGGCCCGGCTTTTCCAGTTCCGCAAGGATGTCGCGGATGGTCGGCAAGCCGAAATCGGTCGTCACGAAATCCTCGGGGCGCAGGCTGGCCACGGCCTTGGCGTCGCCCATCAGCTGGCGCAGGTCGCGGCCGCAGGCCTTCACGATGCCGCGTGCTACGCCATAGGCCTCGGGGTGGACGGCGGACGCGTCCAGCGGCTCTTCGCCGTCGCGGATGCGAAGGAAGCCGGCGCATTGCTCGAACGCGCGCGGCCCGAGACCCGCGACCTTCTTCAGCGCCTTGCGCGACGGGAAGGCGCCGGTCGCATCGCGATGGGCCACGATGTTCTGCGCCAGCGACGGACCCAGGCCCGCGACATGCGCCAGAAGCGGGGCCGAGGCCGTGTTCAGATCGACGCCGACCGCGTTCACCGCATCCTCGACCACGGCCTCCAGCGCCTTGGACAGGTGGCGCTGATCCACGTCGTGCTGATATTGCCCGACGCCGATGGACTGGGGCGGCACCTTGACCAGCTCGGCCAGCGGGTCCTGAAGCCTGCGCGCGATCGACACCGCGCCGCGCAGCGACACGTCGAGGCCCGGAAACTCTTTCGCGGCCAGTTCCGAGGCGGAATAGACCGAGGCACCGGCTTCGGACACGACCACCTTGGTCGGCGCCTTCGCGCCCTTGGGCAGGCGTTTGAGGATATCCGCGACCATGCGCTCGGTCTCTCGGCTGGCGGTGCCGTTGCCGATGGCGATCAGTTCGACCCCGTGACGCGCGATGAGGGCGCTCAGCGCAGCCTCGGACCCGCGGAGGTCGTTCTTCGGCTGGAAGGGATAGATCGTGGTCGTGTCCAGCAGCTTACCCGTGGCATCGACCACGGCGACCTTGACGCCGGTGCGGATGCCCGGATCCAGCCCGATGGTCGTCTTGGCCCCGGCGGGCGCGGCCAGCAGCAGATCGCGCAGGTTGCGGCCGAAGACGCGGATGGCCTCTTCATGGGCGCGGCGGCGCAGTTCGGTCAGCAGGTCGATATACATGCCGTTCGACAGCTTCACGCGCCAGCACCAGCCCGCGACGCCGCGCAGCCAGTCGGCACCCGGCCCCTGCCCGACCGGACCCAGCCCGCGCGCGACGATCCCCTCGGCCCGCGCGACGCCGGTCTCGGCATCGGGGGCGATGTCGATGGTGACGATCTCCTCCTTGGCGGCGCGCAGGATCGCCAGCGCACGGTGGCCGGGGATGTCGGACCATTTCTCGGCATGGTCGAAATAGTCGGCGAACTTGGCGCCCGCCTCTTCCTTGCCCGGCACCACGCGGGCGGCGATGCGCCCTTCGCGGCGCATGAAATCGCGCAAGGGGCCAAGCACCTCGGCGTTCTCGGACAGCTCCTCGACCAGGATGTCGCGGGCCCCGTCCAGCGCGGCCTTGGTCGTCTCGACATTGGCATTCAGGAAGCCCCCCGCCAGCGATGCCGGATCGGCCGAGGGCGCGTTGCGGATCGCCGCCAGCAGCGGCTCCAGCCCGTTCTCGCGCGCGATCGCGGCCTTGGTGCGGCGCTTGGGCTTGTAGGGAAGATAGATGTCCTCGAGCGCGGCCTTGGTGTCGGCGGCGGCGATCCGGCGGGCCAGATCGTCGGTCAGCTTGCCCTGCTCGCGGATGCTCGAGGTGATGGCCGTGCGGCGGGACTCCATCTCTCGCAGATAGGTCAGGCGTTCGGACAGCGTGCGCAGCTGCGTGTCGTCCAGACCGCCCGTCGCCTCCTTGCGGTACCGTGCGACGAAGGGGACGGTCGCGCCGCCATCCAGCAGTTCCGTCGCGGCCTGAACCTGCTGGGGACTTGCCCCGATCTCGGTCGCGATCTGGCGGGCGATGCGCGGGTTGGCGTCCATGGTCTGTCCCCTTCTGGTAGTCCGGCGATCTGTCTAGCCCTTGGCCGCGCCGTCGCCAAGCGGGGTATCGACCTGCAGTTCGGACAGCTGCAGCACCTCGGCCTCGATCGTCTTGCCCGCGACGCTGCCGCGCACGGCATCGCGCAGCGCGGGACTGCGCCTCAGCAGCCTGCGGAAGTCGATCTCGTCCAGGACCAGCAGCGTCGTCGGCGTGATCGCACGCACCTCGGTCCGGCGCAGGCGGCTGGTCAGCACGCCCAGCTGGCCGAACATCTCGCCCCGGCCCAGTCGCGTCACCTGGCCCGCGACCTCCTGCTCGACCGCGCCCGAGGCCACGAAGAACACCGACCGCGCGGGCTGATCCTTGCGGGTGATCACATGGCCCGCATTGACATAGCGGGTCCGCAGCGCACGGCTGAGGCGGCGCAGCTCGGATTCGTCCAGGTCCGAGAACAGCGGAAAGACCCGCACGAGGTCGTTCTTGCGCAGCGCCAGGTCCAGTGAGGGGCGCATCTCGGCGCGGGCGCGGCGGCGCGTGATCTCGGCCATCAGCTCGGTATGGACCTCGGTGCCGATCAGCCCGTCCTCGCGCATGGCGTTGTATTCGCGTTCTTCCAGGCGAAGGGCAGTGCGGCGGATGAAGCGGCGTTCCAGCTCTTCGTAGTACCCCGGATATTGCAGGCGCAGACCGTCCAGCGCGGTCTCGACGGCCTCGATCCGGCGGTTCAGCAGCTCGTGCAGCAGGTCGGCCACGCGGCGACCGTGGATGCGGCGGATGCGCCGGTCGATGAAGCCGTGCAGGTCGCGCAGGATCAGGCGCTTGGCCAGCAGCGTCTCGAAGCGGTCGGCGGTCAGGTTCGCCAGCGGCCCCGAAACGCCAAGGCGGCTGTGCAGGAAGGCGGCAAGGCGGAAGTTCGGCCCATAGCGCAGCGCCCCGCGCGAGGCGCGCTGATACCCGTGCCGCCCGCCGGACCGTGCGCCCTCGATCAGGCGGTCCACGTCGAACAGCGCCTGTTCCGACAGCCGGGCCGAGATCGCGCGTTCGCGGACGCGCTGCAGGATCATCTCGCGTTCGTGGCCCGCAAGGGCGATCAGGCCCAGGGTGATGCGGTCGCGGTCCAGGATCTCGACGGTGCCGTCGGCCTCGGCCCGGTCCACGGCGGCATCCAGCCGTTCGGCAAAGCGCTTGGCCTCGGACCGCACGGTCTCGCGCGTCAGCTCGTAATTCTCGGTCGTGCCCTGCAGATCCTCGCGCACGCTTTGCAGGGCGACGGCGACGACCTGATCCGACAGCGCCCTGTCCAGCGGCGACAGCTTGTCCAGGCCCAGCAGGCGGATCACCGCCCGCAGGGTCGTCCCCTGCACGATCAGCGTGAACAGCGCGAAGCCCGTCGCAAGGATACCGACGAGGCGCTTCGTCTCCACAGGGACGCGCAGGTTCTCGGTCACCGCCAGCGCCAGCGCCAGCGTGACGGCGCCGCGCAATCCGCCCCACATGATGGCATAGCGATAGGGCCGCTGGATCTTGGGCGACAGCTTCAGCCCCGTCAGCAGCGGCAGCAGCAGGAACAGGATCGCCGCGCGCGCCACGAAGGCCGCCAGCACCACCACGCCCACCAGGAACAGGTCGGTCAGCTGCACGTCGTCCAGCAGACGTGGGATCAGCAGCGCCGCCAGGATGAAGATCAGCGCGCCGGCCCAATGCGACAGCAGCGACCACACCTCTTTCATGTTGGTCCAGAAGGCGGGCGCCAGCCGCCCCGGTCCCATGAAGTTCAGCGTCAGGCCCGCCACCACGACGCCGATCACGCCGGACGCGCCCAGCAGCTGTTCCGCACCCAGATAGGCCAGATACGGCACAGCGACCGAGATCGAGATCTGTGCCGTCTCGAACCGCCAGAACATGCCCATCAGCGCAAGGCCCAGCCGCGCGGTCAGCCAGCCCGCGCCCATCCCGCCCAGGATCAGCTGGGGGAACCCTTCCAGCGCCTCGGACAGGCTGGGGTTCGGGACGCCCAGCATGACATAGGACATGAACAGGCCGAACAGCGCGATGGCCGCGGCGTCGTTCAGCAGGCTCTCGCCCTCGATGATGCGGGCAAGGCGCTTGGGTGCCGAGATCGAGCGGAAGATGCTGACCACCGCCGAGGGGTCCGTGGTCGAGACGATCGAGCCGATCAGCAGGCCCACCATCAGCGGCAGCCCCCCGATCCAGGACAGCGCGTAGCCGATCGTCAGCGTGGCCACCACGACCGCGACCACCGCCAGCGTCAGGATCGGCACCCAGTCGTCCAGCATGCGCCTGATGTTCATCTCCAGCGTGGCCTGGAAAATCAGGATCGGCAGGAAGACATAGATGAAGACGCTGGACCGGATCGGCAGGGACAGGATGCTCTCGGCTACCGCGTTGAAGCTGTCGGTCAGCTCGGTCCGCAGCAGGAAGGTCGCGCCGCCACCGATCAGGATGCCGATACCCGCCAGGATCACGCTGAACGGCAAGGCAAGCCGCGCGGCCAAAGGCTCGGCGGCGGCGATCAAGACGAACAGGAACCCGGTGAAGGTGGTCAGCAGCACGATATCCATGCCGTTGGAATACCGCCATTTCTGGGGGGTGGGAAGTCGGCGGGCGCGATATGTGCCTTAGTTTTCGCGGTTGACGTGAAGTTGACCGCGCGGCGGCGCGCTTGAAACGCGGCGGCGGCGTTCACAATTCGGAACCCGTGCCCGAATGGGCAGACGAAAACATTGAACAACCGAAAGGAGGGCTGCATGTCCTCGATGTTCGAGCCGCTTGATCTTGGCGGCATTTCCCTGCGCAACCGCGTCGTCATGGCCCCCCTGACGCGGTCGCGTTCCGGGCAGGATCGCATCCCCAACGACATGATGGTCGAGTACTACCGCCAGCGCGCGGGCGCAGGCATGATCATCACCGAAGCCACCAGCGTGATGCCCATGGGCGTCGGCTACGAGGCGACGCCAGGCATCTGGAACGACGCACAGGTCGAGGGTTGGTCCAAGATCACCGAGGCTGTCCACGAGCAGGGCGGCAAGATCGTCCTGCAGCTGTGGCATGTCGGGCGCATCTCGGACCCCAGCCTGCTGGGTGGCGAAACGCCGGTCGCACCCTCGGCGATCCAGCCCGACGGGCATGTCAGCCTGCTGCGCCCCAAGCGCCCCTATGTGACGCCCCGCGCGCTGGAGACCGACGAGGTTCCGGCCATCGTCGAAGCCTATCGCAAAGGGGCCGAAAATGCTCTGCGCGCAGGCTTCGACGGCGTCGAGATTCACGCCGCAAACGGTTATCTTATCGACCAATTCCTGCAGGACAGCACCAATACGCGGTCGGATCGCTATGGTGGCTCGATCGAGAACCGGATGCGCTTCCTGAACGAGATCGCGGATGCGGCGATCGACGTCTGGGGTGCGGATCGCGTGGGTGTGCACCTGGCACCGCGCGCGGATGGGCATGACATGGGCGACAGCGACCGGCACGCGCTGTTCACCGCCGTCGCACGCAGCATGAGGGACAAGGGGATCGCCTTCCTGTGCCTGCGCGAACATGTGGCCGAGGACAGCCTGATGCCCGCGATCCGCGAAGCCTTCGGCGGTCCGGTCATCGCGAACGAAGGGCTGACCCCTGAGCTGGCGGCGCAGCTGCTGGCCGAGGATCGCGCCGATGCGGTGGCCTTCGGTCGCGACTTCATCGCGACGCCCGACCTGCCGCATCGTCTGGCGAACGGGCTTGCCCTGAACGAGCAGGACCCCTCGACCTTCTATGCGGGCGGCCCCGAGGGCTATGTCGATTACCCGACCGCATCGCAAGTCGCAGCCGAGTGAGATGAAGAAACCCCGCCGGATCGCCGGCGGGGTTTTTCAGGTCCGATCCTCAGCCGCCATTGGCGCTGGAAAAGTCCACCGGCCCCGCACTTGGGACCAGGCTGACCGTGATGATGTCGTCGGCATCCAGATGGCGGCGAACCAGATCCTTCCGCTGCAGCACGTCGCCCGCGCGTCGCTCGACCGTTTCGTAGGGGGTGGCCGGACGCTCGTCCACCAGCGCGGGGCCGTTGCCGCCCTGAACCGTGGCCAGCGCGGGGGCTGCCGACAGGATGACGGTGGCCGCGATGGCGGCGAAATTGCGGATGCTCATGACATTCTCCAGTGTCTTCAACTCATTTGCGGGCTGCACTACGCGCAGATGAATCCAGACGTTTCACCGCTCTCGCTTCTGTGAAGGGCCGCGATGAACGGGTGATCGGAGGTCATGAAAAAGGGGTGGCCCGGCAGGACCACCCCAAGACACTTGCGTATCCGAAAAAACGGATCAGCAGCTGTAATACATCTGGTACTCGACCGGATGCGGCGTGTGTTCGTAGGCGTAGACCTCTTCCCACTTCAGCGCCATGTAGCCTTCCAGCTGGTCGCGGGTGAACACGTCACCTGCCAGCAGGAAGTCCATGTCCTTCTCCAGCTCTTCCAGCGCTTCGCGCAGGCTGCCGCAGACGGTCGGGATCTCGGCCAGTTCTTCCGGCGGCAGATCGTACAGATCCTTGTCCGAAGCGGCGCCCGGATCGATCTTGTTCTTGATGCCGTCCAGACCGGCCATCATCAGTGCCGCGAAGCACAGATACGGGTTGGCCGAGGGATCCGGGAAGCGGGCTTCGACGCGCTTCGCCTTGGGCGATTCCGTCCACGGAATACGGACGCAGCCCGAACGGTTGCGTGCCGAGTACGCGCGCAGCACGGGGGCCTCGAAGCCCGGGATCAGACGCTTGTAGCTGTTGGTCGACGGGTTCGTCAGGGCGTTCAGCGCCTTGGCGTGCTTCAGGATGCCGCCGATGAAGTACAGGGCCTCCTGCGACAGGTCGGCATACTTGTCGCCTGCGAACAGCGGCTTGCCGTCCTTCCAGATCGACATGTTGACGTGCATCCCCGAGCCGTTGTCGCCCTTCATGGGCTTCGGCATGAAGGTCGCCGACTTGCCATAGGCATGCGCGACGTTGTGGATGACGTACTTGTACTTCTGCAGGTTGTCGGCCTGCTCGGTCAGCGATCCAAAGATCAGGCCCAGCTCGTGCTGCGCGCTGGCAACCTCGTGGTGGTGCTTGTCGACCTTCATGCCCATGCGCTTCATGGTCGACAGCATCTCGCCGCGGATGTCCTGGCCGGCGTCGATCGGGTTGACCGGGAAGTAGCCGCCCTTGTGACCGGCGCGGTGACCCTGGTTGCCCATCTCGTATTCGGTGTCGGTGTTCCACGCGGCGTCAAGCGCGTCGATCGAGAACGCGACCTTCTGCGGCGTGACCGAGAAGCGCACGTCATCGAACAGGAAGAACTCGGCCTCGGGGCCGAAATAGGCCGCATCGCCGATGCCCGACGACTTCAGATAGGCCTCGGCCTTCAGCGCGGTCCCGCGCGGGTCGCGGCTGTAGGCTTCGCCGGTGTCCGGCTCGACCACGTTGCAGTGCACGCATAGCGTCTTCTCGGCATAGAACGGGTCCAGGTAGACCGAGCTCACGTCCGGGATCAGCTTCATGTCGGACTGGTCGATCGACTTCCAGCCCGCGATCGAGCTGCCGTCGAACATGAAGCCTTCCTCGAAGAAGTCGGCGTCGACCAGGTCGCGGTCCAGCGTGACGTGCTGCAGCTTGCCCTTGGGATCGGTGAAACGCACGTCGACATAGGCGACGTCCTCGTCCTCGATCAGCTTGAGAACATCCTTGATTTCCATCTCTTCCCTTTCTTCGTATGTGCGACCCGGCGGCAGGGCGGCCGGGCGCGGAAGTCTGTAGTTCGGTTCCTTGCCGCGATCAGACGGCGTCGTCTCCCGTTTCGCCGGTACGGATGCGGATCGCCTGCTCGACCGGCAGGACGAAGATCTTACCGTCGCCGATCTTCTCGGTGCGCGCCGCACCGACGATGGCCTCGACCGCGGCTTCGACCTGATCGTCCGGCAGGACCATCTCGATCTTCACCTTCGGCAGGAAGTCGACGACATATTCGGCGCCGCGATACAGTTCGGTGTGACCCTTCTGACGCCCGAAGCCCTTGACTTCGGTCACGGAAAGACCCTGGACGCCGACCTCTTGCAGCGCTTCCTTCACATCGTCCAACTTGAACGGCTTGATGATCGCCTCGATCTTCTTCATCGCAATTGATCCTTCCTCGCGGCTTGCCTGAAGTCTGATTGGCGCGTTTGATCACAGGCGTAAATGCAGCAGCGGGTTCTGAACAGTGCGGAAGCGTTCTGCCCGGTGAAACTGCCGAAAATTAGATCACGCAGCACAATTAATAGGCATTATCCATGCTGGACGGCACCGAAATCCTCACCTCCGCCCAAATGCGCGCCATCGAATCCGACGCAATGCGCAGTGGCGATGTCAGCGGGGACGAATTGATGGAACGCGCGGGTCGGGCGGTCGCGGGTCGGATCCGGCTGCGATGGCCGCGGCCAGGCCGCGTCACCGTGCTGGCCGGACCGGGAAACAACGGCGGCGACGGCTTCGTCGTGGCGCGGCTGCTGCAGATGGCGGGCTGGCAGGTGCGTGTCATGTGCGACGCGCCGAAACCGTCGACGGCGCTGCGGCGGTGGCAGGCGATCGGCGCCACCCTGCCCTTCGATCCCGACGCCCTGGACCCCAGGGATCTGCTGGTCGACGCACTGTTCGGCACCGGGCTGACCCGCGCGCCCGAGGGCGTCTTTGCGACCCTGATCCGCAAGGTTCGCGATTTCCCCGATATTGTCGCCATCGACGCGCCAAGCGGGCTGTGCATGGACAGTGGCCGCGTGCTTGGCGATCACGCGCCCCGTGCCGCGATGACCGTGGCCTTTCACCGACCCAAACCCGGACATCTGCTCGCCGATGGTCCCGCCCATTGCGGCGCACTGTTCGTCGAGGATATCGGCCTTGCCGCGACAGGGCCTTCCTGCGGCCTGCTGCTGCGGGGCCGCAGCGCCCGGACGTCCCACTGGCTGCGCAAGGAAGGCGCGGGCGCGGCGCATAAATACGGCCACGGCTCGGCGCTGGTCATCGCGGGGGCGGCGGCGGGCGCGGCGCGGCTGACCGCCCGCGCGGCCCTGAGGGTCGGCGCGGGCCTTGTCACCATCTGCCCTGCCCGCGATGCGATGGCGGATCACGCCGGCCCGCCGGATGCCCTGATGCGTAAGCCCTTGGAGGATGCCGCCGACCTGCGCGACCTGCTGGACGGGCGTGTCGGCGCCGTGGCGCTTGGCCCGGGGGCGGGCATCGAGAGGGCCGCGGCGCTTCTGCCCGCGCTGCTGGAATCGAACGTCCCCTGCGTGCTGGACGCCGATGCGCTGACCGCCCTGTCTCGCGAAGGCGCCCCTGCCCCCCATCCGCGCTGCATCCTGACCCCGCATATGGGAGAGTTCGCCCGCCTCTGCCCCGACCTGGCCGAGAGGTTGAAGCAGGCCCCCGAACGCGGTCCCGCATTCTCGAAACTGGATGCCACCCAACTGGCGGCCAGGCGCCTGAACGCCACCGTGCTGCTCAAGGGGCCGGACACGGTGATCGCCGCGCCCGATGGCCGAGTCGGGGTCCATTCGGACTTTGCGCTGCCCTGGCTGGCGACGGCGGGCGCGGGTGATGCGCTGGCGGGCATCGTCATCGGTCTGGCTGCGCGCGGGCTGGACCCGTTCGAGGCCGCAAGCCTTGGCGCGCAGCTGCATGCCGATGCGGCCCGCCATTTCGGCCCCGGCATGATCGCGGACGACATTCCGGAAATGCTGCCCCATGTGATCCGCTGATGCAGATTACCCCTCGCGCCCGCCCGAAGGCTTTGCTAAAGCAGCCGCCGGAGCGGGTGTGGCGGAACTGGTAGACGCACCAGATTTAGGTTCTGGCGCCTTTGGCGTGGGGGTTCGAGTCCCTTCACCCGCACCATCTTCCCGACGAAACGCGTCCGGCGTCCTGCCCGACCATTTCAGGAATGCGCGATGAAACGCGCTTGGTTCGGCATAGCCCAGCCGCGATGCGATCTCGGCCACCGGCAGATGCGGGCCGCGAAGCAAGCTGCGCGCCAGGCCGAAGCGGATATCGTCGCGGATCATCGCAAGGCTCTGCCCCTCTGACGCCAGCCGACGCCGCAGCGTCGCCGCCGATATCCCGAAGCCATGCGCGATCCCCGCCGCGTCGGGCCAGTCGGCAGGATCGGCATCGCGCAGCATCATGCGCAGACGCGCCGACAGGCCCTGATCGTGCTGATACCTGAGGAGCAGGTTCGCCGGCGCCTGCTGCAGGAACCCCCGCAACTGGGCCGCGTCCCGGATCACCGGAAGCGCCAGGTGCCGCGCGTCGAAGGCCAGCACCGTCGTGCCCTGACCGAACCGGACCGGAGCGCCGAAGAATTGCTGATAGTCGGCGCGGTTCAACGGCGCCTCGCAGGACAAATCCACCTGCGACAGAGGCAGCCTGCGGCCGACCAGCCAGCACATCAGACCAAGGATGATCAGCCAGTAGGTCCGCGCGGCAAAGGCACCGACGGGTCCGCGGGCATCCTCCAGCAGAATCCGCGCTTGGCCGTTCGCGATCAGAAGCCGCCCCTGCGGATCGGTCAGCATCATCCCCATGAACCGCAGCGCACGACGCATCGCGCGCCCCAGATCGGGCGCATCCAGCACGGCATGCGCCATCATCGCGAAGGCCCCCGGCGGCATGGGGCGTGCGCCCATTCCGAAGAACTCGCACCCTGTCCGCTGCGCAAGGTCGCGCCAGAGCGCGCCGTATTCCGATGCGGTGACGGGCCCGATGCGCGTGGGCTGGGCTTGCCCCGCCGCCACCAGCGCATCGCGCACGAACCCTTCCGAGATGATATGCTGATCCATGGCCCGCCATTGCAAAACCGATCACCGATCCTGTCGCGTGGTGGCATTGTTTGCAATGCACCCAAGGCTAGGATGGCGCGAAGGATCTAAGGGGGGAGAGACATGCAAATCGAGGGACGGGTCTTTGTCGTCACGGGCGCCGCATCGGGTCTGGGGGCGGCCTCGGCGCGGATGCTGGCCGAGGGCGGCGCGCAGGTCGTGCTGGCCGATCTGGCGGAGCCGAAGGACGCGCCTGAAGGCGCGGTCCATGCGGCCTGCGATGTGACCGACGCGACCGCTGCGCAGGCGGCCATCGCCCTGGCGACCGACCGCTTCGGCAGGCTGGACGGTCTTGTCAACTGCGCGGGCATCGCGCCGGGCGAACGGATGCTGGGCCGCGACGGGCCGCATGGCCTGGACAGCTTTGCCCGTGCGGTCACGATCAACCTGATCGGCAGCTTCAACATGGCCCGCCTTGCAGCCGAGGCGATGGCCCGGAACGAGCCCGTCCAGGGCGAGCGGGGCGTGATCGTCAACACGGCCTCGATCGCGGCGCAGGACGGACAGATCGGACAGGTCGCCTATGCGGCCAGCAAGGCGGGCGTGGCGGGCATGACGCTGCCGATGGCCCGCGACCTTGCGCGCCACGGCATCCGCGTCATGACCATCGCGCCCGGCATCTTCCGCACACCGATGCTGGAGGGCTTGCCGCAGGACGTGCAGGACAGCCTGGGCGCGGCCGTGCCCTTCCCCTCGCGGCTGGGCGAGCCGTCGGAATACGCGGCACTGTTGCACCACATCATCGCGAACCCCATGCTGAACGGAGAGGTCATCCGCCTCGACGGCGCATTGCGCATGGCCCCCAAGTGAAGGAGCGTTTCATGGACCCCATCGTCATCACCGGCGCGATGCGCACCCCGATGGGGGCATTCCAGGGCGATCTTGCCGCTATGGATGCCCCGACCCTTGGCGCGGCTGCGATCCGCGCCGCGCTGAACGGCCTGTCGCCCGACATGGTGGACGAGGTGCTGATGGGCTGCGTCCTGCCTGCGGGCCAGGGCCAGGCACCCGCACGTCAGGCGGCGCTTGGCGCCGGACTGCCGCTGTCGGCGGGCGCGACCACCATCAACAAGATGTGCGGATCGGGCATGAAGGCCGCGATGCTGGGCCATGACCTGATCGCCGCGGGATCGGCGGGCATCGTCGTCGCCGGCGGGATGGAGAGCATGTCGAACGCCCCCTATCTGCTGCCCAAGGCGCGGTCGGGAATGCGGATGGGCCATGACCGTGTGCTGGACCACATGTTCCTCGACGGCTTGGAGGACGCCTATGACAAGGGCCGCCTGATGGGCACCTTCGCCGAGGATTGCGCCGGCGATCACGGTTTCACCCGTGAGGCGCAGGACGACTATGCGTTGACCAGCCTGGCCCGCGCGCAGGATGCCATCGCCAGCGGTGCCTTCGCCGCCGAAATCGCGCCCGTGACCGTCACGGCACGCAAGGTGCAGACCACCGTCGATACCGACGAGATGCCCGGCAAGGCCCGCCCCGAGAAGATCCCGCATCTGAAGCCCGCTTTCCGTGACGGTGGCACGGTCACGGCGGCGAACAGCTCGTCGATCTCGGACGGGGCGGCGGCGCTGGTGATGATGCGCCAGTCGCAGGCCGAGAAGCTGGGCCTGACGCCCATCGCGCGGATCATCGGCCACGCGACCCATGCCGACCGTCCCGGCCTGTTCCCGACGGCCCCCATCGGCGCGATGCGCAAGCTGCTGAACCGAACGGACACCCGCCTTGGCGATTACGACCTGTTCGAGGTGAACGAGGCCTTTGCCGTCGTCGCCATGATCGCGATGAAGGAACTTGGCCTGCCCCACGATGCCACGAACATCAACGGCGGGGCCTGCGCGCTTGGGCATCCCATCGGCGCGTCCGGGGCGCGGATCATGGTCACGCTGCTGAACGCGATGGCCGCACGGGGCGCGACGCGCGGGGCCGCATCCGTCTGCATCGGCGGGGGCGAGGCGACGGCCATCGCGCTGGAACGGCTGAGCTAATTCATTTGCGCGAATCCGCGTTTTTCGTGCACCATGGGGGAACCGGAAACGGCCACGCCTGTTGTGGTTGCGTCGACCTGTCTTCGGGCCATGCCCGTGACGCGATGTGGCAGGCGCATGGGGCGTTGCCGATCCGGTCGCATGACTGACGCAACGAAGGCACCGATGACGCCCACGCAGCAATTCCCCCTACGCGATCTGGTCGAGATCAGGCTGGCGCAGATCTCGGGCCAGTTCGGTGCGATCTCGACCCCGCTTGGCGCGGCCATGAGCGATGCCGCCCTGTCCCCCGGCAAACGCTTTCGCGCCGTGCTGATGCTGATGGTCGCCGAAAGCTCGGGCGGGGTCTGCGATGCGATGGTCGATGCCGCATGCGCGGTCGAGATGGTCCATGCCGCATCCCTGATCTTCGACGACATGCCCTGCATGGACGATGCCAGGACCCGTCGCGGTCAGCCCGCCACCCATGTCGCCCATGGCGAGGGGCGCGCGGTGCTTGCGGGCATCGCCCTGATCACCGAGGCGATGCGCATCCTGGGCGAGGCCCGCGGCGCGACGCCGGATCAGCGCGCGAGGCTGGTCGCATCCATGTCGCGCGCGATGGGACCGGTGGGGCTGTGCGCGGGGCAGGATCTGGACCTGCACGCCCCCAAGGACGCCGCCGGAATCGAACGTGAACAGGACCTCAAGACCGGCGTGCTGTTCGTCGCGGGCCTCGAGATGCTGTCGATCATCAAGGGCTTGGACAAGGCCGAGACCGAGCAGCTCATGGCCTTCGGGCGTCAGCTTGGGCGGGTCTTCCAGTCCTATGACGACCTGCTGGACGTGATCGGCGACAAGGCCAGCACCGGCAAGGATACGGGGCGCGACACTGCCGCCCCCGGCCCCAAGCGCGGCCTGATGGCGGTCGGACAGATGGGCGACGTGGCGCAGCATTACCGCGCCAGCCGTGCGCAACTGGACGAACTGATGCGCACCCGGCTGTTCCGCGGCGGGCAGATCGCGGACCTGCTGGCCCGCGTCCTGCCGCATGACATCCGCCGCAGCGCCTAGGCGCGCGGTCGGGTCCACAGGCTGTCGCGGCTGATTTCACCGCCGCGCAGGCGCGATGCGGCCGCGTCCACGCCTCCGCGCGCCAGAAGCCCGATCTTGGCAGCCTTCGACGTGCTGATCCGCTGGCGATAGGCCTCGGGGCCGCCCTGCCGGATGCGCGTCCCGATCGCGCGATAGATGCGCAGCGCGGCGGCGATCGACCATGCGCAGCGCGGCGGCAGATGCGGAAGCCCCTGCCGCGCCGAGGCATAGTAAGGCTCGGCGGCGTCAAGCAGGCGGATGATGACGGAATAGAGCGCATCCGAAGGCACCGGACCCTGAATCGTCGCCCCCGCCTCGGCCAGCCAGTCGGCGGGCAGATAACAGCGCCCGATGGCAGCATCGTCGATCACGTCGCGGGCGATGTTCGTCAGCTGGAACGCAAGGCCCAGATCGCAGGCGCGATCCAGCACCGCATCGTCCTGCACGCCCATCACGCGCGCCATCATCACGCCCACGACCCCCGCGACGTGATAGGAATATTCCAGCACGTCATCCAGGCTGCGGTATTCGCGATCCGCGACATCCATCGCGAAGCCCTCGATCAGGTCCATCGGCCAAAGGTCCGGGAAATCGTGCCGCCGGGCGACCTGGCGCAGCGCCGCGAAGGGCGGCGACATCGGGCCGTCCTCGTGCAGCGCGGCCAGCGTGCCGGCGCGCAGCGCGTCCAGCCGCGCCTGCGGATCGCCGCCCGCCTCGGGGGCCGATCCCATCACCTGCCCGTCGATCACGTCATCCGCATGCCTGCACCAGGCATAGAGCATGACCGTATCCTCGCGGATGCCGGGCGGCATCAGCTTCGCCGCCTGCGCGAAGCTTTGCGAACCCTGCGCGATGGCCGCTTCGGAAGTCGCCGTCAGATCGGTCATGCGACGGCCAGGTCCGACAGCATCACCTGCGCGGTGGCCTTGGCGCTGCCCACGACGCCCGGAATGCCCGCACCCGGATGCGTGCCCGCCCCCACGATATAGAAGTTCGGGATCGCGCGGTCGCGGTTATGCGGGCGGAACCAGGCGGATTGCGTCAGGATCGGCTCGACCGAGAAGGCACTGCCGTGATGGGCCGACAGTTCCGTGCGGAAATCGGCGGGGCTGAAGATGCGGCTGACCGTCAGGTTCTTGCGCAGGTCGGGGATGGCGCGGCGCTCCAGTTCGTCGAAGATACGCTCGGCATAGGCCGGGGCCTCGGTTTCCCAATCGACATCGGCGCGGCCCAGATGCGGAACGGGCGCAAGGACGTAATGCGTGGACATCCCCTCGGGGGCCAGGCTGGGATCGGTGACGCAGGGCGAATGCAGATACATCGAGAAATCGTCCGGCAGGCGCGGCCCGTTAAAGATCTCGTTCACCAGCCCCTTGTAGCGCGGACCGAAGATGACGCTGTGATGGGCCAGGTTTTCGGGGCGCTTCGACAGGCCGAAATGCAGCACGAACAGCGACATCGACCAGCGCTGCCGGTTCAGGATCGCGGCCTTGGTACGCCCGCGGCGGGTATGGCCCAGCAGGTCGCGATAGCTGTGCA
This sequence comes from Paracoccus sp. PARArs4, assembly GCF_947311865.1. NCBI lineage: Bacteria > Pseudomonadati > Pseudomonadota > Alphaproteobacteria > Rhodobacterales > Paracoccaceae > Paracoccus > Paracoccus sp. PARArs4. The sequence continues at coordinate 111,793 of NZ_CAMZMW010000007.1, read as the reverse complement.
TCACGTCGCCGTTGCTGGCGACCGTATCCGCGCGCAACTGCCGCCCGTCCAGCAGCGTGACGCCCTTGGCGCGGTCGCCCTCGGTGTCGATCCGCGTCACGCGAGCGTTCAGCAGCAGCGTGCCGCCGAGACGCTCGAACAGGGCGACCATGCCCGCGACCAGCTGATTGGTGCCGCCCTTGGCGAACCACACGCCGCCGCGCCGTTCCAGCGCGTGGATCAGCGCATAGATCGAACTGGTCGAGAACGGGTTCCCGCCGACCAGCAGCGTGTGGAACGAGAAGGCCTGCCGCAGATGCGGGTCCTGGATGAAGCGCGCCACCATGCTGTGGACCGAGCGGTATGCCTGCAGGCGCATCAGCGCGGGCGCCGCGTTCAGCATCTGGCCAAGCTTCAGGAAGGGCGTGGTGCCCAGCTTCAGATATCCCTCGCGATAGACCTCCTCGGCGTAGTCGTGAAAGCGGCGATAGCCATCGACATCGGCGGGATTGAAGGAGGCGATCTGGCGGATCAGCTCGTCGTCGTCGTTCACGTATTCGAAGCTGCGACCGTCCGCCCATGTCAGCCGGTAGAAGGGCGAAACCGGCAGCAGCGTCACGTCCCGCTCCATCGGTTGGCCGCTGAGGGCCCACAGCTCGCGCAGGCTGTCGGGGTCGGTGACGACCGTCGGGCCTGCATCGAAGACGTGGCCCTGATCGTTCCAGACATAGGCGCGGCCGCCGGGCTTGTCGCGGGCCTCGACGATGGTGGTCGCAATTCCGGCCGATTGCAGGCGGATGGCAAGCGCGAGCCCGCCGAAACCTGCGCCGATGACGATGGCGGAACTCATGCTCTCTCCTGCAGCAGGGGTCGTTCGGGCAGGCAGCGGACGGCCTGCGACAGCGGAATGGGCGGGCGTCCGGTGACGATGCGCAGCCGGTCGGCCCATGTCAGGCGCCCGGCATAGAAGCGTTCGATCAGCGGTTGTGGCAGGCGGTAGAACCGCTGCAGCAGTCGATAGCGACGGTCGGGCGGGCAGCCGCGGAACAGCATCCGGTTCAGCAGCCGCAGAAAGCGGTCGCGATCTGCGCGATCGATCGCCCAGCCGCGCACCGCGCGACGGGCGGATGCGGTCGTCAGGTCGCGCGCCGCGATGGCATCCGCAACCTGCGCCGCATAGGGCAGCGAATATCCGGTGACGGGGTGGAACAGCCCTGCCCCCAGCCCGACCGGCACCGCCCCCTGCGCGTGATCGCGCCAGAAGCCTATGGCATCATGGGCCAGCGCGATGGGCAGGATGCCCCTTTCGCGCCGCATCTCCTGCCCGGTCCAGCCCCGCTTGGCGGCATAGTCCAGCGACGCCTGCGCCAGCGCGCCATCGTCCAGATCGCCGCCGTCGCTGTAGCGCGTATCCTCGATCAGGATGCGGGTGGGACTGAAGGGCAGCAGATAGATGAAGCGGTACCCGTCCATCTGCGGGACGGTCGCGTCCATGATCATCGGGCGCTCGACGCCATGGGGGGCGTCGGTCTCGATCTCGACGCCCACGAATTTCTGGAAACCCACGGTCAGGTGCGGGGTCTCGACGGCACCGCGGGCGTCGATCACGCAGGCGGCCTCGATCCGCGAGCCGTCGGCCAGCGTCGCGCCGGTATCGTCCAGCGTCGCGACATGCGTATTCCACCGCAGATCGACACCTTGCAGCAGCCCGACCAGCGCGCCGGCCTCGATCGAGCCGTAGCCCGTCGTCAGGCGGCGCGAATGGTCGGGAAACGCGACCTCCTGATCTGCCCATTCGCCGCGACGAATGGGCGACAGGCGCGCCAGCCATTCGGGCGACAGATCCGTCTCGTGGCAGGACCAGGTGTGCTGATCCGAGGGGCCGTGCCGCGCGTCCAGCATCACGATGCGCGCATCCGGTCTGCGGTCGCGGACGGCAAGCGCGATCAGCGCACCGGACAGCCCCGCGCCCGCGATCAGCAGATCATGGCTCATGCGTTGCGATCCGCCCCTTCGCGGTCCTTCAGCAGCGCGCCCGAGCGTTTCAGCTCAGCCTTGAGGCTGTCGACCGAGGGCGCCCAGATGAAGCCGAAGCTGACGCAGTTCTCACGGCCATGGACCGCGTGATGCATCCGGTGCGCCTGGTAGACGCGGCGAAGATAGCCGCGCTTGGGGACATAGCGGAACGGCCAGCGCCCATGCACCAGGCCGTCATGCAAGAAATAGTAGATCAGCCCATAGCAGGTGACCCCCACCGCCAGCCACCAGGCCAGGTCCGACCCCATCGCACCGATCGCGAACAGCACGATCGAGATTACCGCGAAGACGACGCCATAGAGGTCGTTCTTTTCCAGCGCGTGGTCGTGATCCTCGTCGTGGTGCGATTTGTGCCAGCCCCAGCCCAGGGGGCCATGCATGATCCAGCGATGGACGGAGTATGCCGTCAGCTCCATCGCGGCGACGGTCAGGATGACGGTCAGGATTGCGGCCCAAGTGCTCATGCCGGCCCCTTGCTTGATATGACAGGGGACAGGCTACGCTGCCGCGCGGTGCATGACCAGCCCATCGGGGTGCGACCAAAGGGCATCGCGTGACATCTGCGTTCAGGGCTCATGGGCGGATCATCCGTGACATTCGCCGCCGAACGCAACAGGCACGCCCTGCGTTCCGTCGAAAGAAATATTAATGTTTTCCGGAAGATGGTCGGGGCGAGAGGATTCGAACCTCCGACCTACGGTACCCAAAACCGTCGCGCTACCAGGCTGCGCTACGCCCCGACTGCGGAAGGCTTTAGCCGATTGTTCCGGCAAGGGAAAGACCTAGTCGCAGGCCAGGACCGCATTGTCGCCCATGCCCGGATGCGCCATCGGCTGACCGGGCTTGAGGCCAAGGCGATCCGCTTCTCCGCCCGCGATCTCGAGGACGAACAGCCGGTCGGGGTCCGGATCGCCGACCGGCGCGCCCGGAATGGGCGTCTCGTCCAGCGGGCGCGCATTGCGGTGGATGTGGCGGATAACGCCGGTTTCGTCCGCGAAGACCATGTCCAGCGGGATCAGCGTATTGCGCATCCAGAAGGACACCGGCTGGGGCGATTCGTAAATGAACAACATTCCGGTGCCTGCAGGCAGCTCCTTGCGGAACATCAGGCCCTTCGCGCGTTCCTCGGGGCTGTCCGCGACCTCGACCCGAAACCCGAGTGTTTCCGCACCGGTATCGACAACAAGACTGCCGGGGGCGCATTCCACCGCCGCCGCGGCGGCGGGCATCAGGACCGCAAGAAGCGCTGCGGCCTTACTCGGCCACATGGGCAAGATAGGATTGATCGGCGCCGAGATCCTGCTGACCCTGCGCATCCTCGTTCCGGTCATGCAGTGCCAGGTCCCATGCCGCGATCTGCGCGGCCATCAGCCCGCGCGGACCCTCGACGACACGGAGGCAGATCGCCTCGCCGATCACGAGGTCCGAGAAACCGGAGTGACGCAGCACCTCGATATGGATGAACACGTCCTCGGGGTGGCCGAAGATGTTGGCGAAGCCGAAGCCCTTGGCCTTGTCGAACCACTTGACGCGGGCCGGACGCAGCGGCAGCGCGTCCAGATGCTCGATCACCTCGGCATCCAGATCGGCGATGGGGGGCTGGCCGTCGCTCTCGGGCGGTTCGATCGACAGAACCTCGGCGGCCTGGACGCCGCGCTGCGTGTCCTGGACCTTGACGGTCACGCGGGACTGGTCCGCGACCGAGCTGCGGCCGAAGTTGCGCAGGACATTCGCATGCAGCAAAATGTCCGCCCCACCTTCGCTGTTGAGGATGAAACCGTAACCTTTGGCGGGGTCGAACCACTTCACCAAACCAGTCACCAGCTTCATGCCGCTGTCTTCTGTCATCGCTTTCCCACAGTCACTATTGAACCAATCAAGATACAGAGAATATTCGCAGTATTAACTCTCCACAACAACATACCCGCCGGAGATAGCGCTTGTCCTCCTATATTTAACGATAGTGGCGTGATGTCGCCGATCGTCACGGACACAATCGATTGATTTCCCACTCGGATTGCCCGTTTCTTGTCCACACAAATCGGTCATGAAGCCGGAACGCGCCATCCGCCCAGAACTCGATCTGGGTCGGGCGAATCCTGAAACCTCCCCAGAAGGGCGGCCGCTCGGGCTGCGTTCCGTGGCGCAGACCGGCCTTGGCGACATCGGCCATCAGGCTGGTGCGGCTGTCCAGCGGGCGCGACTGCCGCGAGGCCCAGGCACCCAGCCTGCTCTGCAGGGCGCGGCTGCCATAGTATTCGTCGGCCTGCGGACCCTCTTCGCGTTCGACATGGCCGCGCACGCGGATCTGGCGGCGCAGCGACTTCCAGTGCATCACGAAGGCCGCCTGCGCATTCTCGGCCAGTTGCAGGCCCTTCGCGCTTTCGTAGTTGGTGTAGAAGACGAAGCTGCCATCCGCCCCCTGCCCGTCCACGTCCTTCAGCAGGACCATCCGCACATCGGGCATTCCCGTGGCGTCAGAGGTCGCAAGGGCGATGGCGTTGGGGTCGTTCGGCTCGGACTGCTCGGCCTCGTGCAGCCAGGAACGGACGATCTCGAAGGGGTCGTCGCCCGCGAATATTCCGCCTCGGTCGGTCATGGCGCTGGTCCTTGTGCTTGATGCGGCAGGGCAGTTGGCCTAATCACCGCTGATACTGGGTTGAAAGCGCGGGGGACATTACATGTCAAGCGATCACAAGGGCGGCCTGATGGCCGGCAAGCGCGGCCTCATCATGGGGCTTGCCAACGACAAGTCGATTGCCTGGGGCATCGCCAGGGCGCTTGCATCCGAGGGGGCCGAGCTTGCCTTCAGCTATCAGGGTGAATCGCTCAAGAAGCGCGTCGACCCGCTGGCAGCCCAGCTGGGCTCGGATACCGTGCTGCCCTGCGACGTGTCGGACGGCGAGTCGATCGACCAGCTGTTCGCGGCCCTGTCCGAGAAATGGGGCAAGATCGACTTCCTCGTCCACGCCATCGGCTTCTCGGACAAGGAACAGCTGCGCGGCCGCTATGCCGAGACCACGCGCGAGAACTTCCTGATGACGATGGATATTTCCGTCTACAGCTTCACCGCCGTCGCACGTCGCGCCGCCGCGATGATGACGGATGGCGGCTCGATGCTGACGCTGACCTATTACGGTGCCGAACGCGTGATGCCGCATTACAACGTCATGGGCGTCGCCAAGGCCGCGCTCGAGGCGTCCGTCCGCTACCTGGCCGAGGATTTCGGCAAGGACGACATCCGCGTGAACGCGATCAGCGCAGGCCCGATCAAGACGCTGGCGGCATCGGGCATCGGCGATTTCCGCTACATCATGAAGTGGAACGAGCTGAACTCTCCGCTGCGTCGCAATGTCACGCAGGAAGACGTCGGGAACTCCGCGCTGTACCTGCTGTCGCGCCTGGGTTCGGGTGTCACCGGCGAGACGCATCACGTCGATGCGGGCTATCACGTGGTGGGGATGAAGGCCGTGGACGCGCCCGACATCGCCACGACCAAGAAGGACTGAGGACGGCGGGGCCATGCTGAATATCACGCTTGATCAGCTGGCCCTGTTCGTGGCCACCCTGACGGCCGCGATCCTGTCGCCGGGTCCCGGCGTGATCGCGGTCAGCCAGGGGGCATTCTCGCTTGGGCGCAGGTCGGCGCTGGCCTATGGCTGGGGGCTGGCGCTCGGGGCGTCGTTCTGGTGCCTCTTTGCGCTGCTGGGCCTGACGGCGCTGTTCCGCATCGCCCCCTGGACGCTGATCGCCATGAAGGTGGCGGGCGGTACCTACCTGATCCATATCGGGCTGAAGATGTGGCGCCATGCCGCCGATCCCCTGCCCGAGGGCGGAAATCCCGGCATGGGCTTTGCGGGCGGCATCGCGCTGAACATGTCGAACCCCAAGCCCGCGCTCTTCTACTCGGCCGTGCTGCTGTCGATCTTTCCCGCCCTCCTTGCCCCGATGGACAAGGGCGCGATCTACCTGACAGCCTTGTCGGTCGAGCTTTTCTTCTATACCGCGCTTGCATTGCTCATGGCGCTGCCGGTTCTCCGGAAACGCTATCACGCAGCCAAGTTCTGGATCGACCGCGGCGCGGGGCTGGCCATCGCCGCCCTCGGCGCCTCGCTGATCCTGCGTCACTGAGAAGGCCCCGCCGGCCAGAATTGAAGGAAGGGAACGATGAACGATCGCCTGCCCCACGAAAAAGGTTTTCACGTCAGCTGGGACCAGCTGCACCGCGACGCGCGCGCCCTGGCGTGGCGCCTTGACGGCAAGGACTGGCGCGCCGTCGTCGCGATCACCCGCGGCGGCCTTGTGCCCGCGATGATCGTCGCGCGCGAACTGGACATCCGCACGATCGACACGATCAGCGTGAAATCCTATCACAAGCAGGAACAGGGCGGTCTGAAGGTCCTGAAATCGCCCGATCCCGAACTGATGGGCGACGGCGAAGGCATCCTCGTCATCGACGACCTGGTCGATTCCGGGCGCACGCTGGAACTGGTCCGCCAGATGTATCCCAAGGCGCATCTTGGCACCGTCTATGCGAAGCCGAAGGGAAAACCGCAGGTTCACACTTATGTGACCGAGGTCAGCCAGGACACCTGGATCTTCTTCCCCTGGGACATGGCGCTGCAGTATGTGCAGCCTTTCCGGGGCGAAGACTGAGAATCACGGACCTTTCGACAAGGTTTCAGGGCACCGGCGGCTTTCCACCGGTGCCCTTTGTCATGGGAACCGTGCTTTCAGATTGTGCATTGTCCATTCATCCAACGTGGCAGCGTGCCACGCAGTCAAAAGGAGATTGACATGCGCAACATTCTGATGACGACCGCCCTGGTCCTGCCGATCGGCTTCGGTGCCGCATACGCTCAGGATAGCATGGCAACCGAACCCGCCGCAGAAGACACGATGACCCAGACCGAGCCGATGGCCACCGACCCGGCGAACGACCCGGCTGGCGAAGACGCGATGGCTGCGGACGCCGAGGCCGATGCCGCCGCAGCCGAGCAGGAAGCAGCCGCAGCCGAGGCCGCCGAGATGGTCGAGGTCGAGCAGGCCCAGAACGAGCTGCGCCTCGACTGGATCACCGGCACGAACGTCACCTCGCCCGAAGGCGACGATATCGGCGCGATCAACGACCTGATCATCGACGGCGACACCGGCGAGATGAAGGCCGCGATCATCGGTGTCGGCGGCTTCCTCGGCATCGGCGAGAAGCAGATCGCCCTGCCCTGGACCGACCTGACGGTCAACTCGGACGCGCAGGAGATCACCGCGACGCTGACGCAGGAACAGGCCGACGCCGCGCCGGAATACGTCTTCCGCGATCAGGCCGCAGCCGAGGCCGAAACCACCGACGCCATGAGCGGCGACGAGGCTGCCGACCCGATGGCCGCTGATCCGATGGCCGCCGAGGGCGAGGATCCGATGGCCGAGCCGACCGCCCCGATGGACGGCGAGAACATGGAGCCTGGCGACATGGAGGCCGGTGACACCGAGGCCAACATGGAAGAAGCCGAGAGCGACATGACGGGCAACGATCCGAACGCGCCCGAGACCACTCCGGCGAACTGATCTGCCTTGGACCGATCCAAGACAAGGCGGCCCCATCGGGCCGCCTTTTTCATGTCAGCCGTTGCCGCGCACGAAGCGGGCCGCACCTTCGGCGGCGCGTTGCAGCGCGCGGCTCTTGTTCACCGTCTCCTGGAACTCGGCCTCGGGGTCGCTGTCATAGACGACGCCGCCGCCCGCCTGGATATACAGGCTGTCATCCTTGATGACGCCGGTGCGCAGGGCGATGCACATGTCCATCTCGCCATTGGCGGCGAAATAGCCGACCGCGCCGCCATAGACGCCGCGCTTCTCGGGCTCCAGCTCGTCGATGATCTCCATCGCGCGGACCTTCGGGGCGCCCGAGACCGTGCCCGCAGGCAGGCCGGCCAGCAGCGCCGACAGCGCATCCTCGCCCTCGCGCAGCTCACCCACCACGTTCGAGACGATATGCATGACGTGGCTGTAACGCTCGATCACGAATTTCTCGGTCGGGCGGACGGTGCCCGGGCGGGCGACGCGCCCCACGTCGTTGCGACCCAGGTCCAGCAGCATCAGATGTTCGGCCAGTTCCTTCTGGTCCGACAGCAGATCCTCTTCCAGCGCCCGATCCTCGGCCTCGTCGGCACCGCGCGGACGCGTGCCCGCGATGGGACGGATCGTCACCTCTCCCTCTCGCAGGCGCACGAGGATCTCGGGGCTGGCACCGACGATGTGGAAGCCGTCCATGTTCAGGTAGAACATGAAGGGCGACGGGTTCGTCCGGCGCAGGCTGCGATAGAGCGCGAAGGGCGGCAGCGGAAAGTCCATCTTCCAGCGCTGCGACGGGACGACCTGGAAGATGTCCCCCGCTCGGATGTATTCCTTGGCCTTCTCGACCGCGCCCAGGTAATCGGCCTTCGCGAAGTTCGACACGGGCTCGCCGATCTGGCGGTCCTCGCCCAAGGCGCGCGGTTCCGAGGGCTGACGGTCTAGCGACCGCAGCGCCTCCATCACGCGCTCGGCGGCGCGGGCATAGGCGGCGCGGGCATTGTCATCGCCGTCATGCCACGCGGGTGCGCAGAGCGTCACCTCGCCCTTGACCCCGTCCAGCACCGCCACCACGGACGGGCGCATCAGGATCGCGTCGGGCAGATCCAGCGGATCGGGGTTCACGTCGGGCAGGTTCTCGACCAGCCGGATCATGTCGTAACCCAGGTACCCGAACAGCCCCGCCGCGACCGGGGGCACGCCGTCCGGCATGTTCTCGATCCGGCTTTCGGCGATCAGCGCGCGTAGGCTGCCCAGAGCGTGGCGCGGATCGTCCTCGAACTGGTCCGAGAAGCGGGCCTGCCGATTGATGCGCGCCTTGCCGTCGCGGCACTGCCACACCAGGTCGGGCTTCATCCCCACGATCGAGTACCTGCCACGAACCTCGCCGCCGGTCACGGATTCCAGCATGAAGCTCTGGGGTCCGGCCTCGGCCAGTTTCAGCATCAGGCTGACGGGCGTGTCCAGGTCGGCCGCAAGGCTGATCGTGACAAGCTGGTTGCGGCCGGCATTCCACTCGGCCTCGAAGGCCGAAAACTCGGGATGGATCTGCATCACTGCACCTGGGAATTGACGGATTCGACGGCCTGCTGGTTGACCGTCACATCCAGGTTGCGCTGCACGTGGCGCGCATAGAAGTCGAAGATATCGCCCTGCAGCGACTGGTTCAGTCGCGCACTCAGCGCGTCGCGGATGCCTGCGGCGTTGTCGTCGGAGAGGTCGGCCTCGGTCACCTGGTCCAGCCGCACGAGGAAGACGCGATCGCCCGCATCGACGACCTCGGTCTCTCCGGTCTCGTCCAGATCGAATGCCTGCGTCAGGATCTGCTGCGGCAGATCGCCAAGATAGGCGTCGCGCGACAGGTCGGTCTCGGCGGTCCAGTCCAGCGCGGCGTCCTGAAGGGCCGGCTGGGCGGGTTCGGCATCGACCGATGCGGGCGCGTCATCCGACATTTCCTGAAGGCGCAGGTCCGATGCCCGCGCCAGCAGCTGGCGGTGCATCTCGGACTGGCGCCAGTCGGCCTCGACCTCGTCGCGGACCTCCTCGAAGGGGATCAGCGAGGGCGGGACGATCTCGTCAAGGCGGGCCGCGAAGACGCCGCCATCGGCCAGCTCGTGCAGTTCGGGGAAATCGCTTGCGGTGATCTGTGCGGCAACCTCGCGGAAGCCGTCATAGCCTGCGATGCTGCCGCCCTCGGGCTGCAGCTCGGCGGTCCAGTCGATCTGGCCCAGCTCCATCTCGGTATCCTCGGCGATCTCCTCCAGCGGGACGCCGCCGGCCAGAAGATCCTCGTAATCCGGGCTGCGGGTCGCGATCTGGCGCGCGGCGCGGTCGATGGCGGCCTCGGTGCGCAGATCCTCCTGCGCCTGCTCGAACGGGATGTCGATCGGGTCGAGGATCGCGTTCACCTGGAACAGCGCCGGGCCAAGATCGGTCTGCAGCGGGCCTGCGACGCCCGTGTCCTGCAGCGCGAAGACCTCGGGGCCGTTCGCGCCAAGCTGGGCCTCGGTCACCTCGCCCATATCTGCATCCTCGGCGGTCAGGCCGCGTGCCACCACGAAGCTGTCGAAATCGGCCTCTCCTGCCTCGATCTGCGCAAGCGCGGCATCCGCCTCGTCTTGCGAGGGGAAGACGAGGCGGCTGACGATGCGACGCTCGGGCTGCTGGTATTCGTCGATATGCTGTTCATAGGTCGCGCGCAGGGCGTCCTCGTCCAGTTCGACCTCGGGGGCCAGCCGGTCGGGCGTGACCCAGGCATAGGTCAGCTTGCGCGTCTCGGGGGCGGTGAAGCGGTCGGCATTGGCCTGGTGCCAGGCGCGCAGCGTCTCGTCGTCGGGGGTCGCCAGGCCTTCGGTCAGATCGGCCTCGGTCAGTTCGACCCAGGACAGGTCGCGGGTCTGCAGGATCCAGCGCGCGGTCTGATCGACCATCGCATCGGGTGCCGCGACGCCGCCCACGACGGCACGCTGCAGGATCAGGCGGGCCTCGTCCTCGCGGATCTGTTCCTCGAAGCTGCTCTCGGTATAGCCCTCGCGCTGGAGGACCTGGCCATAGGCGGTGCGGTCGAAATCGCCGTTCGGCCCCTGGAAGGCGCCCAGCCCGCGGATCGCCTGCGCGACCTGGCTGTCGCCGACCGACACGCCGATGCGGCCCGCCTCTTCGGCCAGGGCCGCGGCCGAGACCAGCTGCTGGACGACCGATTGCGGCACGCCCATCTCGCGGGCCTGCGCCATGGTGATGCGCTGGCCGCTTTGCTGGGAAATCGCGTTGATCTGCGCCTGAAGGGCACGACCGTAATCCTGGGCGGTGATGTCGGTATCGCCGACCTTGCCCAGGCGGGTGGACCCGCCCGAGAAGCTGGTGACGCCGAAGCCGCCCAGCCCCATCACCATCAGACCCATCAGGATCCAGACGATGGACGATTTCCCCTTGGTGCGCAGATTGGGCATGGTCGGCATTCCTCGTGGTCTTGTCGCTGCTGTCTTTAGGACGCGGGCACGTCAGCCACAAGTGCGGCCAGCCGGTCGGCCAGGATCCCGATCCCGTCCACGTCGACATTGGCGAAGGCGATGCGCAGATGGCGCGGGCCCTGCGGGTCGTCATCCGGGGCGAACATGGTGCCCGGCAGCGCAAGGACACCGGCCTCGGCGACCATGCGGCGGGCCAGCTCGTTCGAGGGCTCGTCGAAGGGATGTTCCAGCCACGCGAAATAGGCGCCCGCGCTTTTCAGCGTCCAGCCGGGGATCGCGCCCAGCATGTCGATCGTGGCGGCACGGCGCGCAAGGATCTCGGCCCGTTCGCCCTGCACCCAGTCGCCAAGGTTTCGCATCCCCCACAGTGCCGCGATCTGGCCCAGCTGATTGGGGCAGATCGCGACGGTGTCGAGAAACTTCTCGACCTCGACCATGAAGTCGGCATCCGCGATCAGTGCGCCGACCCGGTGGCCCGTCAGGCGGTAGGTCTTCGAGAAACTGTAGAGCTGCACGACACGGCCGCCATCGCGGGCGCGAAGGTCGTGGACCGGACCGGGACGCGAATCGAAATCGCGATAGGTCTCGTCCACGATCAGCGTCAGGCCCGCGCGACTGGCCACGTCATGGAAAGCCGCGACCAGCCCCTGCGGATATTCCGCGCCGGTGGGGTTGTTGGGCGTGACCAGCACGATGGCGCGCGTGCGCTCGGTGATCAGGCGCGTGGCCTCGTCGGGGTCGGGCAGCATCCCTTCGCGGCAGGGCAAGGGGACGGCGCGGACGCCTGCCATGTCCAGCCACATCTTGTGGTTGAAATACCACGGCGTCGGCAGGATCACCTCGTCCCCCGGACCGGCAAGGGCCGCGATCGCGGCGCAGAACGCCTGGTTGCAGCCCTGCGTGATCGCGACCTGCGATGCGTCCAGCGCGACCCCGGGCAGCGAGAACGCATCCGCGACCGCCTGCCGCAATTCCGGATCGCCCATCACCGGACCGTAAAGATGCGCCTCGGGCATGTTCAGCGCGGCATCCGCGATGACGCGGCGCAGCGCCTCGGGCGGGGGCGCGACGGGGGCGGCCTGGCTGACATTGATCAGCGGGCGTTCGGGGGTGAAGCTGACGCCGTCCAGCCAGCGGCGGGCCTCCATCACGGGCGGCACAAAGGTCTGGGTCAGGGCGGGATTGAGGGGGCGCATCAGCGTTGTTCCATTCCGGGCAGGTCAGAGAGATCGGGAAGCGACAGGTCCAGCGCGGGCGACGGCAGCGCGGGCGGCTGGGCGGTGTCGCCCGTTGCAGGGCGTTCGGGCAGACTGTCGGGCGCGGCGCCCTGCTGGGGGCGCGGGGCCGCGGCGTCGGTGCGCGTGGCCTGCGGCGCTGCGGGCAGGTCCAGCTGCGGGGCGATCTCGGCGCTGTCGGGGCGGGACTGGACCGGCCCGTCGGGCTGCCCCTGGGTCTGCGGGCGGGCGTTGTCGACGGGTGCGCGGACGGGCGCGGGCTCGGCCACGGGCGCGCGCACCGCCATCGGCTCGGACTGACGGGATGTCTCGGCGACGGGCGCCGGAAGACGCGGCGCGACATCGCCGCCGCGTCCGAACTCGGACCCGACCGGCAGGCCGACCTCGTCGGCGACGGGGGCGTCGGGATCGCGGGGCGCAGGCTCGGGCGTGGCGGCCGGTGCAGGGTCGGGCTGTTCAGGGGCCGGTCGGTCCAGCGGCGCTGCCAGCGACAGCGCGACCAGCCCCGCCACGCCGATCAGCGCACCGTGAAACGCCCCTTTTCCGAAACCCGTCGCCATTCCGCCCTGCCTTCGCTTCGGTCCGAACCCCCGATGGGGCCGTCCCTGCCTGTCATCACGCACGTTTTCCGGGCCGTCGGTCTTGACCCCCGGTCGCGCTTTGCCACATCTATAGCCGACGCCGAAGCAGGGGGAAACCGCCCCTGCGACCCACTGCACGACCCAAAGCCCACAGGTGGCCCGACATGATCCTTCTGATCGACAATTACGACAGCTTCACCTGGAACCTGGTCCATTACATGGGCGAGGCCGGGGCCGAGGTCGTCGTGCGCCGCAACGACCAGATCACCGTCGAGGAGGCGCTGGCCATGAACGCGGACGGGATCGTCATCTCGCCCGGGCCCTGCGATCCGGCGCAGGCGGGCATCTGCATCGACCTGATCCGCGCCGCGGCCGAACGCGAGATCCCGCTGTTCGGCGTCTGCCTGGGCCACCAGGCCATCGGCGAGGCCTTTGGCGGCAAGGTCGTCCGCGCCAACCGCATTCTGCATGGCAAGGTCGATGCGATCAGCCATGACGGCACCGGCGTCTTCGCGGGCCTGCCCTCGCCCATGAACGCGACGCGCTATCACTCGCTGACGGTCGAACCCGAAAGCCTGCCGAACAGCTTGCGCGTCACCGCGACCTCGGATGACGGGACGATCATGGGGCTGATCCACGAGGCGCTGCCCATCGAGGGCGTGCAGTTCCACCCCGAATCGATCGCATCCGAAAACGGGCACGAGATGATCCGCAACTTCCTGCGCCGCTGCGAAGCCGCGAAGGAAGCGGCATGACCGATATCCGGCCGCTGATCGGCATCGCCGCGACCCGCCCCCTGACCGGCCCCGAGGCCGAGCAGGCATTCTCGATCCTGTTCGACGGCGCGGCCACCCCCGCCCAGATCGGCGGGCTGCTGATGGCTCTGCGCGTCCGAGGCGAAACCGTGGACGAGATCGCCGCCGCCGCGCGCGCCATGCGCGCCCGCATGAACCGCATCACGACGCCCGCAGGCGCGATGGACATCGTCGGCACCGGGGGCGACGGCAAGGGCACGCTGAACATCTCGACCGCGACCGCCTTCGTCGTGGCGGGCGCGGGCGTTCCCGTCGCCAAGCACGGCAACCGGAACCTGTCGTCGAAATCGGGCGCGGCGGATGCGCTGACCCAGATGGGCATCAACGTCATGGGCGGCCCAACGGTCGCGCAGGACGCGCTGAACCGCGCGGGCATCTGCTTCATGATGGCGCCCATGCACCACCCCGCCATGCGCCATGTCGGCCCGCCCCGGACCGAGCTTGGGACCCGGACCGTCTTCAACCTGCTGGGACCGTTGACCAATCCAGGATCGGTGCGGCGGCAGCTGACCGGTGCCTTCAGCGCCGACTGGATCCGCCCCATGGCCGAGGTGCTGCGCGATCTGGGCAGCGACGCGGCCTGGCTGGTCCATGGCGGCGACGGCACGGACGAGCTGTCGATCGCGGAACCCAGCAAGGTCTGCGAGCTGAAGGACGGCCGCATCGCCGAATTCACGATCACCCCCGAGGATGCCGGCCTGCCCCGTCACCCCTTCGAAGCCATCGTCGGAGGAGAGCCTGCCTATAACGCCGCCGCTTTCCGCAGGCTGTTGGACGGCGAGACCGGCGCCTATCGCGACGCGGTGCTGCTGAACGCGGCTGCCGCGCTGCTCGTGGCAGGCAAGGTGGAGGATCTGCGCGCGGGTGCCGCGATGGCCGCGACCGCCATCGACAGCGGCGCCGCCAAGGCGCGGCTTGCGGCCCTGTCCGACGTGACGGGCGCACCGGAAACGTGAGACCGCCCGCGCCTTGGGCCGACCTGCCCTTCTTCGACGACCCGTGGCCCGCGATCCGCGATCGCCTCCCGGACGATTTCCTGCCGGGACCCGATCGCGTCTTTGCCGCGCTCGAGGGACTGCCGCCGCAGGATGTCCGCGTCGTGATCCTGGGCCAGGACCCTTATCCCACGCCGGGCCATGCGAACGGGCTTGCCTTCTCGGTCACGCCGGAAACGGCGCTGCCGCGATCGCTGGCCAATATCTATCGCGAGATGGCCGATGACCTTGGCGACCGCCCGCATGACGGCGACCTGTCGCACTGGGCGGCCCAGGGCGTGCTGCTGCTGAACACCTCGCTCAGCGTGCTGCCCGGGCAGGCGGGCGTCCATGCGAAATGGGGCTGGGACGGCCTTGCGCGGCAGGCCGTGGCCTTGGCGCAGTCGCATCGCCCCGTGGCGTTCATCCTTTGGGGGGCGCATGCGCAGAAGGCGCTGAAGGGTATGCCCCGCGACGTCGATCTGCTGATCGAGACCGCGCACCCCTCGCCCCTGTCGGCACGACGGGGATTTTTCGGCAGCCGCCCCTTCAGCCGAGTCAACGACTGGCTGACCGCGCGGGACGAACCTGCCATAGACTGGATCGGAACCGGGGGACTTTTCGCACCCTCGCAGGAAGGATAGAAGACGGCCATGGATATTCTGGACAAGATCAAGGCCTACAAGCTGCAAGAGATCGCCGCCGCCAAGGCCGCCCGCCCGCTGGCCGAGGTAGAGGCCGCCGCACGTGCCGCCTCGCCTGTGCGCGGTTTCGCGGATGCGCTGACGGAAAAGGCGAAGACCGGCCCTGCGCTGATCGCCGAGATCAAGAAGGCCAGCCCGTCCAAGGGCCTGATCCGGCCCGATTTCGATCCCCCCGCGCTGGCCCGCGCCTATCAGGCCGGTGGTGCCGCCTGCCTGTCGGTGCTGACCGACGGTCCCAGCTTCCAGGGCGCGCCCGAGTTCCTGACCGCCGCGCGCGACGCCTGCGACCTGCCCGCGCTGCGCAAGGATTTCCTTTATGACACCTACCAGGTGGCCGAGGCCCGCGCCTGGGGTGCCGATTGCATCCTGATCATCATGGCATCCGTCGACGACGCCCTGGCCGCCGAGCTGGAGGATGCCGCGATCCATTGGGGCATGGACGCCCTGATCGAGGTGCACAATGCCGAAGAACTGGATCGCGCGCTGCGCCTGAAGTCACCCATGATCGGGATAAACAACCGCAATCTCAAGACCTTCGACGTGACACTTGATGTGACGCGCGAACTGGCGCCGCGCATACCCGCGGATCGCGACGTGGTCTGCGAGAGCGGGCTGTTCACGCCCGCCGACCTTGGCGCGATGATGGAGGTGGGCGCTCGCCGCTTCCTCATCGGCGAAAGCATGATGCGGCAGGACGATGTCGCCGCCGCGACCCGCGCCATCCTGGACGTACCGGCATGAGCCTGACGCATTTCGACGCGCAGGGTCAGGCCCACATGGTCGATGTGTCCGACAAGGACGAGACTCGGCGCGAGGCTGTCGCCACCGGCCATGTCGTCATGTCCGCCGAAACGCTGGCGCTTGCCAAGGGTGGCGCGGCCAAGGGCGACGTGATGGGCGTGGCACGGCTGGCCGGTATCATGGGGGCCAAGCGCACCTCGGACCTGATCCCGCTGTGCCATCCGCTGCCGATCTCGAAGGTGACGCTGGACCTTGTGCCCGACGACGCGCTGCCCGGCATCCGCGTCACCGCGACCGTCCGGACCACCGGGCGCACCGGCGTCGAGATGGAGGCCCTGACCGCCGTCAGCACCGCCTGCCTGACCGTCTATGACATGCTGAAGGCCGCCGAGAAGTCGATGCGGATCGAGGGCATCCGCCTGCTGCAGAAATCCGGCGGCAAGTCGGGCGATTACGAGGCCGCGCCGTGATCTCGGTCGACGAGGCGCTGGTCAAGGTCCTTGCGCTGGCGACCGCGCCTCGGCCCGAAACGGTGACGCTTGCGCAGGCGCGCGGGCGGGTCCTGCTGGAACCCGCAGTCGCGAGACTGACGCAGCCGCCCTTCGACGCCTCCGCGATGGACGGCTATGCGATGCGCGCCGAAGACATTGCCCTGCCGTTGCGGGTCGTCGGGACCAGCGCTGCGGGCCATCCGTGGCAGGGCGAGGCCGCTCATGGGACCGCCATCCGCATCTTTACCGGCGCGCCCGTCCCGCAAGGCTTCGATCATGTCGAGCTGCAGGAGAACGTCTTGCGCGAGGGCGACACGATCCGTGTCGAGACCCGGTCCCGCGGCAGCAACATCCGCGCCCGCGGCAACGACTTTTCCAAGGGCGACGCGATTGCCCCCGGCAGGGTTCTGAACGCTGCCGATATCGGCCTGCTTGCAGCGATGAACATCCCCGAAGTGACGGTCGCCGCACGCCCCCGCGTCGCCATCCTTGCAGGCGGCGACGAGCTGGTCCGACCCGGAGAGGATGTCGGCACGGGTCAGATCGTCAGCTCGAACGATCTTGCCATCGCGGCCCTTGTCGAGGAGGCAGGCGGAACGCCCCAGATCCTGCCCATCGCGCGCGACACCGAGGAAAGCCTGCACGCAGCCTTTCGCGCGGCCGAGGGTGCCGACCTTCTGGTAACAATTGGCGGGGCCTCGGTCGGCGATCACGATTTGATCGGCAAGGTCGCAGCCGAAGCGGGAATGACACGCGCCTTCTACAAGATCGCCATGCGGCCGGGCAAACCCCTGATGGCAGGCAGCATGGGGCAATTGGCGATGTTGGGCCTGCCAGGAAACCCTGTTTCTGCAATGGTTTGTGGGATGATATTCGTGCAACCTCTGATCAGGAAGATGCAGGGATCTGCCGATGTCGCGCGTACGGAAACGGCCCGGCTGGGTGTGGATCTGGGCCCCGAGGGCCCGCGCCAGCACTACCTCCGGGCGCGGCTTGCGACCGTGGACGGCGCGCTGACGGTGACCCCCTTTGCCGATCAGGACTCGGCACGCCTTTCGATCATGGCCGAGGCGGACGCTCTGCTGCTGCGCCCCGCGCATGATCCGGAAAGGGCGCAGGGAAGCCAGGTCCAAGTCGTCAGGATCAACCGTTAACTCTTTGTTCACCCTGCGATGTTGTTCTGATTGACGCGATTCGCGGGCTGAGCTAGAACAATAACGGAACATAGATGACGAGGGCGGGCATGCTCACCAAAAAGCAGATCCAACTGCTGGAATTCATCCAACGGCGCATGTTGCGCGACGGCGTCCCGCCATCATTCGACGAGATGAAGGATGCACTGGACCTGCGGTCCAAGTCCGGCATCCATCGGCTGGTCACCGCACTGGAGGAACGCGGCTTCATCCGCCGCCTTCCGCACCGCGCCCGCGCGCTCGAGGTGCTGCGCCTTCCCGACGCCCTCGCGCATCTGAGCGAAGCCGAAGCGTCGTCGGATCAGGCGTCGGGCGGTTTCACCCCTCGCGTCATCTCGAATACCCGTCCGCCGCGCCCTCGCGGTGCCTTGACGGTCGTCGACAGCCCCGCCGTGCAACTGCCGTTGATGGGCCGCATCGCGGCAGGCGTTCCGATCGAGGCCATTTCCGAGATCTCGCATCACGTGGCCGTTCCGGGCACGATGCTTGCCGGCCGCGAACATCACTATGCGCTGGAGGTCACCGGCGATTCGATGATCGAGGCCGGGATCAATGACGGCGATGTCGTGGTAATCCGCGAACAAGACACGGCCGAGAATGGCGATATCATCGTCGCCCTCATCGACGATCAGGAGGCGACGTTGAAACGTTATCGCCGCCGCGGCTCGATGATCGCGCTCGAAGCCGCGAACCCCGCATACGAGACCCGCATGCTGCCCGAGAATCGGGTCCGCATCCAGGGACGGCTGGTGGGCCTCATCCGCAGCTATTGACCGGTTACAGGGTCAGGAAGCCGGGGCCGGCGCGTTTCAGAAGCTCGTCGGCCAGATCCTGACCCATCGCTGCACCATCGCCGATCGCGCCTTCGCGCGTGGCTGCGTGAACCTCGCTTCCATCGGGACGCAGGATTTCACCGCGCACGATCAGGCGGTCGCCATCCAGATCGGCAAGACCGGCAATCGGAGTCTCGCAAGAACCATCAAGGCGTGCAAGGAACGCCCGTTCCGCACGCAGACGATCTGCCGTCTCGACGTGGTTGATCGGCGCAAGAAGCGCCGCAACCGCATCGTCACCCTTGCGACGTTCGATCCCGATGGCGCCCTGCCCGACGGCTGGCAGCATTTCGTCCGGATCGACAGCGCCGCGCGCCACGCCGATCATGTCCATGCGGCGCAGACCGGCCATGGCAAGGAATGTCGCTTCGGCTACGCCATCTTCCAGCTTCTTCAGGCGCGTCTGCACGTTGCCCCGGAACTCCACCAGCTGCAGGTCGGGGCGACGATGCGCCAGCTGCGCACGACGGCGCAGGCTGGACGATCCCACGACGACCCCCTTCGGCAGCGAGGCGATGCTGTCGTACTTCAGGCTGACGAAGGCATCGCGCACGTCGTTTCGCGGCAGCAGGCAGTCGATCACCAACCCATCGGGCTGCAGCGTCGGCATGTCCTTCATCGAGTGCACGGCGATGTCGATCCCGCCCTCGGTCAGGGCCTCCTCGATCTCGCGCGTGAACAACCCCTTCCCGCCGATCTCGCGCAGCGCGCGGTCGGTGATGCGGTCGCCC
This sequence comes from Paracoccus sp. PARArs4, assembly GCF_947311865.1. Taxonomy (NCBI): domain Bacteria; kingdom Pseudomonadati; phylum Pseudomonadota; class Alphaproteobacteria; order Rhodobacterales; family Paracoccaceae; genus Paracoccus; species Paracoccus sp. PARArs4. The sequence continues at coordinate 92,438 of NZ_CAMZMW010000007.1, read as the reverse complement.
GTGGTCTTGATGACGACGATCTCGAACGCATCGACCGTCAGGCCATGCGCGGCCATCAGACGGTCGCGCGTCTCGTACGCCTGCGCAAGCGCAAGGATCGATCCGCGGGTTCCGATCTTAAGGGGGCGGGTGGGGTCGGGCATCGTGTTCATGCCGCTGGCATAGCTGCCGGGGCGCGGGTTGACAACGGGCTGCCCGTGACCTTGATGGCGAGCAGGAGGCCATATGACCAAACTTCTGCTGCGCGCCCTTCGGGGCGAGACCCTTCACACCCCGCCGATCTGGATGATGCGCCAGGCCGGTCGCTATCTGCCCGAATACCGCGCGACGCGTGCGCAGGCGGGCGACTTCCTGTCGCTGTGCTACAACCCGGAATTGGCGGCCGAGGTCACGCTGCAACCGATCAGGCGCTTTGGCTTCGACGCGGCAATCCTCTTTGCCGATATTCTGCTTGTGCCACAGGCGCTTGGCGCCGATCTGTGGTTCGTGACGGGCGAAGGGCCGCGCCTGTCGACGATCACCTCGGCGGAACAAGTCGCGCAGCTGAAACCCGTGGACGAGATCCACGAACGCCTGAACCCGATCTATGAGACGGTGCGCATCCTGTCGCGGGAACTGCCCAAGGAGACCGCGTTGATCGGCTTTGCCGGCGCGCCTTGGACGGTTGCCACCTACATGGTTGCGGGTCGCGGCACCAAGGACCAGGGGCCCGCCCATGCTTTCAAGGATGCGGATCGCGTGGCGTTCAGCGCCCTCATCGACCGGATCACCGATGCGACGGTCGAATACCTGTCGCGGCAGATCGACGCGGGGGCCGAAGTGGTCAAGCTGTTCGACAGCTGGGCGGGCAGCCTCAAGGGGCGCGATTTCGACGATTTCGCCGTGACACCGGCCAAGCGGATCATCGCGGCGCTGAAGGAGCGGCATCCCGGCGTTCCCGTCATCGCCTTCCCGCGCGAGGCTGGCGACCGCTATGTCGGGTTCGCGGCGGCGACCGGTGCGGATTGTGTGGCGACCGACAATTCGGTCTCGGCCGAATGGGTTGCCGCCAATGTCCAGCCCGAGATCTGCGTGCAGGGCAACATGGCCCCCCAGCACATGGTCACCGGCGGCCCCGAACTGGTCGCCGAGGCGCAGCGCATCACGCGTGCCTTGCGCAACGGTCCGCACGTGTTCAATCTGGGCCACGGGATCACGCCCGACGCGGATCCCAACAATGTCGCCCGGATGATCGACGCGGTGCGCAGCGCCTAGCGCGCGACGGCACCCGCGAATCCCGCGCTGCGCAGGGCGGCCAGAGCCGCCGCCAGAGACGCACGATCCGCAAAGGGGCCCGCAAGGACGATGCGCGGGCCCTTGTCGCCATTCGGTCTGATCTGCGCCGTGGGATGCCCCTGCGCGGCGATGCGGCGCAGGGCGGCATCCGCGCCTGCATCCTCGAATGCCCCCACCTGCACATATCGGGCACCGGCAGCGATCAGGTCGCCGGGTGGGCGCGGCCGTGCTGCAGGTGGCTCTGGTGTTGCCTGCTTGGGCGGTGCGGGTCGCTTCGGCCTGACGGCGGGCGAAGGCGCTGGCGCGGGTTCGGGGGTCGCTGCAACGGGCTTCGGCACCGACATTCCGGGGCATAGCCCAAGCCCCACCACCGCGTCGGGATCCGGGCGATAGCCCATTCGGGCGCACAGATCCTGCGGGCCGGACAGCCCGGCCTTCTGGCGCAGGACCGGATCAATCGCGACGGCCCCCGCGATCGCCGTCTGCAACGGGTCGGGATGACGCGCAGGCGCAGGGGGCAGACGCTGTTCAGTCGGCTTGGGGCCCGCCGCGAATTCCTCGGGGCGCAGTCCTTCGGTCAACTTCTCGACCAGGACAGCCTCGGCATCGGGTTCGGGGGCGGCCACGCGTGTCGCCGCAATGCTGGGCGGAAAGCCGCAAAGGGCAGTGCCCGCACCGTCAAGCCGCGCGGTCCAGCCCGTATCTGCACGCTGGAACACGCAGCCCTGCGCGTCGATATACTGATCGCCCGCGAAACCTGCGGGCGGGGGCGGCGTCGGGGCGGCGCTTGCCACCCCGACAAGGCAAAGCCAGATCGAACCGTATCGCCAGACCGCCATCTTTCATCCCCGCTGCAATTCCCGCCCCTTCTAGCGGGGCAGGATTGAAGGCGGGGTTAACGACGGCCTTATTTCGTGCCGAACATCCGGTCGCCCGCATCGCCAAGACCCGGCACGACATAGCCATGCTCGTCCAGCCTCTCGTCCAGCGAGGCGGTATAGATCGGAACGTCGGGATGGGCCTCGCGCATGCGCTCAACGCCTTCCGGCGCGGCCAGCAGGCACAGGAAGCGCAGGTTCTTCGCGCCGCGTTCCTTCAGCATGTCGATGGCCGCGACCGAGCTGTTGCCCGTGGCCAGCATCGGATCGACCACGATGGTCATGCGGGCGTCCAGCTCGCGCGGGACCTTGCAGTAATATTCGACCGGCTTCAGCGTCTCCGGGTCGCGATACAGGCCCACGAAACCGACCCGCGCACCGGGGATCAGTTCCAGGATCCCGTCCAGCAGGCCATTGCCCGCACGCAGGATAGAGATGAGCGCAAGCTTCTTGCCCTCCAGCGTGGGGGCGTCCATCTCGCAGATGGGGGTCTGGACGCGGGTGGTCGTCAGCTCCAGCTCTCGCGTGACCTCGTAGGCCAGCAGCAGGCTGATTTCGCGCAGCAGGCGACGGAAACCGGCGGTCGACAGGTCCTTCTGGCGCATGACGGACAGCTTGTGCTGGACAAGCGGGTGGGTGACGACGGTCAGATGGGGTTGGGTCACGAGAACTCCTTTCGCAGGCGGGCGCGGGTATCGTCGTCGCAGAAGGCGGCGTCAATGGCCCAATGGGCGATGCGGTCGAATTCCGGCTCGGCGAAGTCGAAGACCCGGGCCAGCGCGTCGTATTCCTGCCGCATGGTGGTGTGGAAGAATGGCGGATCGTCCGTCGACACGGTCACGCGGACGCCGCGTTCGATCAACTTCGCAATGGGGTGGTCGCGCAGCCGGGAATAGACCCCGAGCGCGATGTTGGACCCCGGGCAGACCTCCAGCGTGATCCCATCCTCGGCCAGGCGGTCGACCAGCGCGTTGTCCTCGATCGCGCGGACGCCGTGGCCGATGCGCGTGCAGCCAAGCGACAGCGCGTCGCGGATGCTGTCGGGGCCGCCCCATTCGCCCGCGTGGCAGGTCAGACCCAGGCCCGCCTCTCGGGCGCAGTCGAAGGACCAGGCGTAATCGGTCGCGCGGCCCACGCCCTCGGCCCCGCCCATGCCGAAGCCGGTGACCCAGCCGCCCGCGGTCTCTGCCGCGCAGATCGCGGTGGTCTTGGACCGTTCGGGGCCGAAATGCCGGATCGAGGTCAGGATCGCGCGGCTGTCGATCCCCTGCCCGCGCATCTTCGCGGCCATCTCGGTCATCGCGTGCAGATACTCGCGCCAGGCGGCCAGGTCGCCGCCCCCGCAGAACTCGGGCGAGACGAACAGCTCGGCATAGATCACGCCGTTCTCGGCGCAGTTCTCCAGCACGACCTCCAGCAGGCGGGCATAATCCTCGGGTCCGCGGATCACGCTGGTCGCGGCCTCATAGACCTGCAGGAATTCGTCGAAGCCGCGATAGGCATAATTGCCCCGTTCGTCGAAGATGCCGCCCACATCCTCGGACTTGCGGGCGGCAAGGTCGCGCACGAAGGCGGGCGGGGCCGCGCCCTCCAGGTGCAGGTGCAGTTCCAGCTTCTTCACAGGAAGCTCCTTCCATGTTCGGGCGCGGGCAGGCCCAGATGCGCCATGACCGAGGCCCCGATATCGGCAAAGCCCACCTGCCCCACGGCGCGCGGCCCCACGCCGTGACCCAGCACGGGCACGCGTTCGCGGGTGTGATCGGTACCCCGCCATGTCGGGTCGTTGCCGTGATCGGCGGTGAAGATCGCAAGGTCGCCGGGGCGCAACACGTCGATCAGCTGGCCCGCAACGCCGTCGAACCACTCCAACTGCCGGGCATAGCCCGCAACGTCCCGCCTATGGCCGTAATTCGTGTCGAACTCGACGAAATTGGCGAAGGTCAGGCTGCCTTCCTCGGCCTCGGACCCCAGGCGGACCAGATGCCGCGCAAGATCCGCGTCGGATTTGCCCTTGTGCAGATGCGCGATGCCGCGATGGCTGAAGATGTCGCCGATCTTGCCGATGGCATGGGTCGCGCGCCCTGCCCCTGCGGCGATGTCCAGGATCGTCCGCGCGGGCGGCGCGATGGCGAAATCGCGGCGGTTCGGCGTGCGCTGGAAATTGCCCGGCGCATCGCCAAGGAAGGGTCGCGCGATGACGCGGCCGAGCCGCATCCGGTGCAGCATGGGGGCCAGCCCCTCGCACAGCGCGATCAGGCGGTCCAGCCCGAAGGCCTCCTCGTGCGCGGCGATCTGCAGCACGCTGTCGACCGAGGTATAGCAGATGGGCCGTCCCGTCCGCAGATGCTCGGCCCCGAAATCCTCGATCACCTGCGTGCCCGAGGCATGGCAATTCGCAAGGATGCCGTCCGTGCCCGCGATCTCGCAGATGCGGGCGGTCACCTCGGGGGGGAAGGCGGGGTTCGTGTCGGGGAAATAGTGCCAGTCCCAGGGAACGGGAACGCCCGCGATCTCCCAATGGCCCGAAGGCGTGTCCTTGCCGTTCGAGACCTCGGTCGCGGCACCCCACAGGCCCTGCGGTTCGCCACCCAGCCCCGGCGCGTCCAGCCCCGATGCCAGCCGCACGGCGGACCCGAGGCCCAGCCGCCCAAGGTTCGGCATCGCCAGCCCCTGCGCCTGCGCGATATGGCCGACAGTGTTCGCCCCGGTATCGGGCAGCCCCTCGTTGAAGAAGCGGTCGGCATCGGGCGCACCGCCGATGCCCACGCTGTCCATCACGATCAGGAAGGCGCGGCTCATGCGGTGATCCTTTCGCGGACGAGGGGTCCGGGTTCGCCGTCGCCCGCGCCATAGGCCGCCTGCACGGCGGCGATGGCGACCTCGGCCGCGGTGTCGTCGGCGGCGTGGACCATGGCAAGCGGACGGTCGGGGCCGATCTCCTCGCCCAGCTTCGCAAGGGCGGTCAGGCCGACGGCATGGTCGATCGCCTCGTCCTTGCGGACGCGACCGCCGCCAAGGGCCACGACGGCATGGCCGAGCGCGGTCACGTCGATATGTCCGACACGTCCTGCGGGTGCCGGAACCGGGCGGATGACGGGGGCCTGCGGCAGATGGGCATCGGGCCGCTCGACCAGATCGGCAGGACCGCCCTGGGCTGCGACCATCCGACCGAAGATCTCGGCCGCCGCGCCGCCATCCAGAAGCCCCTCCAGCGCATCCGCCGGACGCCCGGCAAGCGACAGGCATTCCGCAGCCAGCGCCAGCGCCAGGTCGCGCAGGGGGCCGCGTTCGCCCCGAAGCACGCGGATCGCCTCGTGCACCTCGACGGCATTGCCCGCCGAACGGGCCAGCGGCTGGTCCATGTCGGTGATCAGCGCCGAACAACGGCACCCCGCCCCGTTCGCGGTCGATACCAGCGCCTGCGCCAGCCGCTGCGCGCCGCCATCCTCGCGCATGAAGGCGCCGGAACCGGCCTTCACGTCCAGCACCAGCGCGTCGATCCCGGCCGCCAGCTTCTTCGACAGGATCGAGGCGGTGATCAGGTCGATGGATTCGACCGTCCCGCTTTCGTCGCGAATGGCATAGAGCCTGCGGTCCGCGGGCGCGACATCGCCGGTCGCCGCCACGATGGCGCAGCCGTCCTGCGCCACGATGCGGCGGAACGCGTCCTCGGGCTGGTCGCAGAGGAAGCCGGGGATGGCCTCCAGCTTGTCCAGCGTGCCGCCCGTATGGCCCAGCCCCCGCCCCGAGATCATCGGCACGAAGACCCCCGCAGCCGCCAGCAGCGGCGCAAGGATCAGGCTGGTCGTGTCCCCGATGCCCCCGGTCGAATGCTTGTCCACGACCGGACCCGGCAGATCCCAGTGCAGCACGTCGCCCGAATCGCGCATCGCGCGCGTCAGCGCCACGCGCCCAGCATCGCCCGTCCCGCGCGTCAGCACGGCCATCGCGAAGGCGCCCGCCTGCGCGTCGCTGACCGACCCGTCGGCCAGGCCCTGCGCGATCAGCGCGGCGCCCGGGCCGTCCAGTCCCCGCCCGTTTCGCAGGGACGCGATCACCGGCCTGGGGTCGGTCATGTGCGCGCCATGTGGCCCGCGTCGAATCGACCGGGCAGCAGGTCGCCGATGGTCGTGTGGAACACGACGCCATCCGTGGTCGCCAGCGTGACGGGCGTGTCGGCATCGCCGAACTCGGCCAGCTTCTGGCGGCAGCCGCCGCAGGGGGGCACGGGCGCGGGGCTGTCGGCGATGACGGCGACCTCGGTCAGGCGCGTCTGGCCGGCGGCGATCATGGCGGCGATGGCGCCGGCCTCGGCGCAGGTGCCCTCGGGATATGCGACGTTCTCGACATTGCAGCCCGCGTGGACGGACCCGTCGGCGCAGCGCACGGCGGCCCCCACCTTGAAGCGCGAATAGGGGGCGTATGCCCTTTCGCGCACGTCGCGCGCGGTATCGACCAGATCGTTGCTCATGCCGGGGCCTTCCTGAAAATCCTGCCCTCTTTTCTGCGCCCGCGTGCGGATGGGTGCAAGGCCGCTGTTCTTGGCCGTCGAAATGATTTAACGGTCAACCAATTCCGGAACCGGAGGCAGAAATGGAAGACCGCAGGCAGGACAAGGCGCGACAGGCAGCGCTGGATTATCACGAATTCCCGCGACCGGGTAAGCTGGAGATCCGCGCGACGAAGCCGCTTGCAAACGGGCGCGACCTCTCGCGCGCCTATTCGCCCGGCGTGGCCGAGGCCTGCGTCGAGATCAAGGCCGACCCCTCGACCGCCGCACGCTATACCAGCCGCGGCAACCTGGTCGCGGTGGTCAGCAACGGCACCGCGGTGCTGGGGCTTGGCAATATCGGCGCGCTGGCATCCAAGCCGGTGATGGAGGGCAAGGCCGTCCTCTTCAAGAAATTCGCCAATATCGACTGCTTCGACATCGAGGTGGACCAGCCCGACCCCGAGAAGCTGGCCGAGATCGTGTGCTCGCTGGAGCCGACCTTCGGGGCGATCAACCTGGAGGACATCAAGGCGCCGGACTGCTTCATCGTCGAGAAGATCTGCCGCGAGAAGATGAACATCCCCGTCTTCCACGACGACCAGCACGGCACCGCCATCGTCGTGGGCGCGGCAGCCACCAACGCGCTGCGCATCGCCGGCAAGAAGTTCGAGGATATCAAGATCGTGTCCACGGGCGGCGGGGCGGCGGGCATCGCCTGCCTCGACATGCTGCTGAAGCTGGGCGTCAAGCGTGAGAACGTCTGGCTGTGCGACATCCACGGCCTGGTCCACGAGGGCCGCCAGGAAGACATGAACCCGCAGAAGGCCGCCTATGCGCAGGCGACCGACAAGCGGACCCTGGACGAGGTGATCGACGGCGCGGACCTGTTCCTGGGCCTCTCCGGCCCCGGCGTCCTCAAGCCCGAGATGGTCGCCCGCATGGCGTCGCGCCCCATCATCTTCGCGCTGGCCAACCCCATGCCCGAGATCATGCCCGACCTTGCCCGCGAGGTCGCGCCCGACGCGATCATCGCCACCGGGCGCAGCGATTACCCGAACCAGGTCAACAACGTCCTGTGCTTCCCCTTCATCTTCCGCGGTGCGCTTGACGTGGGCGCGACCACGATCAACGACGAGATGAAGATCGCCTGCATCGAAGGCATCGCCGCACTGGCCCGCGCGACCACCGCGGCCGAGGCCGCCGCCGCCTATCGCGGCGAGACGCTGACCTTCGGCGCCGACTACCTGATCCCGAAGCCCTTCGACCCGCGCCTGGTCGGCATCGTCAGCACCGCCGTGGCCAAGGCCGCGATGGACAGCGGCGTCGCGACCCGCCCGCTCGAGGATGTGGCCGCCTACAAGCAGAAGCTCGACAGTTCGGTCTTCCGCTCGGCCATGATCATGCGCCCGGTCTTCGACGCCGCCGCGACCGCGACCCGTCGCATCGCCTTCGCCGAGGGCGAGGACGAGCGTGTCCTGCGCGCCGCGAACGCCATGCTGGAAGAGACCACGGACGTTCCCATCCTGATCGGCCGCCCCGAGGTCATCGCCATGCGCGCCGAACGCGCGGGCCTGCCCATCCGCCCCGAACGCGACTTCGAGATCGTGAACCCGGAGAACGATCCGCGCTATCGCGACTATTGGGAAACCTATCACACGCTGATGGCGCGCCAGGGCGTCAGCCCCGACATCGCGCGGGCGATCATGCGCACCAACACCACCGCGATCGGTGCCGTCATGGTCCACCGCGGAGAGGCCGACAGCCTGATCTGCGGCACCTTCGGGCAGTACAGCTGGCACCTGCGCTATGTCCGCGAGATCCTGGCCCGTGGCGGCCTGCGTCCGCAGGGCGCGCTGTCGATGATCATCCTCGAGGACGGTCCGCTGTTCATCGCGGACACGCAGGTCCACCAGGACCCGACGCCGGAACAGATCGCCGAGACCGTCTGCGGTGCCGCACGCCATGTCCGTCGCTTCGGCCTGACGCCCCGCGTCGCGCTGTGCAGCCATTCGCAGTTCGGCAACCTGGATAGCGACAGCGGCCGCAAGATGCGCGAGGCGATGGCCCTGCTGGACGCCCGAGAGCCGGACTTCATGTATGACGGCGAAATGCATGTGGACAGCGCGCTGGACCCCGACATCCGCAACCGCATCTTCCCCGGATCGCGGCTGGAGGGCGTGGCGAACATCCTGGTCTTCGGCAATGCCGACGCGGCCTCGGGCGTGCGCAACGCGCTGAAGATGAAGGCAGGCGGGCTCGAGGTCGGGCCGATCCTGATGGGCATGGGCAACCGCGCCCATATCGTGACTCCCTCGATCACGACGCGCGGCCTGCTGAACATGAGCGTGCTGGCCGGAACGCCGGTCGCCCATTACGGCTGATCTTTGCAAACATGCGGCGGCGGTCCTTCGGGGCCGCCGTTCGCTTTCGGCCTTTGCAAACCCAACTTCACGGTTTGCGAATGCATGGCGCTAACACGCTTGCCCGACGCCCCCTTTCCCGCGCTAGGATACCCGCAAGGGAGAGGGAGGAACTGCCATGTCGTATCGCGACATCCATGATGCGTGGAAGGCCGACCCCGAGGGGTTCTGGACCGCCGCCGCGCAGGCCATCGACTGGGATCACGCGCCGTCGGCCGCATTCTTCGACCAGGGTCCGGCGGGCGAATGGTTCGCCGACGGCATGGTCAACACCTGCTGGAACGCGGTGGACCGCCATGTCGCGGCGGGCCATGGCGACCGGATCGCGATCATCCATGACAGCCCGATCACGGGCAGCATCTCGCGGCTGACCTATGCGGAACTTCGGGACCGCACCGCGCGGCTGGCGGGCGCGCTGAGCGAACGCGGCGTCGGGTCGGGCGACCGCGTGATCATCTACATGCCGATGGTCCCCGAGGCGCTGGTCGCGATGCTGGCCTGCGCAAGGCTGGGCGCGATCCATTCGGTCGTGTTCGGCGGCTTCGCCTCTCACGAACTGGCGGTGCGGATCGACGACGCGCAACCGCGTGCGATCATCGCGGCGTCCTGCGGGATCGAACCGGGACGCATCGTGCCCTACAAGCCGCTTCTGGACCGCGCGATCGAACAGTCGCGGCACAAGCCCGAATTCTGCGTGATCCTGCAGCGCGAACAGGAACCCGCGTCCTTGATCGAGGGGCGCGACCTGGACTGGGACCGCATCACCCGCGATGCCGAACCCGCCGACTGCGTGCCGGTGGCGGGAAACCATCCGGCATACATCCTCTATACCTCGGGGACGACCGGTCAGCCGAAGGGCGTTGTGCGCCACACGGCGGGGCACCTCGTCGCCCTGGCCTGGAGCATGTCGAACATCTACGACATCGGGGCGGGCGACGTGTTCTGGGCGGCCTCGGACGTGGGCTGGGTCGTCGGTCACAGCTATATCTGCTATGGCCCGCTGATCGCGGGGGCCACGACCATCGTGTTCGAGGGCAAGCCCGTGGGCACCCCCGATGCGGGCACCTTCTGGCGGGTGATCGCGCAGCACGGGGTCAAGAGCTTCTTCACCGCGCCGACGGCGATCCGGGCCGTGCGTCGCGACGATCCCGAAGGGCGCATGATCCCCGGCCATGACATCTCGTGCCTGAAGGCCCTGTTCCTTGCGGGCGAACGCGCCGATCCCGACACCATCACCTGGGCCGAGCATCATCTGAAGATCCCCGTCATCGACCACTGGTGGCAGACCGAAACCGGCTGGGCCATCGCCGCGAACCCCCTGGGGATCGAGACCCTGCCCATCCGCAAGGGCAGCCCCGCCGTCGCGATGCCCGGATACGACGTGCAGGTGCTGGACGCAGAGGGGCAGCCGATGCCTGCGGGCGAACTGGGCGCCATCGCGATCCGCCTGCCCCTGCCCCCCGGCACGCTGCCGACGCTGTGGAATGCCGAGGCGCGCTTCCGCAAGGCCTATCTCGAACGCTTTCCGGGGTATTACGAGACCGGCGATGCGGGCTTTGTCGATGATGACGGATACCTGTTCATCATGGCGCGCACCGACGACGTCATCAACGTCGCGGGCCACCGCCTGTCGACCGGCGCGATGGAGGAAGTGCTGGGCGCCCACCCCGCCGTCGCGGAATGCGCGGTCATCGGGATCGCGGACGCGCTGAAGGGTCAGATCCCGCTTGGGCTTCTGTGTCTCAAGAAGGGCGTCACCACCCCGCCCGAGGATGTCGTGGCCGAGGCCATCGCCATGGTCCGCGACCGGATCGGCCCCGTCGCCTGCTTCAAGCTCGCCTGCATCGTGGACCGCCTGCCCAAGACGCGCTCGGGCAAGATCCTGCGCGCCGTCATGGCCAAGATCGCGGACGGGCACGAGGTGACGACCCCCGCGACCATCGACGATCCCGCCATCCTGACCGAGATCGAGGCCGCGCTGGCAGCCCTCGGATACCCGATGAAGGCCAGCGCATGAAGAAGGGGGCCGCGGCCCCCTTTTCCTTACCCGAAGCTGGCGCCCAGCCGTTCCATCAGCGGAACGAAATCCGGGAACGAGGTCATGATCGGTCCCGCATCGTCGATGCCGACGGGGTTCTGGGCATTCAGGCCCAGCACCATGAAGGACATCGCGATGCGGTGGTCCAGATGGGTCACCGCCTGCGCGCCGCCCGGAACGCTGCCGGTGCCGTGGACGGTCATGCTGTCCTTCGTCTCCTCGACCTTCACGCCGTTCGCCTCAAGGCCCCGGGCCATCGCGTCGATGCGGTCGCTTTCCTTCACGCGCAGCTCGGCCACGCCGTTCATCACGGTCGTCCCTTCGGCATAGGATGCGATCACCGACAGGATCGGGAATTCGTCGATCATGCTGGCGGCACGTTCGGCGGGGACGGTCACGCCCTTCAGGGGCGCATGGCGCACCAGCAGGTCGGCGACCGGCTCTCCGCCTTCCTCGCGCGGGTTCTCGAAGGTGATGTCGGCGCCCATTTCCAGCAGCGTCACGTACAGGCCGTCGCGCGTCGGGTTGCGGCTGACGCCCGGCACGCGGATCTCGGACCCCGGAACGATCAGGGCAGCCGCCACCGGGAAGGCCGCGCTGGAGGGATCGCGCGGCACGGCCACGTCCTGGGCGCGCAGCTCGGGGCGGCCCTGCAGGGTGATGACATGGCCGTCCGCCGTCGTCTCGGCCCGGATGTCGGCGCCGAAGCCCGCCAGCATGCGTTCGGAATGGTCGCGGGTGGGTTCGGACTCGATCACGACGGTTTCGCCGGGGACGTTCAGACCGGCCAGCAGGATCGCGGACTTGATCTGCGCGCTGGCGACCGGCGTGCGATAGGTGACGGGAACGGGATCGGCAGCGCCCTCGATGGTGATGGGCAGGCGCCCGCCCTCGCGTGCGGTGATGCGTGCGCCGAATTCCGCGATCGGGTCGGTCACGCGCGCCATGGGGCGGCGCGACAGGCTGGCATCGCCGGTGAAGGTCGCGGTGATCGGCGTGGTGGCGACCGCACCCATGATCAGGCGCACGCCCGTCCCGCTGTTGCCGCAGTCGATCACCCCCTCGGGCGAGGCGAAGCCGCCCACGCCCACGCCGTCCACCGTCCAGCTGCCCGGACCGTGGCGCGTGACGGTGGCGCCGAACGCCTCCATCGCCTTGGCGGTGTCCAGCACGTCCTGCCCTTCCAGAAGGCCCGTGATGCGCGTCTGCCCCACCGACATCGCGCCCAGGATCAGCGCGCGGTGGCTGATCGACTTGTCTCCGGGCACCTGCGCCTCACCCGACAGCGGGCCGCATTTGCCAGAGGTCATCGGACGGGGTTCGGCGGAATGGGACATGGGGCTACCTCGTGTTAACGCAAGCGCTTCTAGCGTGGGGCGCGCGGCGCTTCCACCACCTTCTTGCCGCGAGGGCGCGGGATTTCTAGAAGGGCCCAAACGGAAAGGACCCCGAATGCAGGAAATCGAACAGTTGCGCGCCCTGGGCGACGCCGACCGCGCCGCGAAGATGGCCGCCCGCCACAAGCGCGATCGCGAGACGCTTGGCATCGCGCCCGCCCAGCTGGAGCCGCTGGTGGCCGGATGGCGCGCGGCCCTGACCCCCGAGGAACGCGTGGCCCTTGCACGCACGCTGTGGGAAAGCGACATCCACGAGGCCCGCATCGCCGCCGCCAAGCTGCTGCTGCAGGCGCGGATGCGCCCGGATGACGATGCCTGGGCCGCGATCCTGGAATGGGCGCCCGCGGTGGATGCGCTGGACATCGCGGATGCGGTCGCGGCGGCAGGTCAGCGCCGCCTGGCGTCGGATCCGGCACGTCTTGGCGATCTGGAGCCGTTCATGGAATCGCGCAACCCGCTACAGCGGCGCCTGCTGATGACCATGACGAACCACTGGGCCAAGATGAACCACCCCAAGCCCGCCGATATCGCGATCCGCGACCGCGCGCTGGAATGGGCCGCGCATCTGCATCACGACAGCAACGGCGCGGTGCGCCAGGCGGTCGCGGCGCTGCTGTCCGATCTTGCACGCCACGACCCCGAACGGGCCGCAGCGTGGAAACCGGCCGAGAAGGTCGCCGAGGACCAGCCGGATCAGCCGGATCAGGACCCCGAGTAAACTTCCAGCGTCGGAAGATCCGTCAGGGACACGCCCAGCAACTGCAGCGCGGACAGGGAAACCTGGCTGCCGCTGCCGCCGGTCGTCAAGGGAATCAGCTCGACCTTGGCCGATTTGCCGTTCGCCGGATAGACGATGCGCCCCGGCGTGCGGGACTTGACCAGCGGGGTCTTCATCCACAGCCCTCCCTCGGTCGGGTTCCCGAGCGAGCCTACGGTCGTGCCCAGCTTCTTCTCCGACGCCTCGGCCGGAACCTCGGCTGCGGCGGCGCGCTGTTCGGGCGTCGTCGTGTCCAGCTGTGCGACCGTCGCGCGGGCCGCAGGACGCGGCGCCGGGGCGCGAGTGATCGCGGTGGCGGCGGACACCTGTTCTGCCGTGGCTGGGGTCGCTTCAGGCTTGGCGTCGGGCGCGCTTGCGCCGGTCTGCGTCATCTGCGCGCAGCCGGCCAGCATCACGCCAAGGCCAAGGACTGTCGCCATGGTTCCGATACGCATCAGGATCTCCTCATCAGGCTTGGCGGCCAGATTGCACGCGCCGCAGCGAAAGGTCCACCACCGCCACGATCACGCCCGCGCTTGTGAGCGGCGCGCCGCATGCCTAGATTGCACCGCATGAGCCAGATGCCGCATCCAGCCCCGCTGATCGACCCCTTCGCCCGCCCGATCTCGTACCTGCGGGTGTCGGTCACGGATCGCTGCGATTTCCGCTGCGTCTATTGCATGGCCGAGCATATGCAGTTCCTGCCCAAGGCCGAGCTGCTGACCCTAGAGGAACTGGACCGCCTGTGTTCCACCTTCGTCGGGATGGGCGTGCAGAAACTGCGGATCACCGGCGGCGAACCGCTGGTGCGTCGCGGCATCATGGGCTTCTTCCGCAACATGTCGCGCCACCTGGGCAACGGGCTGGAAGAACTGACCCTGACCACGAATGGCAGCCAGCTGGGCCGCTTCGCGCAAGAGCTGTTCGATTGCGGCGTCCGGCGCGTCAACGTCTCGCTGGATACGCTGGACGCGGGCAAGTTCGCGCAGATCACCCGGTGGGGCCGCCTGCCCCAGGTCCTGGACGGCATCCGCGCCGCCAGGGATGCGGGCCTGCGGGTCAAGCTGAACGTCGTGGCGCTGAAGGGCGTCAACGAGGACGAGCTGTTCGATATCACCCGCTGGTGCGCCGATGAAGGCCACGACCTGACCTTCATCGAGGTGATGCCCATGGGCGATCTGGGTGGCGAGGACCGGCTGGACCAGTACTGGCCCCTGTCCGACCTGCGCGCCCGCCTGGCCGAGCGCTACACCCTGACCGACCTGCCCGAACGCACCGGCGGCCCCGCCCGCTATGTCCGGCTGGAGGAGACCGGCCAGAAGATCGGCTTCATCACGCCTCTGACCCACAATTTCTGCGAAAGCTGCAACCGCGTGCGCCTGACCTGCACCGGAGAGCTGTTCATGTGCCTGGGCCAAGAGGACCGCGCCGACCTGCGCGCACCCCTGCGCGCCCATTCCGACGACGCCCCCCTCCGCGACGCGATCCGCAATGCGATCGCGCTGAAGCCCAAGGGCCACGATTTCGACTATTCCCGGCAATCCGTCGGCGGCCAGATGACCCGCCACATGAGCCATACGGGCGGCTAGTTGTTTGATCCTACGGTTTGATTGTGCGATCCTTTCTCAACAGCGGAAGGATGCCCTCTGGGACAAGTTCATCATGGAAGCGCCACGACCACGCACGCCGTCAGAGCAGCAATTGTGAGGGCGGCCCGCCACCGGTCCGAGGGCCTGCCCGAATGATCGCAAGCTTCGAGCGCGACGCTGAGCCGGAAGCTGGGGATCAATCCCAAGACGGTTGCAAAGTGGCGCAAACGGCAGGCGGTGGATGATCTCCAGACCGGCCCAAAGGAGCCACGTTCGACGGTCCTCACGGAGGCTGAGGAGGCGGCCATCGTCGCGTTTCGGCGCCACACGCTGCTCCCGCTCGATGGCGCTGCGCTTGCCTCTATGCCCTTCAGCCGACCATCCCACACCTGACACGCTCAGCATTGCATCGGTGTCTAAGCGAGTTCGGGGTTGTCGTTGAAAAGGGTATTCATAATGTTGATCGACCACTCGAGGCGGCCCGCGATGTGCCCACTGCGGCGATCCCGGCGCTTGAGCGGCTGGCAACGGTGCCAGGGGGGGGCGATCTCGTCCAGCGCATTCGCAGCCACCACCCCCGACGTGGCCGCTTTCCGCACTGCGCGTGACTACGCAGCATGGCTCGGCCTCACGCCGCGAGCACATTCCAGCGGCGTGAAGGAGAAGCTCGGACGAATATCCAAAGCCGGTAATCGATACCTGCGGAGGCTACTCTACCTCGGCGCCATGGCGCAGATCAGCGCGCGGCGAGGGTGTCGAGTGGGTTCGTCAGGACCGGCACCTGATTGGCTCGACCGAATGCTTGTCCGCAAGCCGGTGAAAGTGGTCGCCGTAGCGCTGGCCGACCGCATGGCCCGAACAATCTGGGCGCTGATTGCCCGTGGCGGCAGTTGCAGAGCCACCCCAGCCTGAAAATGTAAGAGACCAGCCGCGTCGGTATCGGACCGGCAAGGCTTTGAGATGGTGAGGCGCGAGTCGTGAGGTGATGGCAAAGCGCTGATTGAATAGCCCCATGTTTCGTGGACGCCTTTTTCGCTAACTTTGAGGCAAGGAGGCCATGATGGGCACGGGCAATTTCACTGACGACTTCAAGCGCGATGCTGTCGCGCAGATCACGGAACGGGGTTATCCGGCAAAGGAAGTTTCGGCACGGCTGGGTGTGAGCACGCACTCGCTCTATGCCTGGAAGCGCAAGTTCGCGAAGGCGGTGTCGGGTGACACGGAGAAGGACGCCGAGATCCGTCGGCTGAAGCGTGAGCTGGTCCGGGTGCCGGAGGAGCGCGACATCCTAAAAAAAGGCCACCGCGTATTTCGCCAAGGATGCAAAGTGAGTGGAGCCAGCGAGGCCCACCGGTTCGAGCCCGCTGGCGACGGCGTTCGTAGCCGAGCATCGGGGTCAGTTTTCGGTGCGGGCGATGTGCCGGTGCCTGCGTATCCAGCCGAGCGGGTTCTACGCGTGGCTGAAGACACCGCTGAGCCAGCGGGCGCAGGAAGACAGGCGCCAGACCGAACTGCTGCAGAAGGCTTGGGCCGAGAGTGGCAAGGTCTACGGCTACCGCAAGCTGCATGACGATCTGGTCGAACAGGGCGAAAGCATTTGTCCGAACCGCGTTTCCCGACTGGCGCAACAGGCGGGGATCAAGGCACAGATCGGCTACAAGCGCCGCCCCGGCAGCTATGGCGGCAAGCCGTCGGTCGTGGTCGACAACACCCTCGACCGGCAGTTTGATGTCGAGGTTCCGGACAAGGTTTGGGTAACCGACATCACCTACATCCGGACGCAAGAGGGGTTCGCTTACCTTGCGGTGGTCATCGACCTGTATTCCCGGCGCGTGGTCGGCTGGTCGATGCAAAGCAGACAGACGACAGATGTCGTCCTGCAGGCCCTGCTCATGGCCGTCTGGCGGCGCAAGCCGAAGAACAAGGTGCTGATCCATTCAGATCAGGGCAGTCAGTTCACCAGCGTGCATTGGGCTGCGTTCCTGCGCGCCCACAATCTTGAGCATTCGATGAGCCGCCGCGGCAACTGCCATGACAACGCCGTTGCCGAGAGCTTCTTCAACCTGCTCAAGCGCGAGCGGATCAGGCGCAGAACCTGCCGGACACGCGAAGACGCAAGGCAGGACGTGTTCGATTACATCGAGATGTTCTACAAACCGAAACGCAAACATGCGAGGAATGGGATGTTGTCGCCCGCCGAGTTCGAGCGGCAGCAGAAGATCAGACGTGAAGGCGTCTAAGAAACTCGGGGCTATTCATAAAACTTGCCTTCAGCGGTCTGCACTTCGGCGATGTCCATGTGGATCGAGCCAATGTCCACCACTGCTCCGAGGGCAATGGCGAGGGCCGATCGGATAGCGTTTGAACTTCGACCGCCTCGGTTTGTCGCCCTCGATGTCGGGCAGGCGTGAGATGCCATGCCGCTGTAGACACCGATGCAATGCTGAGCGTGTCAGGCGTGGGATGGTCGGCTGAAGGGCATAGAGGCAAGCGCAGCGCCATCGAGCGGGAGCAGCGTGTGGCGCCGAAACGCGACGATGGCCGCCTCCTCAGCCTCCGTGAGGACCGTCGAACGTGGCTCCTTTGGGCCGGTCTTGAGATCATCCACCGTCTGCCGTTTGCGCCACTTTGCAACTGTCCTGGGATTGATCCCAGCTTCCGGCTCAGCGTCGCGCTCGAAGCTTGCGATCATTCGGGCAGGCCCTCGGACCGGTGGCGGGCCGCCCTCACTATTGCTGCTCTGACGGCGTGCGTGGTCGTGGCGCTTCCATGATGAACTTGTCCCAGAGGGCATCCTTCCGCTGTTGGGAAAGGATCGCACAATCAAACCGTAGGATCAAACAACTACGCGGCTTTTAACCATGCCTTAACCATCCGGCCTTACCATTCCCCGAAACCCTGGGGAACAGAATGGTCGCCACCGCCTATACCGTCGCCTTCGAAGGCGTCGATGCCCGCCTGGTAGAGGTGCAGTGCTCCGTTGCGGCGGGTCTGCCGGGCTTCTCGATCGTGGGCCTGCCCAACAAGGCGGTGTCCGAGGCGAAGGAGCGTGTGCGTGCGGCCTTTGGCGCCATGTCCATCGCCCTGCCCAGCAAGCGGCTGACGGTGAACCTCTCGCCTGCGGACCTGCCGAAGGAGGGGTCGCATTTCGACCTGCCCATCGCGCTGGCGATCCTGGCCGCGCTGAAGATCGTCCCCCCCGAGGATGTCGCGCGCTGCGTTTCCCTGGGCGAGCTGTCGCTGGACGGACGGCTGGTCCCCGTGGCGGGCGCCCTGCCCGCAGCCGTCGCCGCGTCCGAGGATGACCGCAGCCTGATCTGTCCCGCCGCCTGCGGCCCCGAGGCGGCATGGATCCAGACCGTTCCCGTCTTCGGCGCAACGACGCTGCGATCCGTCGTCGATCATCTGAGCGACCGCAAACCCCTTTCCCCCTCTCAGCCGGGGATGCTGCGAGAGGACCCGACACGCGGATGCCTGTCCGAGGTGCGCGGCCAGGAACGCGCCAAGCGCGCGTTGGAGATCGCCGCTGCAGGGCGTCACCACCTGCTGATGGTCGGCCCGCCCGGCGCGGGCAAGTCGATGCTGGCATCGCGTCTTCCGGGCCTCATGCCCCCGCTGACCCCGTCCGAGGCGCTGGCCACATCCATGATCCATTCCGTCGCGGGCATCCTGCCTGCGGGCGGCATCTCTCGTCAGCCGCCGTTCCAGGAACCGCATCACACCGCGTCCCCGGCGGCCATCGTGGGCGGCGGGCGGTCCGCACGGCCCGGCCAGATCAGCCTTGCCCATCACGGCGTCCTGTTCATGGACGAGCTGCCCGAATATCCCCGCCAGGTGCTGGAGAGCCTGCGCCAACCCATCGAGACGGGCGAGGTCATGGTCGCCCGCGCCGCCCGTCACGTCAGCTATCCCTGCCGGTTCCTGCTGGTGGCCGCCGCCAATCCCTGCCGCTGCGGGCATCTGGCGGATGCCGCGCGGGCCTGTCCCAAGGCCGCGACCTGCGGGCAGGATTACCTCTCGCGCATCTCCGGCCCGCTGATGGACCGCTTCGACCTGCGGATCGAGGTTCCCGCGACGCGGATCGAGGATCTGGAAGGCGGCGCGGATGGCGACAGTTCGGTCGTGATCGCGGATCGGGTCGCGCAGGCGCGGCAGGTCCAGGCGGAACGCTATGCCGCCGAGCCGGGCGTCTCGGTCAATGCCGAGGCCACCGGCGCGATCCTGGAACAGGTCGCGCGCCCCGATGCCGAGGGTCAGGCGCTGATCCGCAGGGCCGCCGACCGGCTGGGGCTGACGGCGCGCGGATACCACCGCATCCTGCGCACCGCGCGCACCATCGCGGATCTGGACGGCGCCGAGGCCGTCCGCACCCCGCATCTGGCCGAGGCCATCAGCTATCGCCTGCCATTCGCGGCAGGCTGAGGGCTCAGCGTTCGGACAGGCGACGCTCGATCGCCTCCCAGATCGCGGCGGATGCGTTGATCCCGTCGAAACGCTCCAGCTCTTGCAGCCCGGTCGGAGAGGTCACGTTGATCTCGGTCAGCCAGCCGTCGATCACGTCGATGCCGGTGAAGATCAGGCCCTTCTCGCGCAGGGTCGGGCCGATGATCTTGCAGATCTCGTATTCGCGCTCGGTCAGGCCGATCTTCTCGGCGCGGCCGCCGACATGCATGTTGGAACGTGCCTCGCCCTCTTGCGGGACGCGGTTGATCGCGCCGACGGGCTCGCCGTCGACCAGGATGATCCGCTTGTCGCCCTTGACCACGGCGGGCAGGTATTTCTGCGCGATCATCGGTTCGCGGTTGATGCCGGCAAAGGTCTCCAGCAGCGAGGACAGGTTCGGATCGCCGGGCTTGAGGTGGAACACGCCCGCGCCCCCGTTGCCATAGAGCGGCTTGACGATGATCTCTCCATGGCGTTCGCGGAAGGCGCGGAAGGCGGCCGGATCGCGCGCGATCATGGTCGGCGGGGTCAGGTCGGGGAAGTCCAGGACCATCAGCTTCTCGGGGCAGTTGCGCACCCAGAACGGGTCGTTCACGACCAGCGTCTTCGGATGCACCCGGTCCAGAAGGTGGGTCGAGGTGACATAGGCCATGTCGAAGGGTGGGTCCTGCCGCAGCCAGACCACGTCGAACTCGGTCACGTCCACCTCGGCCCATTCGCCGAAGGTCACGTGATCGCCCTGCTTGCGGCGCAGCGTGATCGGGCGACCGCGCGCGATCACGCGCCCCTGGTCATAGCGCAGTTGGTCGGCGGTGTACTGGAACAGACGGTGCCCGCGGGCCTCGGCCTCGAGGCCGATGCGGAAGGTGCTGTCGGCATCGATCGACACGGCCTCGACCGGGTCCATCTGAAGGGCGACGTAAAGGCTCATGCTGCGCTCCTGATCATTCGGGGTGACATTTGGCGCTCGGGCGGGCGGGATGCAAGATTGCGGGGTCAGAAACCCGCGAACGCGTCGGGAAGGATCGCGACGCGGCCCGTGGCATCGACCAGCGCCGCGTCGAAGCGCATCTCGGTCGCAAGCGGCCTGCCGGTGGCGGCCAGGTATTCCTCGGCGGCGCCCATGATGCGGCCGGCCTGTGCGGGTCGGATGCGTTCGGCGGCGGCGTCATGGGTCGCGGCGGACTTGACCTCGACGAAGATCAGGGTCGCGTCCGCCCGCAGGATCAGGTCGATCTCTCCGCTGCGCCCGCGCCAGCGGCGGGCCAGCAGTTCGGCCCCCTGCGCGCGATATTCGCGCAGCACCGCATCCTCGGCCATGGCGCCCGACAGGTTCGCGGTCGTCCCGCGGGCCGCGCGCATCATTCGTCGCGCGACAGGGCCAGCGCGCGCTGATAGACGTCGCGCTTGGCCATCCCCAGGCTGTCGGCAACCTCCTTGGCGGCGTCCTTGACGGACATGCGGCCCATGCGGTCGCGCAGGGCGTCGTCCAGCGTCTCCTCGCTGATCTCGACCTCGCCGGGGCGGTCGATCAGCATCACGACCTCGCCCTTGAGGCTGTCCATGCGCGGATCCTGTGAAAGGTCGCTGGCCGTGCCGCGGATGACCTCCTCGAACTTCTTGGTCAGTTCGCGGGCGATGACGATGGCGCGGTCGGGATCCTGCAAGGCCAGCTCGGCCAGGGTGCGCGACACGCGGCGCGGGCTTTCGTAGAGGATCAGCGTCGCGTCGGTCGCCAGCCATGTCCGCAGCCATGTCCGACGCGCAGCCTCGGTCGAGGGCGGGAAGCCCAGGAACAGGAACCGGTCCGAGGGCAGCCCCGACAGGCTGAGCGCGGCCAGCGCGGCGGAAGGCCCGGGCAGCGCATGGACCCGCGCACCGGCCTCGGTCGCGTCCAGCGCCAGGCGGTATCCGGGATCGGCCACCAGCGGCGTCCCCGCGTCGGAACAATAGGCGACGCTTGCGCCTTCCTTCAGCGCGCCGATCAACGCTGGACGCGCGCGCGCGCCGTTATGGTCGTGATAGGCGATCAGCCGCCTGCCGCGCAGGGGGATGCCGTGGATCTCCATCAGGTGGCGCAGCACGCGCGTATCCTCGGCCGCAAGGATGTCGGCGCTGTTCAGCACGTCCAGCGCACGCAGGGTGATGTCGCGCGCAGCCCCGATGGGCGTCGCGACAAGGTGCAGGCCGGGGTCGATGCGCGCGGCCTCGATCCGGGCGGCGATGGGGCGGGCGCCTTCGGGCTGGGCTGAACGTTCCATGACATCTTTCCTTCGTCTTGGCCCCGCGTGGGTGCCGTGCCGTTGCCATCGGCACGCACCGGACATAGTCTGCGCCCGAGGACTTGCAAAACCAATAGTTCAACGGGGGAAGTTTCACATGTTCGCATCCACCACAAGCCGGACCGCCACGGGTGGGCTGCGCAGGGGCCTGACCCGCGCGGGCGCCGTGATCTCGGCCCTGTTCCTTGCCGCCTGCGAACCCGGCGCGATGACCGAACAGGCATCCGGCCCCGAAACCGGCCAGCTGATCGACCCTTCGCAGCCGGTGCGCGTGGCGCTGCTGGCCCCTGCGGGCACCGGCTCGGCCGATCTGGAATGGCTGGCGCGCAGCCTCAAGAACTCGGCCCGGATGGCGGCGGCGGATGCGCAGGGCGCCTCGATCGACCTGCGCATCTACGACACCGGCGCCTCGACCGAGGCCGCGGTGGCGCAGGCGAATGCCGCCGTCGATGCCGGCGCGCAGATCATCCTCGGCCCGCTGTTCGCCGAGGGTGCGAACGCGGTCGGCAACGCGATGGCCCCGCGCAACGTGAACGTCCTGACATTCTCGAACAACACGCAGGTCGCGGGTGGGAACGTCTTCATCCTGGGCAACAGCTTCGAGAACATCGCGGACCGCCTGGTCGGCTATGGCGTCAAGCAGGGCAAGCGCAACGTCCTGATCGTCGCCGAGGATGACGTCGCGGGCCAGCTGGGCGGTGCCGCGATCGAGACCGCCGCCGCGCGCAACGGCGCACGCATCGCGGGCCGGATCAACCATCCGGTTTCGGTGACCGGGATCGACGCCATCGTCCCGCGCGTGACCGAGGCCGCGAAATCGGGCAACGTGGATTCGGTCTTCATGACCGCGAACCACCAGGCCGTCCTGCCCTATCTGACCCAGCAGCTGGCCGATGCGGGCGTGCGTTCGCCCGCGACCCAGATGATGGGCCTGACCCGTTGGGACCAGCCCGCCAGCCGCCTTTCGGAGGCCCAGTTGGCCGAGGGCTGGTTCGCGATCCCCGACCAGGGCCTGATGCGCCAGTTCGAGGCCCGCTATGCCCAGACCCATGGCGAACAGCCCCATCCGCTGGCCTCGCTGTCCTATGACGGCGTGGCGGCCATCGCGTCGCTTGCACGCAGCGGGCGGCGCAATGCGCTGACCTCGACCTCGCTGACGCAGCGCGCGGGCTTTGCGGGCGTGGGCGGCATCTTCCGGCTGAAGGGCGACCGGACCATCCAGCGCGGCCTGTCGGTCGCGACCATCCGCAACGGCCAGCTGGTCGTGCTGGACCCCGCCCCGCAGACCGCGCGCGGCTTCGGGTCGTAACAACAGGACCAGACCGCCAAGATGACAGCCAAGCCCGACGCAGACGACGCCCCGGTTCCGACCGGGGCGTCCGACCTGTTCGACACCCCGACCGTCCTGTCCCGGCTGGATGCCGAGCTGGCGGATGTTTCCGAACCCAAGCAGATCCGCGCCCGCACGGTCGCGCTTCTGAGCCAGCTGCGCCAGGACGGCATGGCCCTGGTCGAGGCGGGCTTCCTGTCCCACCCCCGCGCCGCCCGAGAGACCGTGCGCGCCACGGCCGAACTGACCGACGTGATCGTCACTGCCGTCCACCACGTCGCGACGACGCACCTGCACCCCCTGCACACCCCCTCCGAGGCCGAGAAGCTGGCGATCCTTGCGGTCGGCGGTTATGGCCGCGCCGAGATGGCGCCCCAGTCCGACGTGGACCTGCTGTTCCTGACCCCCTGGAAGATCACCGCCTGGGCCGAGAGCGTGGTCGAATCCATGCTCTACATGCTGTGGGACCTGAAGCTGAAGATCGGCCATTCGATCCGCAGCGTGGACGACTGCCTGCGGCTGGGCGAAGGCGACATGACCATCCGCACCTCGCTGGTGGAACACCGCCTGGTGACCGGTCACGCCCCCCTGGCCGAGGAACTGCGCCACCGCCTGTGGTCCGAGCTGTTCGAGCGCACCATCCCCGAATTCATCGAGGCCAAGCTGGACGAACGCGCCGCGCGCCACACGCGCCAGGGCGGCCAGCGATACGTCCTCGAACCCAACGTCAAGGAGGGCAAGGGCGGCCTGCGCGACCTTCAGACCCTGTACTGGATCGCGAAATACATCCACCGCGTCGATCGCGCGGTCGAGCTGGTCGATCTGGGCGTCTTCTCGCGCGATGAGCATCTGGCGTTCTGGCAGGCCGAGGATTTCCTCTGGGCCGTGCGCTGCCACCTGCACCTGATCGCGGGCCGTCCGGTCGATGTGCTGTCCTTCGACATGCAGGTCGAGGTCGCCCGCCGCATGGGCTATGCCGACACCGCCGCGCGTCGGGGCGTCGAGTATTTCATGCAGGACTATTTCCGCCACGCGACCGGGGTGGGCGAGCTGACGCGCGTCTTCCTGACGGCGCTTGAAAACCAGCATGTCCGCACCGCGCCGATCTTCGGCAGGCTGTTCCGCAGGCGCCGCAAGATGCGCGCGGGCTTTGCCGACGTGCAGGGCCGCATCTCGTTCTCGACCGAGGCCGAGTTCCTGTCGGATCCGCTGAACCTGCTGCGCCTGTTCGAGGAGGCGCTGCGCACCGGCACCCTGATCCATCCCGACGCGATGCGCCTCGTGGCCGCGAACCTGCATCTGCTGGACGAGAAGGTGCAGGCCGACCCCGAGGCCATCTCGATCTTCATGGACATGCTGCTGAAGCACGGGAACCCCGAACGCGCCCTGCGCCGCATGAACGAGCTGGGCGTGCTGGCCGCATTCATCCCGGAATTCGAGCCGGTCGTGGCGATGATGCAGTTCAACGTCTATCACCACTATACCGTGGACGAACATTCGATCCAATGCGTCGCGGCCCTGGCCCAGATCGAGCGGGGCGAGCAGATCGAGGATCTGCCCCTGTCGTCCGAGATCATCGACGCAGGCGTGAACCGCCGCGTGCTGTACCTGGCCACGCTGCTGCACGACATCGGCAAGGGCCGGAATGAAGATCACTCGATCCTGGGCGCGCGCATCGCGCGCAGGGTCGCGGCGCGCTTCGGGTTCCAGCAGGACGATATCGACACGGTGGAATGGCTGGTGCGCAACCACCTGCTGATGTCCGACGTGGCGCAGAAGCGCGACATCGCCGACCCCCGCACGCTGCGCGATTTCGCCAAGGCGGTGAAGACGCGCAGGCGGCTGGACCTGCTTCTGGTGCTGACGGTCTGCGACATCCGCGGCGTCGGACCGGGGACCTGGAACAACTGGAAGGCCGCCCTGCTGCGCACGCTGCACCGCGAGACCGCGGCCGCGCTGGAAAACGGGCTGGAGGAGCTGAACCGCGACAAGCGCCTGGCCGAGGCCAAGCGTTCGCTCAAGCACATGCTGCTGGCCAAGGGCTGGGAGGCGAAGGCCATCCGCGCCGAGGCCGCCCGCCATTACGACGCCTATTGGCCGGGCCTGCCCACCCAGACCCACGCCGTCTTCGCCGAGCTGCTGCGCGAGGTCGGCCCGGACGAGATCCGCATCGACCTGCAGGCCGATGCCGACCGCGACGCGACCCGCGCGGCCTTCGTGCTGGCCGACCATCCGGGCATCTTCTCGCGGCTGGCGGGGGCCTTGACCCTGACCGGGGCGAATGTCGTCGATGCGCGGACCTATACCACGCGCGACGGGTATGCCACGGCGGTCTTCTGGGTGCAGGATGCCGACGGCCACCCCTTCGCCGAGGATCGTCTGCCCAAGCTGCGCCAGACCATCCTGCGCACCCTGATGGGCGAGATCGTCGCCCGCGAGGCATTCGCCAGCCGCGACAAGCCCAAGAAGCGCAACCGGGAATTCAAGTTCCCGACCCATGTCACCTTCGACAACGAAGGCAGCGACATCTATACCATCATCGAGGTCGATACCCGCGACCGTCCGGGACTTCTGTACGACCTGACGCGGACGCTGGCGTCGAACCACATCCAGATCGTCAGCGCGGTGATCGCCACCTATGGCGCGCAGGTCGTCGACAGCTTCTACGTCAAGGACATGTTCGGCCTGAAGCTGCACAGCGCGTCCAAGCGGGACGCCCTGGAAAAGAGACTGCGCGCCGCGATCATCGACGGCGTGAAACGGGCAGAGGCACCGAATACATGAAGACCGGACTTGTGCGCGGATTCCTGGCCGTGGGAATCTGGACGCTGATCTCGCGCGCGTCGGGCTTCGTGCGCGACATCCTGATGGCCGCATGGCTGGGCACCGGCGCGATGGCCGAGGCCTTCCTGATCGCGCTGTCGCTGCCCAACATGTTCCGCCGCTTCTTCGCCGAGGGCGCGTTCAACACCGCCTTCATCCCGATGTTCTCGAAGAAGCTCGAGGATCGGGACGAGGCGCAGCGCTTCGCGCAGCAGGCGTTCTCGGGGCTGTTCGCCGTGGTGCTGGTCCTGTCGGCGGTGGCGATGATCCTGATGCCGGGCCTCGTCTGGCTGATGGCGTCGGGGTTCCAGGGGGATGAGCGTTTCGACTTGGCGGTCGAATACGGGCGCATCACCTTCCCCTATATCCTGCTGATCTCGATGGCCTCGATGATCTCGGGGGTGCTGAACGCGAACGGGCGGTTCACGGCGGCGGCGGCCGCGCCCGTGCTGCTGAACCTGCTGTTCATCGTGGCGATGTATCTTGGCCGCTGGCAGGGCTGGGACCTGGGCCTGACGCTGGCATGGGCGACGCCCGTCACCGGCATCGCGCAGCTGGCGCTGGTCTGGTGGGACGCGCACCGGACGGGCTGGACCTTCCGCCCCCGCCGCCCGCGCATGACCCCCGAGATGCGCCACCTGGTCGCCGTCGCCCTGCCCGCCGCCTTCGCCGGTGGCGTGGTGCAGATCAACCTGCTGATCGGCCGCCAGGTGGGCTCGCGGTTCGAGGGCGCGATCGGCTGGCTGTCCTATTCCGACCGGCTGTACCAGCTGCCGCTTGGCGTGGTCGGCGCGGCGGTCGCGGTCGTCCTGCTGCCCGAACTGGCGCGCAGGCTGCGCGCGGGCGATCACGCGGGCGGCCAGCAGGCGTTTTCCCGCGCGACCGAGTTCGGGCTGTTCCTCACCCTGCCCTCGGCCTTCGCGATTGCGGTGATCGCGGACCCGATGGTCTCGACCCTGTTCGAACGTGGTGCCTTCAGCGCCTTCGACACGCAGCAGACCGCGGCGGCGCTGGTCGTCTATGCCCTTGGCCTGCCCGCCTTCGTGCTGCAGAAGATCCTGCAACCGCTGTATTTCGCGCGCGAGGATACGCGCACTCCCTTCCGCTTCGCGCTGTTTTCCATGGTTGTGAACGCGGCGGTGGCCTTCGGCCTGATGCCGCTGGTGGGCTTCCTTGCGGCGGCACTGGGCACGACCATCGCGGCCTGGGTCATGGTGGGGCAGTTGTGGTGGGGCACCCGCGCGATGGGCCAGGCGGCCCGCGCGGACGCCAAGCTGGTCCGCGCCTTCCCCCGCCTTCTGGCCGCATCGGCGCTGATGGCGGGGGCGCTGTGGGTCATGCGCGCCTGGCTGGAAGCGGGTTCCCTGGGGCGCGCGGCGTCGCTTGCGATCCTGGTGTTCGGCGGCGCCGCGATCTATTTCGCGCTGGCCTTCGTCATCGGGGGCTATCGCCCGTCCGAGCTGAAGGCCGCGGTCCGGCGGGGTTAACGCCGCCGGATCTGCCGCAGGGCGCGGGCCATGCCGCCATCGACCAGCGCGAAGCTGAGCGCGAAGCCGGTGGCAAAGCCCGCGACCTCGGCGATCCAACCGAGGCCCGCGCCCCCGAAGACCAGCCCGAATGCCAGCTGGAAAACCAGAAGCATGCCGATCAGCGAAAATGCCCGCATCCGGTTGGCGTTCACCGCGGCCAGCTTGGTCCACAGCAGGAAGGTGAACGCCCCCACGAGGCCATAGACCGCGGGATAGCCCCCGATCAGCGGCGCGTTCTGCAGCCCCAACGCCGCCAGCAGCAGCGAATAGATGACCGCCCCCCCGATGGCCGAACCGAAGAACAGCGCCACGACCGCCGCCGGGCGGAAGTTCCGCGCGACCAGGTTGCCAAGCGCCAGCGTGAAGACCGCGACGAACAGCGCATGCGTCAACGAGGCATGCACGAAGGCATAGCTGAACAGCCGGTAGAACTCGGACGGGGCCTGCTGCAGGAATTGCGGTGCGCGCTGGATCAGCTCGGGCGGCAGGGCGGCCATGCGGATGGCGGTCAGGCGCAGGCCCACCCCCTCGGCACCGCCGATCAGGCCGATGCCGCCAAGCGCGAAGATCGCCTCGGTCGCGATGACGGGCAGGGTCAGCAGCCAGATCACCGGCGGCAAGGGGTTCAGCGGGGATTCGGTCAGTCCGGGACGCATTGAATTTCCTTGAAGGTTGCGGAAGGCCCGGCCAACCGCTAAGCCAGCGGCCAGGAAATTCCAAGGCAGGCCGGTCATGTCCGAACCCCAAAACAGCACCTTCCGCCCGCGCATCTTCTCGGGGATCCAGCCCTCGGGCGGGCTGACGCTCGGAAACTATCTTGGCGCGCTCAAGCGTTTCGCGGCCCTGCAGGGCAGCGAGGCCGAGACGATCTATTGCGTGGTGGACCTGCACGCCATCACGGTCTGGCAGGAACCCGAGCAGCTGCGGATGCGCATCCGCGAGGCTGCCGCGGCCTTCATGGCGGCGGGCGTCGATCCGGCGAAATCGGTCCTGTTCAACCAGAGCCAGGTCAGCGCGCATGCCGAAATGGCGTGGCTGTTCAACACGGTGGCTCGCGTCGGCTGGATGTACCGGATGACGCAGTTCAAGGACAAGGCGGGCAAGAACAGCGAGAACGCCTCGCTCGGGCTTCTGGCCTATCCGGCGCTGATGGCGGCCGACATCCTGACCTACCAGGCGACGGCGGTTCCCGTGGGCGAGGATCAGAAGCAGCACCTGGAGCTGACGCGAGACATCGCCGCCAAGTTCAACCACGACTACAAGGTCGATCACTTCCCCATCACCCAGCCGCTGATCGAGGGCGTGGCCACGCGCGTCATGTCGCTGCGTGACGGGTCGAAGAAGATGTCGAAATCCGACCCCTCGGATGCCAGCCGGATCAACCTGACCGACGATGCGGATGCCATCGCGCAGAAGATCCGCAAGGCGCGGACCGATGCGGACCCCCTGCCCGGTTCGGCGGACGGGCTGAAGGACCGCCCCGAGGCGCGCAACCTGGTCAACATCTATGCCGCCCTGTCGGACGAGACGGTCGACCAGGTGCTGGCCCGGTTCGAGGGTCAGGGCTTCGGCGCCTTCAAGCCCGCCCTGGCCGAGGTCGCCGTCGCGTCCATGGCGCCGATCACCAAGGCGATGTCGGATTACATGGCCGACCCGGCCGAGATCGACCGCGTTCTGGCCGACGGTGCCGACCGGGCCGAGGCCATCGCGCGTCCGATCCTGGACCGCACCAAGGACATCATGGGCCTTTTGCGCACGCGCTGAAGGCCCGCGGGTCGCGACCGCTCAGCGGATCGTGGCCCGCCCCCGCCCCTCTCTCTTCGAGGCATAGAGCGCCTCGTCGGTCTGGTGCAGCAGATCGACCATGTCCTCGGTGTCGCCGGGACGCCAGATCACAACCCCGAGGCTTGCCGAAACGCGCAGCTCGCCCAGTTCGGGCGGCGACAGCGCCCTGATCGAGCCGATCAGCCGGTCCGCGATCCGCCCGATATCGCCGTGATTCGTCATGCGCCGCAGGATCAGCACGAATTCGTCGCCACCGATCCGCGCGGCGATATCGACCTTGCGCACGATGCCGCGCAGCACGACGCCGACATGGCGCAACAGCTCGTCCCCCGCCTTGTGGCCCAACCGGTCGTTCACCTGCTTGAAGTGGTCCAGATCCAGATGCACCAGCGCGAAGGCGCATTCCTCGGGGGACATGCCGACCTCGTGCGGGCGCTTCAACGCGGCCTGCAGCGCAAGCTCCAACCCCCGGCGGTTCCCGAGGCCCGTCAGCGGATCCGTCTGCGCCTGCTGGATCGCGGCCTCTCGCGAGCGGGCCAGCTGGCTGTTGAAGCGCGCAAGCTCGCGCAGGACGCCAAGATTGGCCTCTTGCAGGAACAGGAACTCCATCGCCAGCTCCGAGGGCGCGAAATCGTCGTCCGTCAGGCCTGCCCTGCGGATCGCGGCCTTCAGATCCGCCCCGAAACCAAGGTTCAGAAGCATCGCCCCGCCCGCAAGCTCGACCGCATGGCCGCGCAGGACAAGGTCGTCGATCCCCGCGATGCGCAGGAACAGACGCTCGCCCGAGGCGACGGCATCGCTGCAGATCGCCAGCAGCGGACGGGTCTTGTCGCCACGCGCGGGCAGCAGCAGGTCCAGCCCCTGGGCCAGTTGTGGCGCGATCTTGGCCAGGGTCGGTCCGACCGACAGGACCGCCCCGTCGCGCGACACGACCAGATGCATCGGCAGCAGCGCCCCGAGCGAGGGCGCGGGCATCATCACCGGCATGTTCATCGCACCACCTCGGACGATGCGACATCGAGCGAGAAGTCGCGGGCCTGCGCGAAGGACGTGTCCCAGACATCGACCCGGATCAGCGCCCCCTCGGTCGAGATGAGGCAGAGCGCGCCGTAATCGTCGGCCATCCCCCGCACGATGCCGATCAGCAGATGCCGCCAGGCCGCATCCGGCGGCGACATGGTCAGAAAGATAGAATGACCGACGGCTTCGACCTGGATCGCCGGCAGATGCAGGTTCGGCAGCACTAGATGCGCGCGGCCGGGCATCTCTTCGAGCCGCAGAAGGAAGTCGGTGAAATCACGCCCCGAGAAGCGCAGTAGGCGGCGGATGGCCTCGATCCGGGTCATCCATGCGCCCAGATCCTCCAGCATCTCGACCGTCGGCTTGACCAGCCGGAACGCGGCACGGTCCAGCATCCGCATGCCGTGGACGCGCCCCGGAACCGGGTCGTTCTCCTCGGTCGTGGCCAGTTCGTCGGTGATCGTCCCGACAAGCCCCTCACCATAGGTCGCGCGAAGAAACTCCTCGACCGTGCGATTGATCAATGTGTCCATGCCCACCTCTTTTGGGCACAGCATTACCGCGCGCGGGTTAAGAAAAGGAAAAGCTCAGTCGGCTTCCCAGCCATAGCTTCCCGGCCCCGAAAGAACGGTGCGGGCGGCCATGATGTCGCGCGGATCGCGCCCGATCCCTTCGGCGATCTCGAGCAGGCGGTCGTCCTGTTCGACGATGTAATCCAGCAGAAACACCGCGATCTCGGGGCGCGAGGCGACCTGGCGCAGCGCCGAGGGTTCCAGCCCGCTGGTGCCAAGAAAGCCCGCAAGCTGTTCGGGGCGTTCGGCCAGCGCCAGAAGAATGTCCGTGGCAAGTTCCTGCGCGCCTTGCTGCGAAATGGCCATGTGCCGGTCCCCGATATGCGTCGATTGGTGAGGCGCGTGATGCGCGGAAATGATTTCTTAAGCTTTTCGGCGCAGAACATGAAGCAAGTTAGGCAAGATTTTCAGGATCCAGAGATGACAGCACGCATCCTTGTGGCGGACGGATCGGCGACCGCACGCATCACGTTGAAGGTGCGTCTGGGTTCGGCCTGCCACGGGGTCGCGACCGCAGGCACCAGCGCCGAGGTTCTTGGCCTGCTGTCCCGCGGCTCGGTCGATCTGCTGATCCTGAACGGACCGCTTGCCGACATGAGCGCGGCCGCGGCATGCCAGTTGTTGCGCAGAACGCCGGCGACGGCGACCACGTCGATCGTCGTCATGGTGACCGGGCGCGAACGTCTGGCGGCGCTGTGCGCGGGGGCGACGGCAACGCTGGACCCCGCGGTCGAGGACGAGATCCTGCTGGCCCAGATCCGCCGTCTTCTGTCCGAATCGCAGCAGGAAGGTCCGGTGGGCTTCGGCATGGCCGAGCTTCGGGCGCGCCCGAATTCCTGCGATGCGTCCTATGCGATCGTCACGGACGCCGGATCGCGCAACAGTCACGCGATCGCGCTGGACCTTGGCGCGGGCGAGGTGCTGGCAGACCCCTTCGCGGATGCGGGCGCGGCGGATGCCTCGGCCATCGCGCTGGACGGGCTGCTGGCACGCAAGTCGCGCAAGGACCGCAAGCGGGCAGAGACGCAGCGCCAGCTGGAGGAGGCAATCAAGGACCCGCTGACCGGTCTGTTTAATCGCCGCTATGCCGAACCGCGCATGCTGCAGATCGCGCGGAACGCCGCGCAGTCGGGGACTGGCTTCGCGATCCTTGCGCTGGATCTCGACCACTTCAAGTCGATCAACGACCAGCTGGGCCATGCGGCAGGCGATGCCGTTCTGGCCGAGGGGATCCGCGCCGCGATCTGTGGCCAGCCGGTCCGCATAGGCGGGACACGGCAGATCGGCGTCAGCGCCTCGATCGGCGTCAGCCACGCGCATCCCCACGCGGCGCAGGATGCGGCCGGTGTCGTCACGGGCGTGATGCAGCGGGCGGATCTTGCGCTGATGGCGGCGAAGAAGGCCGGGCGGAACCGTGTCATCGCGTCGCATCCCGAACGCGCGGCCTGACGGAACCCGGACTGGTAAAGCGGGCGGCCAGGGCCTAGGTTCTTAGGACATCCCACGGAGGTGCCAGGCATGGAAAGCACTGCGACATATCAGGATCGGCCCACGGGCCAGGCGATGACGCGCGGCGCCAAGCTGCGTTGCCCTGCCTGCGGCGAGGGACGGATGTTCACGAGCTATCTCAAGGTCGCGGACCACTGCCCCGATTGCGGCGAGGCGCTTCACCATCAGCGCGCCGACGATGGGCCGGCCTATCTGACGATCCTGCTGGTCTCGCACATCGCCGCGCCGATCCTGCTGGCATCCTATGTCGCGTGGCGCCCAAGCGCGATCACCATGCTGGTCGTCTTCAGCCTGGGAACGATCGTGTCGTCGCTGGTCCTGCTGCCGATCATCAAGGGCGGCTTTGTCGGCCTGCAATGGGCGCGGCGGATGCACGGGTTCGGCGAATGACCGACGCGCCCATCCGCCCCGCCGCGACCGTGCTGCTGCTGCGCCGGGACGGGTCCGAGCCGCGCGTCCTGATGGGGATGCGGGGTGCGAAGGCCGTGTTCATGCCGTCGAAATACGTCTTCCCCGGCGGTGCGGTCGATGCGACCGACGACGCGATCCCGCTTGCGTCCGGCCTTGGCCCTACCTGCGCCGCCCGACTGCGGGCCGAGGGTCAGAACCCCGACGCCATCGCGGCAGCAGCCCTGCGCGAACTGGTCGAGGAAACCGGCCTCATGATCGGACGCCCCGGCGCGCAGGCCACCACCCTTCCGGGATACGCGGATGCGGGCCTTCTGCCCGACGCCTCTGCGCTGACCTATTTCTTCCGCGCCATCACCCCACCCGGCAGGCCGCGCCGCTTCGACGCGCATTTCTTCCTTGCCGATGCGAACCGGCTGAGCGGCGATCCCGACGATTTCGGCGCCGCCTGCGACGAGCTTTCGCACCTGCACTGGGTCGCCCTGTCCGAGGCGCGGCAACTGGACCTGCCCTTCATCACCGAGGTGGTCCTGGCCGAACTGGCCTCGGTCGCGCGAGGGCTCGGCCCGGACGAGGCCATTCCCGGCCCGGCGACGGTTCCCTTCTTCGACAACCGGGGAACCGCCCCCGCCTTTCGCCAGATCGCCTAGCGTCCGGTAAAGCTCGGCTTGCGCTTCTGAAGGAACGCCCCGACCCCTTCGGTGAAGTCGCGGCTGTGCCCGGCCTTGCCCTGCAACTGCGCCTCGAGCGCGAGCTGTTCTTCCAGGTCGTTCCCGAAGCTTGCCGAAACCGCCTGCCTGATCGACAGGTAAGCGCCCGTCGGCCCCTCGGACAGCTGGCGCGCGCGGTTGGCGACGACGGCCTCGAATTCCTCGTCGGGGACGGCCTGCCAGATCATGCCCCAATCGACCGCCTGCTGCGCCGAAACCGGTTCCGCGAACAGCATCGCGCCCATCGCACGCGCATGGCCAATCGCACGCGGGATATACCACGTGCCCCCCGCGTCGGGGATGAGGCCGATCCGCGTGAAGGCCTGGATGAAGCTGGCCGAGTTCGCGGCGATCACCACGTCGCAGACCAGCGCGACATTCGCGCCCGCCCCCGCGGCCACGCCGTTCACGGCGGCGATGACGGGCACCGCGCAGCCGGTGATCGCGCGCAACATCGGCTCGTATTCCTCGCGCAGCGTCCTTTCCAGGTCGATCGCGGCACCGGCATCCGTCAGGTCCTGCCCCGAGCAGAAGCCGCGCCCCTCGCCCGTCAGCACGACGCAGCGCACGCCCTCGGGCAGATCGCTCAGCGCGGCCGTGATCTCCTGGCGCATCGTCGCGTTCAGCGCGTTCATCATCTCGGGCCGGTTCATGACGACACGCAGGACGGCGTCCTGGTGTTCAACCCGAATGGTCTGGAATTCCATCTGTTCCCCCCTTGGTTCAGGGGGATCATGGGCGCAAACCACGCCCCGCGAAAGCGCGACCCCGCGTCAGTCGCCGCGCATCAGATCGTCCAGCCGGCGACGCTCGGCCTCGTCCAGGTCGTCGGGCATCGGCTGGGCGCGGTCGCGCCCACGCAGAAAGCGCCAGGCGGCGAAGGCCACGATCAGCGCCATGATCGGCCCCGCCAGCCACAAGACAAGGTTCGCACCCGTCGCGCGGGGACTGAACAGCACGAACTCTCCAAAGCGGTCTACAACGTTGTCGACCACCTGCGCGTCACTGTCGCCCGCGACAAGCCGCTCGCGCACATAGAGCCGCAGATCCCGGCTGATCGCGGCGTTCGAATCGTCGATATTCTCGCCCTGGCAGACCGGGCAGCGCAGATCGCGAGAGATCGCCCTTGCCCGTTCCTCCAGTCGCGGGTCGTCCAGAACCTCGTCGGGCTGGACGGCCATCGCCGGACCGGCAAGCAACAGCAACAGAAGCAGCGCCCTCATGCGGATGCCCTCCGGGCGGCGGCGGCCACGCGATAGCGACGGTCGGACAGGCTGATCAGGCCGCCAAGCGCCATCAGGATCGCCCCGCCCCAGATCCAGTTCGCGAAGGGCTTGATATAGGACCGGACGGCCCAGCCGCCCTCGGGCTGTTCGTTCCCGATGACGACATAGAGGTCGCGGAAGAAGCCATAGTCGATCCCGGCCTCGGTCGTGGGCATGCCCTGCACCGGATAGACGCGCTTCTCGGGTCGCAGCGTGGCGACGCGGGAACCGCCGCGCGACACCTCGATCACGGCCATCTGCGACAGGTAGTTCGGGCCGCGAACCTGATCAACCTGTCGAAGCGTCAACTGATAGGACCCGAGCGCGAAGGGCTCGTCGATCCTGGCAACGCGGATATCCTCGACCTCCCACGCCTGGATCAGGGCGACGGCGATGAAGGTGACGCCCAGACCCGCATGCGCGACGGCCTTGCCCCAGTCGGCGCGCGGCAGGCGGAACAGCCGCCGCCAACCCGAATTACCGGTGCGCTGCCACAGATCCACCGCGGATCCGGCGATCAGCCACGACCCGAGCGCCGCCCCGATCACCGCCAGCGCCGAATGCCCGGTGGACAGCGCGAAGACCAGCGCCGCGACCGCAGCCGACAGGACCGCGGCCCCGCGCAACGGGCGCAGGGTGCGTGCGATCCGCGCCCGCTTCCACGGCATGATTGCCCCGAGGGGCAACGCGATGGCCAGAACGATCATGAAGGGCGTGAACGCCTTGTCGAAGAAGGGCGGCCCGACGGACAGGACGCGGCCCCAGACCAGTTCCGCGACAAGGGGCCAGATCGTGCCGATGAAGACGACGAAAGCGCTGACGGCCAGCAGCACGTTGTTCAGCACCAGCGCCCCTTCGCGCGACAGGGGCGAGAAGACGCCCTTGGCCGTCATCTGCGAGGCACGCGCCGCAAACAGCGTCAGCGCACCGCCGATGAACAGGACCAGGATGCCCAGGATGAAGACCCCGCGCTGCGGGTCGCTGGCAAAGCTGTGAACCGAGGTGATGACCCCCGACCGCACGATGAACGTCCCGATGAGCGAGAAGCCGAAGGCCATGATCGCCAGCAGGATCGTCCAGCTCTTCAGCGCCTCTCGCTTCTCGACGACGATGGCGGAATGCAGCAGCGCCGCCGACAGCAGCCATGGCATGAAGCTTGCATTCTCGACCGGGTCCCAGAACCAGAAGCCGCCCCAGCCCAGCTCGTAATAGGCCCACCAGGACCCGAGCGCGATGCCGATGGTCAGGAACACCCATGCCGCCAGCGTCCAGGGACGCACCCACCGCGCCCATGCGGCATCGACGCGCCCCTCGATCAGCGCGGCGACGGCGAAGCTGAACGCCATCGAAAGCCCGACATAGCCCAGATATAGGAACGGCGGATGGAAGGCGAGGCCCGGGTCCTGCAACAGCGGGTTCAGGTCGCGCCCGTCGAAAGGCGGATCGCCCAAGCGCCAGAACGGGTTCGACGTGAAGATGATGAAGGCGAGGAACGCCACGCTGATCGCGCCCTGCACTGACAGCACCCTTGCGCGCAGCCGTGGCGGCAGGTTCGGACCGAAGATAGCCGCCGCCGCCCCGAACAGCGCCAGGATCAGCACCCACAGCAGCATCGACCCCTCGTGGTTCCCCCAGACGCCGCTGATCTTGTACAGCATCGGCTTCGAGCTGTGAGAGTTCTCGTAGACCAGCCGAAGCGAGAAGTCCGAGGTGACGAACGCGACGGTCAGCGCGGTAAAGCTTGCCGCCAGCAGCAGAAGCTGCACGATCGCCGCCGGTCGCGCCGTGTCCGCGACACCGGCCCAGCCGCGCGAAAGCCCCAGCATCGGCACCGTGCATTGAAAGATCGCGACCATGAACGCCATGATCAGCGACAGGTGGCCAAGCTCTGCGGTCATTCGACGGGTCCCCTTCTCGCGCCCGGGGACCATAGTTGCGGCGCGTCGCCTGCGAAAGACCCTGCGGCGACGCGCCCCGGTCACTTTCCTTGCGACCGCGCCCAATCGCGCAGCGCGGCGTTGTCGGCAAAATCGTCGATGGGCGCGACGAAGGGCTGCGGTTCGGGGGTTCCGGCGGTCGCAGGCACGGACCAGCCGCGATTGCGGAAGTGGTGTGCCTCTCGTGCGCCGAAATAGAACCCGACGATCGCGCCCATCAGCCACCAGAGCGGCTCGGGGACGGTCTGAAGCCCCTGCATCCGCAGCCCGAAGCCCGCAGGCTCGATCATGGCATAGATGAACAGGCCCATCGTCCCCAGTGCCAGCAAGGGGCGCGGAAGGCGGTTCAGCGCGTTGACGAAACCGTCGAACCAGCCCTGTCGCGGGGCCGCGAATTCCTTGCCGTGCTGATCCAGCGCGCGGGCGAACGCCTCTTCGTCCAGTTCCATCCGGCGGGTGGCGTTGCGGGTGAACACCTCGGCCATTCCCGTGGCGGCGCTGCCCAAAGCGCCGACGGCGGGGGCGACCCCGATGAAGCGGTCGATCATGCCCATGATGCGACTCTCGCCCGATGTTCAGCCTCGGTCAGGTGATAGCGGGCCGAGATGAACTCCTCGGCGCGCGTGATCCAGCCGCCCTTGCCGCCCGAATTGCTGCGCGCGTATTTGCGGCTGGCCGCCCGCTGGTCCGCCAACGCATAATAATAATTGCGCCGCGCGATCCCGTAGGCATCGGCGATGTGATCGGGGGCCACTGCTGCCGCGCCTGTCACCGCGGCGATGGTTCTGGGTCCGACGACCCCGTCATCGGCGGCGGCAAAGCCCATCCGGGTGACCAGCCGCTGCAGGATCTTCACCGCGTTGCTGCCCGCGTTCACATACATGTCGAACACGCTCGGCTGGACGGCGGCAGGCAGCTCGGCCAGGCGCGGCTTGTCGAAATAGTGCTGCACGAAGATCTGTTCGGCCTGCGCGCGCGTCAGGGCGCGGACATCCGCGGCATCCACCTTGCCGTCGCCCGTCAGGTCCATGCCGAGGCCCCGCATGGTGCCGATGGTCACGCCGTAATTCGTGGCCCCGCCCGGATCGTCCGGGTCGTTCACATAACCGCCCTCGCGTCGGACGATGTCCCGCGCGATCTGTTCGACTGTCTGCATGATGCGTCCCCGCTTGATCCCGAATGCCGGAATGCTGGGGAAACCGCGTTAACGGCCCGTTAACCGATCGCGCGTTGCACGGATCAGGACGACGGCTCCTGATAGACGCCGGTCTCTTTCAACGTGTCGATGACCTCGCGCGGCATGTAGGTCTCGTCGTGCTTGGCAAGGATCTCGCGGGCCTCGAAGCGCCCGTTGCGGAACCAGCCCTTGGCGATGGTTCCCTGCCCTTCGCTGAACAGATCGGGCCGCGGTTCGCGCCCGACATAGCTGACCGGGATCTCGGTGGCGCCATCCGTGATCACGAAATCGAACGCCACACCCGCCCCATCGCGGATCGAGCCGCCCTTGACCAGCCCGCCCAGCTGGAAGAACTCGTCCGCGTCGGGCGCGGCCTCGGCCACCTGGCTGGGCGAGCGATAGAGGTTGATGCCGTCGCTGAAACCGATCCCGATCAGGACCGACGCCGCCGTCAGCGCAACGGCAGCCGCCGCGATGATCTGGATACGGCGCTGTTTCTTCAACGATTTCATGGCGCCCCCTATGCGGCTTCAAACTCGATCCGGCGGCGCAGGAACTGCGTGGCCTTGCCCGAGACGCGCACCGGATCGCCCGTGGTCAGGTAACGCGAGCGCACCCCCTCGCCCGTGAATTCCGGACGGCGCACAAGATAGTCCGCAAGGCTGTCGGCCACCAGTCCCGCCTGGCTGTAGACCTGCACATCGGGCCCGAGCGCCTTCTGGAACGCATCCTGCATCAGCGGGTAATGCGTGCAGCCGAGGATTGCAGCCTGCGGGTGCGGCATCCGGCGCATCAGCGCCTCGACATGGCTCGTGACCATCGCTTCGGCCAGGATCTCGTCGCCCATCTCGATCGCGTCGACCACGCCGCCGCAGGGCTGCGCCTCGACATCGACGCCGACGGCGCGGAAGGCAAGCTCGCGCTGGAAGGCACGGCTTGCGACCGTGGCGGGGGTCGCGAACAGCGCGACATGCTTGACCGCCACCTCTCGCGGGGGGGAATTGTCACCCCACCGGCGTTCGGTCAGCGCCTCGATCATCGGAACGAAGACGCCCAGAACGCGCTTGTTCTCGGGCAGCCAGGTTTCCTGCATCCGCTTCAGCGCCGCCGCGCTTGCGGTGTTGCACGCCAGGATCACCAGATCGCACCCTTCGGCCCACAGCCGTTCGACGCCGCGGCAGGTCAGATCGAAGATGTCGTCGGCGGTCCGCACCCCATAGGGCGCATGGGCGTTGTCGCCCAGATAGACCAGCGGCAGGTCGGGCAGCCGCGCGGCGATGGCCTGATGGACCGTCAGACCGCCAAGACCCGAATCGAAAACGCCTACCGCCATTGAAACTCTCCCGTTGCGCGTGGCGCCCTTCATAGGACGCCACGCGGCACTTGCAAACGGTTCGCCTTACTCGGCGGCTTCACGCATTGGTGCGCCGCCCGATCGGAACTGGTCCAGCAGCTCGGCCCGGCGTTGCGCGGCCTCGGCGGCGGCCTTGGCCTTGACCGGGCCATAGCCCCGGACGGTCAGCGGAAGATCCGCCAGCTCGATCGCGATGGGCAGCGTGGCATCGGTCACGCCCGCGAAGATCTCGGCCATGTCGGCCTCGTATTCGCGGATCGCGCGGCGCTCCTCCCGCCGCTCGGACTGATATCCGAAGGGATCCAGCGGCGTGCCCCGGAGACCCTTGAGCGAGGCCAGCACCCGGAAGGCCCGCAGGATCCAGGGACCGAACTCGCGCTTCCTGGGCCGCCCGATGGCATCGGTGCCCGGCAGCATCGGCGGGGCAAGATGGAAGGTCAGGCGCGGCGCGTCCTCCCATTGTTCGGCAACGCGATCCGCGGTCTGCAGGTGAAGACGCGCGACCTCGTATTCGTCCTTGTATGCCAACAGCTTGTAGTAGCTTCTTGCGACGCTTTCGCGCAGTGCTTCGGGGGCCTTTCCGACCATCGCGCGATAGCGTTTCGCCAGCCGCCTGCCCTGATAGCCGACCAGCCGCTCGGCCCGATACTCGACCGGATCGGGCGGAAGCTCGGTCACCGTGGCGGGCGGGCGGACCTGGTCCGGGAAGGCAACCGCCCAACGCCCGATCTCGAAGGCGCGCAGGTTCTCGTCGACCTTGGCGCCGTTCAGCCTGATGGACTGCGCGATCGCGCCATGGCTCAGCGGGATCAGGCCCTGCTGCCACGCGCCGCCCAGCACCAGCATGTTGCTGTAGATCGAGTCCCCCAGCTTGCGCAGCGCAAGGTCGTTCGCATCGAAGAACGCGACCCGATCCTTCAATCGCGCCTGAAGCGACACCCGAAGCTGATCCGAGGGGATCTGGAAATCGCGGAAGCGCGTGAAATCGCCCGTGATGATCTCGTGGTCGTTGACCACGGCACCCGTGCGCCCCTGCGTCATCAGCCCAAGCGTCTTGGCGCCCGCGGACACCACAAGGTCGCCGCCGATGACGCAATCGGCCTCGCCGGTGGCCACGCGGATCGCGCTGATATCCTCGGGGCGGTCGGCAAGACGCAGGTGGATATGCACCGCGCCCCCCTTCTGGGCCAGGCCCGCCATCTCCATCATGCCGGCGCCCTTGCCGTCGATATGCGCGGCCTGCGCCAGCACCGCGCCGATGGTCACGACGCCCGTGCCGCCCACGCCGGTGATGACGATGTTATGCGTCCCGTTGATCGCGGGCAGCACGGGTTCGGGAAGGTCCGGCAGGTCCAGCGCCTCGGCCTTGGGGCGGCGCAGCTTGCCGCCGCTGACCGACACGAAGCTGGGGCAGAAGCCCTTCACGCAGCTGAAATCCTTGTTGCAGCTGGACTGGTCGATCTGCCGCTTGCGTCCCAGCTCGGTTTCCAGCGGCACGACCGACACGCAGTTCGACTGGACCGAACAATCGCCGCAGCCCTCGCAGACCTCGGGATTGATCCAGACACGGCGGTCCGGGTCCGGGAAGGTCCCCTTCTTGCGACGGCGCCTTTTCTCGGCCGCGCAGGTCTGGATATAGAGGATCGCGCTGACGCCCTTCACGCCCTCCAGCTCTCGCTGGACGTTCATGATCTCGGCGCGTTCCTCGAAGCGCATGCCGGACGGGAAGAGGCTGCGGTCGATCTCTTCCTTCTCGTCATAGACGGCGATGACGGGGTGAACGCCCATCGCCTGCAGTTCGGCCGCGATCTGATGCGCGGACAGCCCGCCCTCGTTCGGCTGGCCGCCGGTCATCGCCACGGCGTCGTTATACAGGATCTTGTAGGTGATGTTGGTCCCGGCAGCCTGCGCCGCACGGATCGCAAG
Organism: Paracoccus sp. PARArs4; assembly: GCF_947311865.1. Lineage (NCBI taxonomy): Bacteria > Pseudomonadati > Pseudomonadota > Alphaproteobacteria > Rhodobacterales > Paracoccaceae > Paracoccus > Paracoccus sp. PARArs4. The sequence goes on along the minus strand of NZ_CAMZMW010000007.1, from coordinate 51,522 downwards.
GATCCCGGAATGGTTATAGGTTCCGTCCCCAAGGTTCTGGAAAACATGATCTCTTTTGCTGAACGGCGCTTCGCCGATCCAGTTCGCGCCCTCGCCACCCATATGGGTGAAGCCCTCGGTGTCGCGACCCATCCACTGCACCATGTAATGGCAGCCGATCCCGGCATAGGCGCGGCTTCCCTCGGGCAGCTTGGTCGAGCTGTTATGCGGGCAGCCCGAACAGAACCACGGCGTGCGGGTCGCGACCTCGGGGGCGTTGTCCGCGCGACGCACCTCGACCAGGCGGGTCAGCCCGGCGCGGACATGCTCGGTCCCGCGCCCCTCCTCGATCAGGATCTTCCCGATCTTCTCGGCGATCATCACGGGGTCGAGCGCATAGCGCGTCGGGAACAGCTCCTCGCCCGTGCGGTCGTGCTTCCATCCGTGGACGCGGCGACCGCGACGCTTGTCGAAGATCGCCTCCTTCAGCTGCACCTCGATCAGCTTGCGCTTCTCCTCGATGCAGATGATCAGTTCCAGATCCTCGGACCATTCCTGGATGGACTTCATGTCCATCGGCCAGGTCTGCCCGACCTTGTAGGTGGTCAGGCCCAGCCGCTCGGCCTCGGCCTCGTCGATGCCCAGCAGCGACAGCGCGTGGACCAGGTCCAGCCAGTTCTTGCCCGCGGCGACGAAGCCGATCTTGGCGCCGGGCTTGCCCCAGACGCGCCTGTCGATGCGGTTCGCACGGCTGAACGCCTCGGCGGCCCACCGCTTGTGGTCGATCATCCGTGCTTCCTGCAGCACGGGCGTATCGCCAAGCCGGATGTTCAGCCCGCCATCGGGCAGCACGCGATCGGGCGTCACGAAGGACATGCGGTGCGGATCGCCATCGACGACGGCGGTCGCCTCGACCGTGTCCTTCATTGTCTTCAGACCGGTCCACACCCCCGCATAGCGCGACAACGCAAAGCCATAGAGACCGTAATCCAGGATCTCCTGCACGCCTGCGGGCGACAGCACGGGGATATAGGCGTCGATCATCGCCCAGTCCGACTGGTGCAGCACGGTCGAGCTTTCGCCCGTATGGTCGTCGCCCATCGCCATGACGACGCCGCCATGCGGCGACGATCCCGCCATGTTGGCGTGCTTCATCACGTCGCCCGTACGGTCCACGCCCGGACCCTTGCCGTACCACAGGCCGAAGACGCCGTCGAAGCGCCCCTCGCCGCGCAGTTCCGCCTGTTGCGCACCCCAGATTGCCGTGGCGGCAAGATCCTCGTTCAGTCCCGGCTGGAACGTCACGCGCGCCTCGGCCAGACGCTTCCCCTCTCGCATCATGGCAAGGTCCACGCCGCCCAGGGGCGATCCGCGATACCCGGTGACCAACCCCGCCGTATTCAGCCCCGCGGCTTCGTCGCGTGCCGATTGCATAAGCATCAGCCGCACGAGTGCCTGCGTCCCGTTCAGCAGCACGTGACGTTTCGTCAGGTCGAAACGGTCCGAAAGTTTGAATTCCTGCTGGCTCATCCTGCTCTCCTCCCTCGCATGATGGCTTGCACCGGGGTCAGTATAGGTCAGCTTTGCTTACCAAAGAAGGAAAATCTTCACTTGACCTCGGGTTGCCTGTTTTGCAGGTGGGGGCTAGCCTTGCACTGGACGCATGGCTGACATGACGAGGCAGGAAACATGGACTGGGACAAGCTCAGAATCTTTCACGCGGTCGCCGATGCGGGCAGCCTGACCCATGCGGGCGACACGTTGCACCTGTCGCAGTCCGCCGTCAGCCGCCAGATCCGCGCCCTGGAAGAGGCTTTGGGCACCACGCTGTTCCATCGCCACGCCCGCGGCCTGATCCTGACCGAACAGGGAGAGCTGCTGTTCCAGGCGACATCCTCGATGGCGCGCAAGCTCGAAAGCGCCTCCGCGCGCATCCGCGACAGCGAAGAGAACGTCTTCGGTGAACTTAAGGTCACGACGCCGGTGGGCTTCGGCACCCTGTGGCTCGCGCCGCGGCTGGTCAAGCTCTATGAGAAGTATCCCGACCTGCGCATCGACCTGCTGCTGGAGGAACGCGTGCTGGACCTGCCCATGCGAGAGGCCGACGTCGCCATCCGCATGAAGGAGCCCAGCCAGTCCGACCTGATCCGTCGCCGCCTGCTGAACATCCGCATGCGGCTCTATGCGACGCCTGAATATGTCGAACAGCATGGCAAGCCCGAGACGCTGGAGGAACTGACCAAGCATCGGCTGATCTGCCAGAAGCCCGACCAGCCGCAGGTCGCTTCGGGCGCCCGCCTGGTCGAGACACTGATGGCGCAGAATGTCGGCTCGACGCTGACGGTGAACAACTACTTCGGAGTGCTGCAGGCGGTTCTGGCGAATCTGGGGATCGGGGTCCTGCCCGACTATCTGACCGCCGACCACCCCGAGCTGGTGCGCATCTTCCCCGATCTTGAATCGGGCGAAGTGCCGGTCTTCCTCGCCTATCCCGAGGAGCTGCGCCAGACGCGGCGCGTCGCCGTCTTCCGCGATTTCGTGCTGGAAGAGATCCAGGCCTATCGCCGCCACCAGTCCGAGGCTGGTCAATCGTAAGGCAACTGCCGAAATCGAAGGCAGTCTTTGCGCGAAAACCGCTGATCATGCGCGGTTTTCCACCCAAGGTTGCAGCTATTCTGCCACTGCATGGGTGATATGTTGCAGATGCGGCAATTCCGGCCTTGCGAAGTTCACACACTGCACATAGATCGGGCTTCGAAGGCGATGTCAGGCTTACAAGCTCATCACCTTCTACCTCCCTGTTGGACTTAGGCCGGGCCTCGTGCCCGGCTTTTTTTTGTCCCGCGTCGGGCGCCCCCTCGGCAGGGACTTCCCAAGGACCGTGACAAGCCCTACAAGGCGCGTGATTTCATGCGCAGGAAGGGCAATGGCATGCAGGAACCGACGATCACCCCCGAACTGATCGCCGCGCACGGGCTCAAACCCGAGGAATATGACAGCATCCTGCAGATCATCGGACGCGAACCCAGCTTTACCGAGCTCGGGATCTTCAGCGCGATGTGGAACGAGCATTGCTCCTACAAGTCCTCGAAGAAATGGCTGCGCACGCTGCATACCGAGGGCCCGCAGGTCATCTGCGGCCCGGGCGAGAACGCGGGCATCGTCGATATCGGCGACGGGCAGGCCGTGGTCTTCAAAATGGAGAGCCACAACCACCCCAGCTATATCGAGCCGCACCAGGGCGCCGCGACCGGCGTGGGCGGCATCCTGCGCGACGTCTTCACGATGGGCGCCCGCCCCATCGCCGCGATGGACGCGCTGTCCTTCGGCATGCCGGAGCATCCCAAGACCCCGCATCTGGTCAAGGGCGTGGTCGAGGGGATCGGCGCATATGGCAACGCCTTCGGCGTCCCGAACGTGGGCGGCGAGGTCCGCTTCCATCCCAGCTATAACGGCAACTGCCTGGTCAACGCCTTCGCGGCGGGCCTGGCGGATACGAACCGCATCTTCTACTCGGCGGCATCGGGCGTGGGCATGCCCGTCGTCTATCTGGGCGCCAAGACGGGCCGCGACGGCGTCGGCGGCGCGACCATGGCCAGCGCCGAATTCGACGACACGATCGAAGAAAAGCGTCCCACCGTGCAGGTCGGCGACCCCTTCACCGAGAAGAAGCTGCTCGAGGCCTGCCTGGAGCTGATGCAGACCGACAGCGTGATCTCGATCCAGGACATGGGCGCGGCGGGCCTGACCTGCTCGGCCGTGGAGATGGGCGACAAGGGCGGTCTGGGCATCAAGCTGATCCTGGACAACGTCCCGCAGCGCGAAGCCGCCATGACCGCCTACGAGATGATGCTGAGCGAGAGCCAGGAACGCATGCTCATGGTCCTCAAGCCCGAGAAGGAGGCCGAGGCCCGCGCCATCTTCGAGAAGTGGGACCTGGACTTCGCCATCGTCGGCGAAACCATCGCCGAGGATCGCTTCCTGATCGTCCATCGCGACCAGGTGATGGCGGACCTGCCGCTGTCCAAGCTGTCCTCCAGCGCGCCGGAATACGACCGCCCCTGGGTTGAAACCCCCGCAGCCGCCCCCGCCGAGGCCCTGCCCGCGATCGGTCCCATCGACGCGCTGCGCGCCCTGATCGGCAGCCCCAACCACGCCCACAAGGGCTGGGTCTGGGAACAGTACGACACGCAGGTCGGCGCCGATACCGTCCGTCGTCCGGGTCTGGGTGCCGGCGTCGTCCGCGTCCACGGCACGCAGAAGGCCATCGCCTTCACCAGCGACGTGACGCCCCGCTATGTCCGCGCGAACCCCTACGAGGGCGGCAAGCAGGCCGTGGCCGAAGCCTATCGCAACCTGTCCGCCGTGGGTGCGCTGCCGCTGGCCACGACCGACAACCTGAACTTCGGCAACCCCGAGAAGCCCGAGATCATGGGCCAGCTGGTCGGCGCCATCAAGGGCATCGGCGAGGCCTGCCGCGCGCTGGACTTCCCCATCGTGTCGGGCAACGTCTCGCTCTATAACGAGACCGACGGCAAGGGCATCCTGCCCACGCCCACCATCGGCGCGGTCGGCCTGATCGCGGACCTGTCCCAGATCATCGCGGGCCTGCCCGAGGACGGCGACGTGGCGCTGGTCATCGGCAAGACCGAAGGCCATCTTTCGCAGTCGGCCCTGGCATGGGAGGCATTCGGCCGCGAGGACGGCGACGCCCCGCATGTCGACCTGGCGACCGAGCGCAAGCATGGCGAGTTCCTGCGCGCGAACCGCAGCCACCTGCGCGGCGCGACCGACCTGTCCGAGGGCGGTCTGGCGCTGGCAGCCTTCGAGATGGCCGAGGGCGCAGGCATCGGTCTGCGGCTGACCAGCGGCGACATCGCCCAGCTGTTCGGCGAGGATCAGGCCCGCTATCTCGTCGCCTGCGACGCGAATGGTGCCCAGGCGCTGATCGCTGCCGCAGCCGAGGCCGGCGTCCCCGTCGCGCAGGTCGGCACCTTCGGTGGCCAGGCCGTGCAGTTCGGCGACGACGCCGCCGATCTGGCCGATCTGTCCGCGACCTTCCGCAGCGCGTTCGCCACCGCGATCGCGGGCGACGTGCCCGATCACGCCTGATCCGTCAGGGGCCGCCCCCCGCGGCCCCCGACCATCCCCAAGAAGGAACGGCGCATGGCAAGGCTTCTCTGCATCTGGTTCGGCGCGGGCCTTCTGCGCCCCGCACCCGGCACCTGGGGTTCGCTGATCGCGGTTGCGATGGGCGTGATCCTGCACCGGATCGGTCATTTCCCGCTGCTGGCGCTGGCGACCGGACTGGTGATCCTGCTGGGCTTCTGGGCCGTGCGCGTCCACACCGCCGGAATGGAGGATCCCGACCGCTCGGAAATCGTCATCGACGAGGTCGCCGGCCAGTGGCTGGCGCTGATGGCGCCCTCGTTCGGGTTCTGGCATGCGGGCCTGCCCGCCGACAGCTTCCCCTATCCGGGCTGGCTGGCGGCCTTCGCGTTCTTCCGCCTGTTCGACATCTGGAAGCCCTGGCTGGTCGGTCGCGCAGATCGCCGCCACGACGCGGCTGGCGTGATGATCGACGACCTGTGGGCGGGGATCTTCGCCGCGATTGCCACGATGGCGACCGCCGCCATCGCGCACGGGGTGCTGATGTGAGCCTCGCCTCGGATGCGCTCGATGCCGCGCGGGCGCGTGGCGTGATGATCGCAACTGCCGAAAGCTGCACCGGCGGCCTGATCTCAGGCGCATTGACCGAGATTCCGGGCAGCTCGGATGCCTTCGACCGGGGATTCGTCACCTATTCCAACGCGGCCAAGATGCAGATGCTGGGCGTGCGTCAGGAGACGCTGGCCCGCCACGGTGCCGTCAGCGAAGAGGTCGCCGCCGAGATGGCCGAGGGCGCGCTTCGCAATTCGGATGCGGGTATCGCCGTCGCGGTGACGGGCATCGCAGGCCCCGGCGGGTCCGAGCACAAGCCCGAAGGCCGCGTCTGCTTCGGCATCGCCGACAGCTTCGGGACGCGGACCCTGACCGAGGATTTCGGCGCAATCGGTCGCCAGGGCGTCCGCGCCGCAACCGTCAATCTTGCCCTGCGCCTGCTGATCGAGCGTGCTCAGCCCTGACCGCGAAGGATCGCGGCCAGCGCCTCGACCTCGGCGTCGGGCGTGTCCCATGCGCAGACGAGCCGGATCGAGATCGGATCGATCCCCGCCGCCGTCTTGTCGGGCCAGGGATAGTATTCCGCATCTGCCGCCATCGCGCGTTCATGGGTCGCCGCAGAGATCTCGGCAAAGACGGCGTTCGACTGCGCGGGGACCAGAAGGCGGCCGCCGCCCGCGACCACGGCTGCGGCAAGGACCTGCGCCTTGGCGTTGGCGTCCGTCGCCAGCCTGCGCCACAGCCCATCACCCGCCAGTGCCAGCATCTGCGCCGCAAGGAAGCGGTTCTTCGAGAAGACATGCCCGGCCTGCTTGCGGCGATAATCGAACCCCTCGGCCAGGGCCGGATCGAAGAAGACGACAGCCTCGGCGGCCATCGCGCCATTCTTGGTCCCGCCAAAGCACAGCGCATCGACCCCTGCCCGCCAGGTCAGATCGGCGGGCGCGGCCCCAAGATGCGCCGCCGCGTTCGAGAAGCGCGCCCCGTCCATGTGCAGCGGCAGACCCGCGGCATGCGTCTCGCGGGCCAGTTCCTGAACCTCGGGGATGTCATAGACGGTGCCCCACTCGGTCGCGTTGGTGATCGACACCATCGCGCTGCGCCCTTCGTTCAGACCGCCTGCGGCCCCCTGCTGCAGCGCGACATGCAGGATCTCGGGGTCAAGCTTGCCGTCAAGACCCGGCAGCGTCACCAGCTTGGCCCCATGAGAGAAGAATTCGGGCGCGGCGCATTCGCTGGTCTCGATATGGGCGTCGGCATGGCAGTAGATGCGCCCGAAAGACGGCGACAGCTGCGCGCAGACCAGGGCATTCGCCGCCGTGCCGGTCGAGACAAAGCGCACGACGGCCTCGGGGGCCTCGAACAGGTCGCGGATGGCCTCGATCGCCTCGGCGGTGATGTCGTCGCCACCATAGGGGCGCGCGGCACCGTCATTCGCGCGCTCCATCGCGCGGAACACGTCGGGATGGGCCGAACGCACGTTGTCAGAGGCGAAATTCATGTCAGATCCTCGATGATGTGATCTTCCCAATCGTCCTCGTCCACGGAAAGTTCATTCACGGTCCAGCCACGAACGCTTTCGCCCGCGCGATGGACGGCTTCGGGATCGCCCGAGATCAGGTGGTGCCAATCATGCAGCGGCTTGCCCTCGGACCGCAGGCGGTATGCGCAGGTGCCCGGAAGCCACCACGAGATCTCGTCCAGCTTGGCAGGGGTCAGCACCACGCAATCGGGCACGAAATCGTGCCTGTTGGGATAGGACGAGCACTGGCAGGTCTGGCCGTCCAGCAGCTTGCATGCGACGCGGGTGAAGGCCAGTTCGTCCGTGTCCTCGAACTCGATCTTGTTCAGACAGCACTTCCCGCAGCCGTCGCACAGCGCCTCCCATTCGGGGCGCGTCAGATCCTTGAGCGGCAGTTCCCAGAATTTCGGTCGCATCACTGCCCCGCCAGGATGGATCGGGCGCGGTCGGCATCGTCCTCGATCTGGCGGACAAGCGCATCCACGCCGTCGAAGGCCACCTCGTCGCGCAGGAACTCGACCAGCGCCACCGACAGGTGCTGTCCATACAGATCGCCGTTGAAGTCGAACAGATGCACCTCGAGATTGGGGGTGTTCTTGCCGAACATCGGGCGGACCCCAAGCGAGGCCACGCCCGTCGCGGGCCCCTTGTCCGGGCCGGTCAGCACGTCCACCAGAACGGCATAGACGCCAAGCCGCGGCAAATGCAGCCCGTCCATCGCCATATTGGCCGTGCGCCAGCCCAGTTCGCGGCCGCGCTTCTCGCCGTGGATGACCTCGCCGTCGATGCGGTGCCAGTGGCCAAGCATCCGCTCGGCCTTGCGGGTCTCGCCCTCGGTCAGCGCCTTGCGGATCGCAGTCGAGCTGTAGACCGCATCGCCGGACTGGATCAGCGGCTGGATCGTCACGCCAAAGCCCATCCGGCGCCCAAGTTCCTGCAGCATGGCGGCATCGCCCGCGCGCTTGGCACCGAACTTGAAATCCGCGCCGACCGTCACATGCGCCACGCCCAGCCCATCGACCAGAACGTCCCGCGCGAAGCCTTCGGGCGTCAGGCCCGCCAGCTCGGGGCCGAAGGGCAGCTCGTACAGGTGATCGACATGCAGGCGCGCCAGACGGTTCGCGCGGCTTTCGGCGTTCATCAGGCGGAACGGCGGCGCGTCGGGCTGGAACACCTCTCGCGGGTGGGGCTCGAAGGTCACGACCCCAAGCGGGCCGTCATGGGCGGCGCGCGCGGTGTCGATGACCGCGCGATGCCCCAGGTGGACGCCGTCGAAATTGCCCATCGCGACCGAGGCGCCCTTCGCGCCCGCAGCAATCGCGTGCCAATCGCGGTGGATATGCAAATGGGCCCCCTTCGGGGCCGCGCCCCGTCAGTCGAACTTGCGGCTTGGGGCCAGGACGACCGCCTCACCCTTCAGCACGACCGTATCGCCCACCAAACAGCGGGTTGCAAGCGTCACCCGCCGTTTCGAATGTTCGATCGACTGGACCGTCACCTCGGCCCGGACCGTGTCGCCGGGACGCACCGGCGCCATGAAGCGCAGCGTCTGCCCCAGGTAGACCGTGCCATGCCCCGGAAGCTGTTCCCCAATCACCGCCGAGATCAGCCCCGCCGTCAGCATGCCATGCGCGATCCGCCCTTCGAATATGGTATCGCGGGCGTAATCGTCGTCCAGATGCACGGGATTGCGGTCGGTCGAGACGGCGGCGAACATCTCGATGTCGTCGTCGGTGATCCGCTTCTGCAGGTACCGCGTCATCCCGATCTCGAGATCCTCGATGACGACGGTGCCGCGGGGAAGGTTATCAAGCATGGTGCCGCCCTTCTGACCAATATCGCGACTTTCTGCATAGCAGCGAAACAATATTAGTTCAAGAATGACATTGCGCGTGGCATTTTGTTGCTGACAGGCCCTGCGCGGAAACCGGCAGGGCCTGCAATTTTCAGCGAAGGCGCCCGATCGCGAAGGTCGGCTTGCGCCCCTGGCGCTTCAGCCAATCCTCCAGCATGTCGCCCTGCGGGTTTTCGACATCATCGCCGAACTCTTCGGCGGCAAGACCGCCCGTGACGAAGATGCTGTCGATGCCCTGATCCTCGGCGCCCTCGATATCGGTGAAGATCCCGTCACCGACCGCAAGGAAGCGCGCGTCGCCGCCCAACCCGAGGATCTTGCGTGCGCGGTCATAGATCGGCGCATGCGGCTTGCCGAAATACAGCGCCTTGCCGCCCAGCTCCTCGTAGTATTTCGCCAGCGCGCCCGCGCAGTAGATGCGGCTGTCGCCCATGTCGACCACGATGTCGGGATTGGCGCACAGCATCGGCAGCCCGCGTTCCAGCGCATCCCGAAAGCGGTCGGCGTAATGCTCGGGGGTCTCGTTCTCTTCGTCGAAGGGACCCGAGGCGACGATGCCTTGGGCCTCGGACAGATCGACCCGCGTGATGGCGGGCGCGTCCTCGAAGCCCTCGGGAATGTCGGTGAAGAAGCCGTCATCCTTGGGCTGACCGATATGCCAGACCTCCGTGCCGACGGCGCCCTGGAACAGAGCCTCCTGCGCGGCATCGCCCGAGCTGACGACGATGTCCCATGCGTCGCGCGGCACGCCCATGCGGTCCAGCTGCGCGATCACGTATTGGTTCGGGCGGGGCGCGTTGGTCATCAGGCAGACCTTGCCGCCCGCCTGCCGATAGGCCCGAAGCGCCTCGACCGCGGCCTCGTAGGGCTGCTTGCCGTTGTGCAGGCAGCCCCAAAGATCGCAGAACAGCGCATCGTAGCTGGCCGAGATTTCGGCCAGCGAAGCGATGATGCGGGTCATCAGACGGCCAGGACCGGGATGATCTGCTTCTTGCGGCTGACGACGCCCGGAAGCACGACGGTATCGCCGGTGACGGTCACGCCGAAGCTGCGCTCGGCCACCGATTTCACGAACTCGTTCGGGACCAGAAGGGTCGCCTCTTCGCGCAGGATGTCCACGATGAACAGCAGCACCTCGTCGGCGCCGTCGGCAGCGGCCACGCCCGGCATGGCGGCCATCAGGCTGTCCTTGCGGTCCAGCAGGACCTGCGGCGCGGTGGTTTCAAGGACCGAGACGCGCAGCTGCTTGCCGCCCAGCTCGTATTCCTTGCTGTCCATCTTCAGCAGCGCGTCATCCGCGAATGCGCTGACATCCGACTTGGCGGCGAACATCTCGGCTGCGTATTCCGGGATGTCGATGCCCAGCTCGGCGGCCAGTTTCTCGGCCACGGCGCGGTCGTGATCGGTGGTGGTCGGGCTGCGGAATTCCAGCGTGTCGGAAAGGATGCAGGTCAGCATCGCGCCCTTCACCCAGTCGGGCGCACCCGCGACGGCATCGCCCATCAGGTCGTGCATGATGGTCGCGGTGCAGGCCAGCGGACGGATGGTGATGTTGATCGGGCTGCGCGTCTTGATGCCGCCGACCAGCATGTGGTGGTCGATGATCTCCAGCACGTCCGCATCGTTGATCGAGGCGGGCAGCTCTGCCGGGTTGTTCGTGTCCACGATGACGCATTTGTCGCCCGCAGCCACGTCCGAGATCATGCCGGGCTTCGGCAGGTCCCAACGCGACAGCATCCAGGCGGCCTCGGTGTTCGGCTCACCCTGCAGGACGGCTTCGGCCGGGGTCTTGCGGACCTCGTTCAGATACCAGGCCCAGACGATGGGCGAGCCGGTCGAATCGGTGTCGGGGGCCGTGTGGCCGAATACCTTGATCATATGCGCCTCGGGTTTTTGGCATTACGTTTTCGCGTCGGGTTATAGGGCGCACGGCAAGCGTTGTCCACGACCGGAACAACGCCCGCCGGACATGAAAAAGGGCGCCCGAAGGCGCCCCGTTCCGGTCGATGTCCGAGGATCACGCGGCGCGCGACATCAGAACCTCTTCGACGCGCTTCTGCGCGCCACCTTCGTCCAGCCCGCCGACGGCCGCGACTTCGCGGGTCAGGCGGTCCAGCGCGGCCTCGTACAGCTGACGCTCGGAATAGGACTGCTCGCGCTGGTCGTCGCTGCGATGCAGGTCGCGCACGACCTCGGCGATGGACAGCAGATCGCCCGAGTTGATCTTCTGTTCGTATTCCTGCGCACGGCGCGACCACATCGCGCGCTTGACGCGGGCCTTGCCCTTCAGCGTCTCCAGCGCACGGTCGATCAGGTCGGGCGAGGCCAGCCCGCGCATCCCGATCTCGGCCGCACGCGAGGTCGGCACGCGCAGGGTCATCTTGTCCTTGTCGAACGAGATGACGAACATCTCCAACCTCAGTCCGGCGACTTCCTGCTCTTCGATCGACACGATGCGACCGACCCCATGTGCCGGATAGACGACAAAATCATCGGGGCGGAATTCGTTCTTCTTGGATTTCGACATATGGCTTCCTCTGAATGCGCCCCTTTTCCGCAGGGCGCAAAAAACCGCAGGAGGCTGCCGCCACCTTCGGTCCATCCTATTTCATGTCTTGTTCCCTGGCCCGGCAGAGGGCTGGGATCGGCAGCATAGTCGCAGGCGGACGGGTTGAGCCCCCGTGCGACCTGCGCGATTGGTCATGTATAACACAAAAATGACGCCGAAAAAAGCGCTCTCGACGCATGAAGGGCACCCTGGCCACGGATGGGCGGGTGCGGACCGTCACCTTGGCGCGGGGATCAGTCCCCTTCGCCCGGTGCCTCCGAGAAGTATTTCTCGAGCTTGCCTTCCACGCCGTCCATCTCGGCGGCCTGGGGCATCGGGTCCTTCTTCTGGGTCAGGACCGGCCATTGCTCGGAATACTTGCGGTTGAACTCGACCCACTGCTCCATGTCCGGCTCGGTATCGGGGCGGATCGCATCGGCGGGGCATTCGGGTTCGCAGACGCCGCAATCGATGCATTCGTCGGGATGGATGACCAGCGTGTTCTCACCCTCGTAGAAGCAGTCGACGGGACATACCTCCACGCAATCGGTGTATTTGCACATGATGCAGTTGTCAGTCACGACGTAGGTCATGTCACGCTCCGTTGGGTCCGGGGCGCTGATTACGCCTGTGCCTGATCGCTTGCAAGACCGGGGTGGCGAAAAGACGCGTCCTGCGCCTCGGCATAGAGGGCCTGCGCCTCGGGGGCCGGACCGCGGCGATCGCCCAGGGCCACCACCGTCAGGGTGCGGACGCGGCCATGCGCCGACAGGGTCAGCACGTCGCCGGGACGGACGGCCTTGCCGGGCTTGCGGCAAGGCTGACCGTTGATGCGCAGCCCGCCCCCTTCGATCCGTCCGGCCGCAAGGCCGCGCGTCTTGAAGAGGCGGGCGTGGAAAAGCCACTTGTCCAGCCGGAGGCCGGGCTGCGCATCCAACTTACTTCTGGTCCTTCAGCTGCGCGAGGATCGCGAAGGGGCTGTCGGGATCGGCTTTCTTCTCGGGGCGCGAGGAATAGGTCTTGGGCGCCTGCGATGCAGGCTTGCCGCCCTTGCCCTTGCGCGCGGGCTTGCCGCCCTGCCCTTCGCGGCGTTCACCGCGCGGTGCACCGTCCTTCTGGCCGCGACGGCCCTGACCCTGCGGACGATCGCCCTGAGGGCGACGGTTGCCGCGCGGCTTGGGCGCCCAACGGAAGGTATAGAAGACCTCGTTCTCGACCTCGGCGGGGGCTTCCTCGGCCTCGCCTTCGGCTGCCCGCTTCTCGGCCTGCTCGGCCTCCCATTTCGCGCGGGTCTCGGCGGCAAGCACCGATTCCTCTTCGGTCATGGGGGCATCGCCCTGTGCCGGGGCCTCGGTGACCGGGGCCGCCTTGGCCTTCGGACGCTCGCCCTTCTCGGCGGCATAGCCCAGGCCCTGCATCAGGCCCGCGAACTGTTCCAGCGTCATGCCCGTGATCGACAGCATGTCGGGATTCGCCTCGAAGCCGCCGCGCGTGTCCTGCGCGCGCAGAAGGTCGGCCAGACGCTCCAGCATGTCGATGCGGATCGCACGCTCGCCCGCGGGACGATAGCCCGACAGCGTGTAGACCGTATCGGCCAGGTCCGGCAGATGCGGAATGGTGACCAGGCCCGGCGGGGGGCTTTCGGGGAATTCGGCAAGCCCCTCGTGCAGCGACCACAGCACCAGGCGCAGGCGCGTCGGCGCGGGCTTCAGCAGCGCGGGCATGAAGATGGTGAACTGGCCGAAGCGGACGCCGTGCTTGCGCAGCTGGCCGCGGGCCTCCTGGTCCAGCTCCTTGACCTCGTTCGCGACGCCGTCGCGCGGCAGGACGCCAAGGGCCTCGACCATGCGGAACGCGAAGCCGCGCGCAAGGCCGGTCAGGGCCTCGTCCTTGCTCATGACCAGAAGCGGCTCGAACAGGGCCGCGACCTTGCGGTCGATGAAATGCTGCAGGCGGCGGCGCACCTTCTCGGCGATGTCGGCACCGGCCTCGTCATCGACGAAGGCCTCGACGCCGGGGTTCAGCGGGTCCGACCCGCGGACCAGCTTGCCCACGGCCGCGTCGCCCCACATGAGGCCGCCCTGCTCGGTAAAGTCCATCTCGGTGTCGGGCGCGTTGTAGAAGCGGTCCGCGCGCAGGTGGAATTCCGGGCGCAGCGCCTCGTAGCTTGCGCGGTTCAGCATCTTCGCCTCGTCCGCCGTCGCGGTCTGGTCGGGGCGGAAGCGGAAGCCTTCCAGCCGGCCGGCGAATTCGCCCTCGACCGACACTTCGCCCTTATCGTTCACTTCGGCCACAAGGCTCTCCTTCTGCTTGAGCCGGCGCAGAAGCACTGATGTGCGCCGGTCCACAAATCGTTGCGTCAGCGCCGCGTGCAGCGCATCTGACAGGCGGTCTTCTACAGCGCGAGTTTCCGCGCGCCAATGCTTTTCGTCCTGAACCCAGCCGCTTCTTTGCGCGACATAGGTCCATGTGCGAATATACGCCAATCTCTTGGATATGGCGTCGATATCGCCATGGGTCCGGTCGATCCGGCGGATGGCCTTCTCCAGCCACTCGGCGGGAATCGTTCCTTCCTGAAGGAAACCGAAGATCCGCTGCAGCAGCGTGGCATGTTCCATCGACGAGATGCCGCGGAAATCGGGAACCCGGCAGACATCCCACAGCAGCTTCACGTCGCGGCCGTTCTGCACGCGGTCGCGGATCTCGGGGATCTCTCGCAGGATCTTCAGCGCGCCCAGGTCGTCGGCCTCGCGGCCCCGGACCAGGATCTCGTGCTCGGGCGAGGTCTCGAGGCTGGCGACCAGCCGGTCCATCGTCCCGAATTCCAGCTTGGGGTTGCGCCACATCAGCCGCTGGATGGGGGCGAAGCGGTGGTTCTCCAGCGCCTCGATCAGGCCGTCGTCCAGGATGCGCGCCTCGCCGGTCACGCCGAAGGTGCCGGATTCGGTGTGGCGCCCCGCGCGACCGGCGATCTGGCCCAGTTCATGGGGGAACAGTTCGCGGACGCGGCGACCGTCGAACTTGTGCGTCGCGCTGAAGGCGACGTGCCGGATATCCAGGTTCAGGCCCATCCCGATGGCATCGGTCGCCACCAGGTAATCGACCTCTCCGGCCTGGTACATCTCGACCTGGGCGTTGCGCGTGCGGGGGGACAGCGCACCCATGACGACCGCGCAGCCGCCCTTCTGGCGGCGGATCAGTTCGGCGGTGGCATAGACGTCGTCCACACTGAAACCCACGACCGCGCTGCGTGCGGGCATGCGCGACAGCTTCTTCGACCCCGCCCAGGACAGGGTCGAGAAACGCTCTCGCCGGACGAATTGCGCCTCGGGGACCAGTGCGGCGATCGCGGGGCGCATCGTGTCGCTGCCCAAGAACATCGTTTCCTGCAGGCCGCGCATGTGCAGCAGGCGGTCGGTGAAGACATGGCCGCGTTCGGGATCGGCGCAAAGCTGGATCTCGTCGATGGCGACGAAATCCGCGCCGATCTGGGGCATGGCCTCGGTCGTGGCGACCCAGTAGTGCACGCGATCGGGAACGATCCGTTCCTCGCCGGTGACCAGCGCCACGACGGACGGGCCGCGCGCGGCGACGATGCGGTCATAGACCTCGCGCGCAAGCAGCCGCAGCGGCAGGCCGATCACGCCGGTCCTGTGCGCCAGCATCCGCGTGATGGCGTGATGGGTCTTGCCCGTGTTCGTGGGGCCGAGAATGGCGGTGATCCGCCCGCGGGTCATCATGTTCATGCCCTCAGATATCGGTGCCGATGCGCGCGCGTTCCAGACGTGCGACGCCATCGATCGCTTCCTGCTGGTGGGGGTGGATCGCAAGGCTTGCGCGATAGGCGTCCAGCGCGCGGTCCTCCTGGCCCAGCTCTTCGAGCATCGCGCCCAGCTGCGTCAGGGCGATGAAGTGGCGCGGCTCCAGCTCCAGCGTGCGCCCCAGGTCGGCCAGCGCGGGTCCGACCTGATCGGATGCCGCGAACGCCGCAGCCCGCGCCTGATAGGCCGCGGCGAAATCGGGCGCATGGTCGATCAGCGCGGTCAGGTGCCCGATGGCCGCCGGAAGGTCGCCCTGATCCAGCGCGGCCTCGCCCCGCTGCAGCAGGACGTCCATCGAGGCCGATCCGGAACGGGACCATTCACGCAGGATGTCGGCCTCGGCGATGCGCCAGCCCTCGCCCGTGGGGCGGGCCAGCCGGTCGAACGCGTCGGCCAGCGGATCGGCCGCTGCGGGCGTCGTCAGGGTTGCAAGAACGATGAAAATCGTCAGAACTCGATGACGCAGTGCCGCGACGGCATTATGGAAAACGTTACGATCCGCGCTCATAACGGCAGCTGTAACCCAGCCCGCATGTCGGGCGCCAGACCAAGCGCGCTGAAAGGAAGAAAATGAGCGATGTTGTGACCAAGGCCGTCGAGAAACTGGGCCAGAAGATCGACAGCTTCGATTCGACCGCGAAATTCGTGATCGAAGACGAAGGCGCGATCATGATCGACGAGGCCGGCGTGCGCGAAGGCGACGAAGAGGCCGACGTGACCCTGACTGCCACGCGCGACGTGTTCGAGGGTATCCTGAACGGCGACGTGAACCCCGCGACCGCCTTCATGACCGGCAAGCTGAAGATCGACGGCTCGATGGGCGTCGCGATGGCCCTGGGCCAGAAGCTGTCCTGATCCATGCAGCCCGCACCCTTCAACCGCCTGGATGGCAGCCCCGAGGTTCCGGCAAGGGCCTTCTGGCTGCAGGCGGATGACGGGGTGCGGCTTCGCACGGCCCATTGGCCCTGCGAGACGGCGGCCCGGGGCAGCATCCTGCTGTTCCCCGGCCGCACCGAATATGTCGAGAAATACGGAACCGTCGCCGCGCGGCTGAATGCCGAGGGCTATGACGTGATCGCCATCGACTGGCGCGGCCAGGGCATGTCCGACCGGCTGCAGTCCGATCCGCGCCCCGGCCATGTCGGCGAATTCGCCGACTACCAGCGCGACGTGATCGAACTGGTCGTCGCCGCCGAGGAGCTGGAGCTGCCGAAGCCCTGGCACCTTCTGGGTCATTCGATGGGCGGCTGCATCGGGCTTGCGGCGCTGGAAGCTGGGCTGCCGGTCCGGACTGCGGTCTTCTCGGCCCCGATGTGGGGGATCAACCTGCGCCGGTTCCATACCGGCATCGCGACGGGCATCGCCTATCTGGCCGGACGGCTGGGTCGCGGTGGACTGGCCGCCCCCGGCAGCGGCGGCGGGGCATCGACCTATCCGCTGGACGAAAGCTTCAACGCCAACCTGCTGACCCATGACGTGGACGAATGGTCGCGCCTGCTGCGCCAATGCGCGGCATGGCCGGACCTGACCATCGGCGGCGCCAGCTTCGACTGGGTGGGCAAGGCGCTGAACGAATGCGCGCGGCTGTCCCGCATCCCGTCGCCCGCGATCCCGATGACGGTCTCGCTGGGGTCCGAGGAGAAGATCGTGTCGCATCAGGCCATCCGCGACCGCGCCGCGAACTGGCCGGACGGACGCCTGCTGATGATCGAGGGCGCCCGCCACGAGGTGATGATGGAAACCCCCGACCTGAAGGAGATCTTCTGGCAGGGGGCACTGGAACGCTTCGCCGGGGTCTAGCTCGGTTCTTCCTGCTTCACTTCGCGTTCGGACGGGGTCGCCACGCTTGGCAGGCGCATCCGCACGCGCTTGATGCGACGGGGATCGGCATCGACCACCTCGAACTCGGCGCCGGAATCGTGGGTGATCACCTCTCCGCGCAGGGGGACGCGACCGGTCAGCATGAAGATCAGGCCGCCAAGCGTGTCCACCTCTTCCTCGACCTCGCTGTCGAGCAGCTTCATCCCTGTCTCTTCCTCGACATCGCCAAGGCCGGCCTTCGCCTGGAACAGCCACTGCCCGGTCTTCTCGTGGACCCAGAGACCGGCTTCCTCCTCGTCATGCTCGTCCTCGATCTCGCCGATGACCTGTTCGATAAGGTCCTCGATGGTCACAAGGCCGTCCACCCCGCCATATTCGTCGATCACCAGCGCCATGTGGCTGCGCTTCTGCTGCATCTGCTGCAGCAGCACGCCGATCGGCATCGAGGGCGGCACGTACAGAAGCGGGCGCAGCATCGGGCGCAGCGTGAACTTGCCGCCCTGCCCGAAGCCGTGCTTCAACGCCAGATCCTTGAGGTGGATCAGCCCGAGGGGGCTGTCCAGCGTACCGCGGAAAACCGGAATGCGCGAGAAGCCATGTTCGCGGAACATCGTGACCAGGTCGTCCAGCGTCACGTTCAGCGGCGCGGCGATGATCTCGACCTTGGGGATCGCGACATCGTCGACGCGCATCCGGCGCAGGTTCATCAGGCCGGGCGCGCGGTTGCCGGGGCTGTCCCCGTCGCCGTCGCCGGCCTCATCCTCTTCGGCCCCGTTGAAGGCGGCAAAGAAACGGCCGAAGAAACCGCGCGAGTTGCGGTCTTCGCCCTCTTCGTCGTCTTCGGGTAATCGGGCCTCGGAATTCATGGCAGGTTCTCCCTGTAGGGGTCTGGAATATCGAGCGTTTCAAGGATCAGGCGCTCGGCCTGTTCCATCCGCTCGGCGTCGGGGTCGTTCTCGTGGTCGTAGCCCAGCAGATGCAGGGTCGCATGGACCAGAAGATGCTGGACGTGATCGGCGAAGGGCTTGCCCTGGTCGCGGGCCTCGGCCTCGCAGGTCTCGAAGGCGATGGCGATGTCGCCAAGCTCTTCCTCGTCGGGCAGTTCGGGCATCTCGCCGGGTTCATGGGGGACATGCTCGACCCCCGGCCACGACAGCACGTTGGTCGCGCGGGGCTTGCCCCGGAAATCGGCGTTCAGCGCGGCGATGCGGGCGTCGTCGCAGCCCATGACCACGACTTCGCCGCCGATCTCGTGCCATTCCAGCGCGGCGGTGACGGCGCGGGCCGCAAGGGCTTCAAGCCCCGCGGCCTCCCATCGTTCGTCCTCGATGACGCAATCGGCCGTAATCTGGTCAGGCATCGTTTCGCATTGCTCGGCGGGGGACATATTGCCCACGCCCTTCCTCTTTGCCGCCGGCAAGCGCCGTGGCTTCCTCGGCGTCATACGCCTTGATGATGCGCGCGACAAGCGGGTGACGCACGACGTCATCCGCCGTGAAGTAGCTGAAGCTGATCCCGTTCACGCCCTTGAGGATGCGTTCCGCGTCTACAAGGCCCGATTCCATGCCGCGCGGCAGGTCGATCTGGGTGCGGTCGCCGGTGATGACCATGCGCGACCCTTCGCCCAGACGGGTCAGGAACATCTTCATCTGCATGCTGCTGGCGTTCTGGGCCTCGTCCAGCACGACGAAGGCGCGGGCCAGGGTGCGACCGCGCATGAAGGCCAGGGGCGCGATCTCGATGCGCTTCTCCTCGACCAGCTTCTGCATCTGCTTGGCCGGAAGGAAGTCGTTCAGCGCATCATAGAGCGGCTGCATGTAGGGATCGACCTTCTCCTTCATGTCGCCGGGAAGGAAGCCCAGCCGCTCGCCCGCCTCGACGGCGGGGCGCGACAGGATGATCTTGTCGACATGGCCGCCGATCAGCATGGTGACGCCGACCGCGACGGCAAGATAGGTCTTGCCGGTGCCCGCAGGCCCGATGCCGAAGGCCAGTTCGTTCTGGAACAGCGACCGGACATAGGCCTTCTGCGCATCCGTGCGCGGCTCGACCGATTTCTTGCGGGTGCGCAGCTCGTAATTGCCCTGCGCGAACATCTCCAGCTGCTCGTCGGGGCTGACCTCGGGGCTGGGTTCGACACCCATGCGCAGCGCTGCCTCGACCTCGGCCAGGCTGACGGGCTTGTGCTGTTCCAGACGGGCATAGAGGCCGTTCAGAAGCTGCGCGGCCTCGGCCTGGGCCTCGGGGCCGCCCACGACGGCCAGCTGGTTGCCACGGCGCAGGATATGCACGCCAAGCGCCTCCTCGATGCGTGCAAGATGCCGGTCATTGGCACCGCACAGGTCGATCAGCAGCCGGTTGTCGGGGAATTCCAGCAGGGTTTCCGCGGCGGGGGTGGTGACGGGGGGCGTCGGCGAAAGGCCCAAATCTCTCTCCTGCTCAGGCGATTTACCCAATGGTGGCAATCGGGAAGGATTCTTGCAAGGGCATGCGGACATGCCATTTGATGAAACGGCAGGCAGCCGCGCGGGGTTGCATCACGCCTGAAGAAAGGCCGCAAGCGCCGGGGCCGTGTCCATTTCGGAAACCGGACCGTCATGGACGATACGTCCCGCTTGCAAAAGCGCCACGCGGTCGCCAATCTTGCGCACGGACGCCATGTCGTGGGTGATGGTGATCGCCGTCGCCCCCTGATCGCGGACGATGTCGCGGATCAGCGCGTCGATTTCCCGCGCGCGGATCGGGTCCAGCCCGGTCGTCGGCTCGTCGAAGAAGATCACCTTCGGATCGTCGGCGATTGCACGGGCAAGCCCTGCCCGCTTGGCCATGCCGCCCGACAGCTGCGCGGGCATCAGGTCCGCGGTCTCGGGCGGGAGGCCGACGCGGGCCAGCTTCTCCAGCGCGATGGCGCGCGCACGGGATGCGGGTATCCGGCGGCGCAGGCGAAAGGCGACGTTCTGCCAGACCGGAAGGCTGTCGAACAGCGCGGCGCCCTGGAACAGCATCCCGAACCCCGCTAGGAATTCGGGCATGCGCCGCGCATCCAGCGGCTGGCCGTTCCATGTCACCTGCCCCGCATCGGGATGTTCGAGGCCAAGAATGCAGCGCAGAAGCACGGATTTGCCGGTGCCGGACTGGCCGATGACACACAGGCTCTGGCCTGCGTCGACATGCAGATCGACGCCGCGGAGCACCGGTTTCGCGCCGAAGGATTTCGTCAGGCCGCGGATCCCGATCATTCGAAGAAGATCCCCGTCAGCACGAAATTCGCGGCAAGGATGCCGACGGCGGCGGCGACGACGGCACCGGTCGTGGCACGCCCGACCCCTGCCGCGCCCCTGCCCGCGCGCATCCCGAACCAGCATCCCGACAGCGCGACGATCAGCCCGAAGGCCGCCCCCTTCAGCAGCCCCGACGCGATGTCCCACGCCTGCAGATAGGCCCAGCTGTCCGCGACATAGCGCGACGACACGAACCCGAGCGAGTTCGTCCCGACCAGCCAGCCGCCCATGATCCCGATGATGTCGCCAACCGCGACCAGCACCGGAACCGAGACGATCGCCGCCCACAGTCGCGGCGTCACCAGCCAGCGCAGCGGGTCCGTCGAGAGGGTCACCAGCGCGTCGATCTGTTCGGTGACGCGCATGGTCCCGATCTCGGCGGCGATGCTGCTGGCGACGCGAGCCGCGACCATCAGGCCGCCCAGCACGGGGCCGAGTTCGCGCACCATGCCGATCGCGACGATGGCGGGAACGACATCGGTGGCCTGGAAACGCTCGCCCCCGGAATGGATCTGCAGGGCCAGCGCGGCTCCGGTGAACAGCGCGGTCAGCCCGACCACGGGCAGCGACAGCCAGCCGATCTGGAAGATCTGGCGCCCCAGCTCGGGCATCCCCGAAGGGCGCAGACCCAGCAGGCCGCGCAGGGCGAACAGCGCGACCGCC
The DNA here is from genome assembly GCF_947311865.1 of Paracoccus sp. PARArs4. Taxonomy (NCBI): domain Bacteria; kingdom Pseudomonadati; phylum Pseudomonadota; class Alphaproteobacteria; order Rhodobacterales; family Paracoccaceae; genus Paracoccus; species Paracoccus sp. PARArs4. Next base: position 30,371 of record NZ_CAMZMW010000007.1, on the reverse strand, counting down.
CCGATGCCGCGTAGCGAGGCGATCGCGTGGCGTCCGATCAGCCGGACTGGGTTCACAGATAGGTCCGCTGGTAACGCTGGCGCAGCGCCGTCAGGATCTCGTATCCGATGGTGCCTGCGTGATCCGCGACCGTGTCGATGGGCTGTTCGGGACAGATCAGGTCCAGCCGGTCCGGAACGCTGTCCAGCGCGGTCACATCCACCGTGATCAGGTCCATCGAGACGCGCCCGACGATGGGGCACGCGACGCCGCCCGCAAAGACCGACGCCCCGCTGGAGGACAATGCACGCAGGATGCCATCGGCATAGCCCGCATCGACCGTCGCGATCCGGCTGTCGCGTTCGGCATGCCACGTCGCGCCATAACCGACCATCTCGCCCGCCTTCACGTCGCGCGTCTGGATCACGCGCAGCGACAGGCGCACGACCGGACGCGCATCGGCGAAGGGCATGCCGCCATAGAGCCCGACGCCGGGCCGGACCAGGTCGAAATGGTAATCCGGACCCAGCAGGATGCCGCCCGTCGCCGCCAGCGAACGCGGCACGCCGCAGCCTTCCGTCATCTCGCGGAAGGCCTTGAGCTGCGCAGCATTGGCGGGGTGGTCGGGCTCATCGGCGCAGGCAAGGTGCGACATGATGAAGGCGGGACCGGCGGCCACCGCCTCGTCGCGGATGGCGGCCCATTCGGCGGCCTCCATCCCCAGGCGGTTCATGCCGCTGTCCAGCTGGATCGCGAAGGGCTTGCCCGGACGCATGGCGCGGTCGCGGAAGAACTGCTCGGGGCTGTTCAGGACGGGCACCAGGCCGGTCAGGTCCTCGCCCTCCATGTGTCCCGACAGGATGTTGATCACCGCGTCGTCGGGCAGAAGCGGACGCAGCGCGCGCCCCTCGGAGGCCAGCGCCACGAAGAAGTCGCGCACGCCGCTGTCATACAGCGCGGGGGCGACCTTCGCGGCCCCCAGCCCGTATGCGTCGGCCTTGACGACGGCTGCGGCCCGTGCACCGGGCGCCTTGGCGGCCAGTGCGGCGTGATTGGCCAGGATGGCCTGAATATCGATCTGCAAACCCATGCGGGATTGACTGCCCCCCTTGCCCTGCCGCGTCAAGTGGTTCCGGCATGCGCCATTTGCACCTTTGCGATTTGCGATCCGCCCTGCCCGCATAGTTTGCAAATTTTCCCGATTTTCCTTGGCGGCCCAACCGGTTCGGGGCTACCGTCGCGATGTCGGACCAAGAGGAGCTTCCATGAAGGACATTCTTGAAGAGCTTGAACGCCGCCGCGAACAGGCGCGGCTCGGCGGCGGCCAGCGCCGGATCGACGCGCAGCATGCCCGCGGCAAGCTGACCGCGCGCGAACGGATCGAATTGCTGGTCGACGAGGACAGCTTCGAAGAGTTCGACATGTTCGTGGCCCACCGCTCGACCGATTTCGGGATGCAGGACGACCGCCCCTATGGCGACGGCGTCGTGACGGGCTGGGGCACGATCAACGGGCGCATGGTCTATGTGTTCAGCCAGGACTTCACCGTCTTCGGCGGGTCGCTGTCGGAAACCCATGCGCAGAAGATCTGCAAGATCATGGACATGGCGATGCAGAACGGCGCGCCGGTCATCGGCATCAACGACAGCGGGGGCGCGCGCATCCAGGAAGGCGTCGCCAGCCTTGCCGGCTATGCCGAGGTGTTCCAGCGCAACGTCATGGCCTCGGGCGTGGTCCCGCAGATCAGCGTCATCATGGGCCCCTGCGCAGGCGGGGCGGTCTATTCCCCCGCCATGACCGACTTCATCTTCATGGTCCAGGACACGTCCTACATGTTCGTGACGGGCCCCGATGTGGTCAAGACCGTCACCAACGAGGTCGTCACCGCCGAGGAACTGGGCGGCGCATCCACGCATACTAGGAAATCCTCGGTCGCGGATGGCGCGTTCCAGAACGATGTCGAGGCCCTGTCCGAGATCCGCCGCCTGTTCGACTTCCTGCCGCTGAACAACCGCGAGAAGGCGCCCACCCGCCCATTCTTCGACGATCCGTCGCGGATCGAACCCAGCCTGGACACGCTGATCCCCGACAACCCGAACCAGCCCTACGACATGAAGGAGCTGATCGCCAAGCTGGCGGACGAGGGCGACTTCTACGAGATCCAGAAGGATTTCGCCGCCAACATCGTCATCGGCTTCGTCCGGATCGAGGGGCAGACCGTCGGCGTCGTCGCGAACCAGCCGATGGTGCTGGCGGGCTGCCTGGACATCGACAGCTCTCGCAAGGCCGCGCGCTTCGTCCGCTTCTGCGACGCGTTCGAGATCCCGATCCTGACGCTGGTCGACGTGCCGGGCTTCCTGCCGGGAACGGCCCAGGAATATGGCGGCGTCATCAAGCATGGGGCGAAGCTGCTGTTCGCCTATGGCGAGGCGACGGTTCCGAAGGTGACGGTCATCACCCGCAAGGCCTATGGCGGGGCCTATGACGTGATGTCCTCGAAGCATCTGCGGGGCGATTTCAACTATGCCTGGCCCACGGCGGAAATCGCGGTGATGGGCGCCAAGGGCGCGGTCGAGATCCTCTATCGCAGCGAACTGGGCGACAAGGACAAGATCGCGGCCCGCACGAAGGATTACGAGGACCGCTTCGCCAACCCCTTCGTCGCCGCCGAGAAGGGCTTCATCGACGAGGTGATCCAGCCGCGTTCGACCCGCAAGCGCGTCGCCCGCGCCTTTGCCGCGTTGCGTGGCAAGCAGCTGGCGAACCCGTGGAAGAAGCACGACAACATCCCGCTGTGACGAACGATGACCGGGTCCATGCACAACCTCGTGAATGATGCAGCCGCGCCACAGGGGGGCACGGTTCTGACGCGCCCCGCGCGCGGCTCCTGTCTGGGGTGGCCGGGCGGCGGTATGATCCTGCGCAGGCAGCTCCGGCATCGGAGCGGTCTCAAACCGAGCAGCCGGACGCAACAACGTCCGCCTTACAGGAGCATGAATTCATGTCGAAGCGAATCGTTCTCGGCCTCGTCCTGGTGTCGGCCTTCGCCGCTTGCCAGCGCCAGCAGCCCGAAGTCTATGTCCCGACCGCGCCGGCAGCACCCGCTGCCGTCAACCCGGTCACGACCGAGCCGGTCTACCAGGGCAAGTTCGGCTGATCCGAACCGCCTGATCCAGACGTGCGGGCGGTCACCCTGCCCGCGCGCAGCCGCCCCTCACCACCAATCCGAAGGGGCGAAGCCATGCTGAAGCATCGCGGATTTCCCGGGCGCCTGCCCGGTACCGATTTCCAGTTCACCATCCGACGCGAGAACCGCAAGAAGGGCGCGACGCCCATCCAGCGACGAGAGCGCTTCAAGGACCGCAAGCCGGCCGACAAGAAGGCCGATGCGGGCTTCCTGTCTGCGCTGATCGCCAATTTCGGCGAAGAACCGTTCGAGCGCGGCAACCTGGACGCCGGACGCCTGTCCTGGCTGATCGGCCGAGAGGTCAAGCCCGTAGGCGAGTTCGACCCCGCCGATTACGACCAACTGCTGCAGGTCGACATGGCCGCAGCCGAGGCCGCCTTCCCCGAGCTGTTCGCCAAGGACGCGCCCGCCTTCGACTGGGACGATGTCGATTGGGACGACGACGACTTCGAGGACGAGGACTGATGCGCGGAGCGGCGCCCATCTGCCCGTCGTCACGGGCATGTCAGTTTGACGCGGGCAGCCGCCATGCGATAGTTACTCCATGCTGGAATTCAACTGCCCCGGAAAGGGGCCCCATCACAGGCAAACCAAAATGCAGAAAACCTTCGCTCTCCGCCTCGCCGGTCTCGCTCTCGTCGCAGCTGGCCTGTCGGCATGCTCGCCCGGTTACGGCGTCTCGGCCGACACGCAGCGCGCAGCCGGTGGCGCCGTTGCAGGTGCCGTCATCGCCAAGGCCCTGGACGAAGACATCGCGACCGGCGCGGCCCTGGGTGGCGCTGCGGGCGCACTGTGCGACGACGCCGGCGTCTGCCAGCGCCGCTACTGATAGGCGCGCCTGCGCCGAACCGAAAAGGCACGGCCCGCGTTCAGGGCCTGCCAAGTCATTCATAGGATCAGACACATGTCCAAGCTGTTTGCCGTCGCAATCGTCGGCGCGACCCTCGTTGCGGGGTGCACCCAGAACATCAACCCGACCGACACCGATCGCGCGCTCATCGGCGCTGGCGTCGGCGCGACCATCGCGCATGTCGGCGGCACGAATGTCGTCAAGGGCGCTGCCATCGGCGGCGCAGCAGGCGCGCTCTGCAACGACGTCCGTCTGTGCGAGTGATGCTCTGACCGCGCGCGCAGGTCGCGCGCGCCACACCTGATTGCCACCGTCCGCGGGTTTCCCCCGCGGGCGGTTTTTTCATGCCGCAAGGCCGGGGGGGCCATGTTCAAGAAGATCCTGATCGCGAACCGTGGGGAAATCGCCTGCCGCGTCATCAAGACCGCGCGCAAGCTGGGCATCGCAACCGTGGCCGTCTATTCCGACGCCGATCGCAACGCGCTGCATGTGCGCATGGCCGACGAGGCGGTGCATATCGGCCCGCCCCCGGCGAACCAGTCCTATATCGTGATCGACAAGATCATGGACGCCATCCGCCAGACCGGCGCCGAGGCCGTCCACCCCGGATACGGCTTCCTGTCCGAGAACCGCAAGTTCGCCGAGGCGCTGGAGGCCGAGGGCATCGCCTTCATCGGCCCGCCCTCGGGCGCGATCGAGGCGATGGGCGACAAGATCACCTCGAAGAAGATCGCCGCCGAGGCCGGTGTCAGCACGGTGCCCGGCTATATGGGCCTGATCGCGGATGCCGAGGAGGCGGTGCGCATCAGCGACCAGATCGGCTATCCGGTGATGATCAAGGCCAGCGCGGGCGGCGGCGGCAAGGGCATGCGGATCGCGTGGAACGCCGACGAGGCCCGTGAGGGGTTCCAGTCCTCGAAGAACGAGGCCGCGAACAGTTTCGGCGACGATCGCATCTTCATCGAGAAGTTCGTGACCCAGCCCCGCCATATCGAGATCCAGGTTCTGGCGGACCAGCACGGCAACGCGGTCTATCTGCACGAACGCGAATGTTCGATCCAGCGGCGGAACCAAAAGGTCATCGAAGAGGCCCCCTCGCCCTTCCTGGACGAGGAGACGCGCCGCGCGATGGGCGAACAGGCCGTGGCCCTTGCCAAGGCCGTCGATTACACCAGCGCGGGCACCGTCGAATTCATCGTGGACGGGCAGAAGAACTTCTACTTCCTGGAAATGAACACGCGCCTCCAGGTCGAACACCCGGTCACCGAACTGATCACCGGCGTCGATCTGGTCGAGCAGATGATCCGCGTCGCGGCCGGCGAAGCCCTGCCCTTCGCGCAGGACGACCTGAAGATCGACGGCTGGGCCATCGAAAGCCGCCTCTATGCCGAGGATCCCTATCGCAACTTCCTGCCCTCGATCGGGCGGCTGACGCGTTATCGCCCCCCCGAGGAGATCGCCGCAGGCCCGATGGTCGCGCAGCACAAGTGGCTGGCGCAGGGCACTGCGATGGGCAGCAGCGCCGTACGCAACGATACCGGCGTCTTCGAGGGCGGCGAGATCAGCATGTTCTACGACCCGATGATCGCCAAGCTGTGCACCTGGGCCCCCACGCGCGGCGAGGCGATCGAGGCCATGCGCGTCGCGCTGGACCGCTTCGAGGTCGAGGGGATCGGCCACAACCTGCCCTTCCTGTCGGCGGTGATGGACCACCCGCGCTTCGTGTCGGGCAAGATCACGACCGCCTTCATCGCCGAGGAATATCCCGAAGGGTTCGAGGGCGCGACCCTGCCCGAGGACGAGCTGCACCGCGTCGCCGCAGCAGCCGCCGCGATGCATCGCGTGTCCGAAATCCGCCGCAGCCGGATCAGCGGCCGCCTGGGCAACCATGAACGCCATGTGGGCGAGAACTGGGTCGTCACGCTGGACGGGCAGGAATTCCCCGTCCGCATCGCCGCCGACCGCGACGGCTCCAGCGTCGAGATCGCGGGCAAGACCATGCGCATCGAGAGCGACTGGCGCCCCGGCAGCAGCCTTGCGGTGCTGGATGTCGATGGCCGTCCGCTGGTGCTGAAGGTGGACCGGATCGCCGCCGGGATGCGGCTTCGCACGCGCGGCGCCGACATCAAGGCGCATGTCCGCCGCCCCCGCGCGGCCGAGCTGGCGCGCCTGATGCCCGTCAAGACGCCGCCCGACACCTCGAAGCTGCTGCTGTGCCCGATGCCCGGCCTTGTCGTCAGCATCGGTGTCGCCCCTGGCGACGAGGTGCAGGAGGGTCAGGCCCTTGCCACCGTCGAGGCGATGAAGATGGAGAACATCCTGCGTGCCGAGCGCAAGGGCGTGGTCAAGGCCGTGAATGCCGCCGCCGGCGACAGCCTCAAGGTCGACGACATCATCATGGAGTTCGAATGACGCTGTGCCTGCCCCTGCCCGGCTTCGACCCGTCCTGCAAGGCAGGCGACGGGCTGGCGGGGGTGCCCCCTCTGGACCTGTGGCTCAGCCCGCAATTGCAGCAGGCGCTGGTCGCGGGGGCGTTCCTGGCACTTGGCTGGCAGGTGGTCGCGTTCCAGAACCGCCGCCGCGACGACCGGCTGCGCGCCAAGCGCGAGGAAGACCTCCAGCGCGCCCTGCTGGCCGAGATCCGCGCCCATGTCGTGTCGCTGGAACAGCAGACCCCGGAGCCCGAGGATGCCGCGATCCTGATCGAGCGTGTCGCCTCGGGCGATCTGCTGCCGACCGTTCCCCAACATTCCAACGACCGCATCTTCGCCGCCGTCATCGACGAGATCCACATCCTGCCCGCGCCGGTGATCGACCCCATCGTGATCTATTACCGGTTGCTGTCGATCATGGAGGCGCTGGCCGCCGACCTTCGCCGCATCGCGCGCCGCGACAACCAGCGGGCGGCGCAGATGATGGCGGATTACCTGTCATTGATGGGAGAAACACGCGACACCGGGCTTCACGCCATGCGCGTGCTGACCGAATGCCTGCGCGGCGGCCCCAAGGCGGTCGAGCGGATGTACGAGGAAGAGGCCCGCAACCTGTCGCGGGACCTGCCGGGCGATCTGGCGGAAATGCGCGTCAGTAACCGATCTTCGGACCCGAGAGGCCGGTGATGGGACGCAACCCGATGGCACGCACGATCTCGTTTGCGCGGCTTGCGACCGGCGACTTGACCTTGGGTTCGGGGCGGATGACCTGCTGCTCGGACGCGGCAGGGCGGCGGGGCGCCTTGGGGGCGGTCCGTTCGGTGCGGTCTGCGCGCAGTGCTGGCATGGCGTCATCCTCCGTTCGGGGCGAATTGCCCGTCATCCCCCATGATATAGGGTTCGGCAGGCAAATCCACAAGTTTCACGCCTATCGCAGCGGTCGCCCGCGCCCGATCTCCTGCCTGCGCAGGGGCAGCCGGTCGATGGCGCGGCCGATCTCGCGGACGTCCCAGGGGCTGGGACGGCGGATCTTCACCTGCCCGTCCTTGTCGATCAGCACCAGCGAGAAGCCGCGCGGGCGCAGGTCCTGCCGCCAGATGCTGGCCGCCGACGGATCGCTGTCGGTGATCACCACCACGTCGCGATCGACCAGCTGCCGCGCATCGCGGCGCAACGCCTCGACCTGCTCGACGAAGGCCGGGTCGCCCGGCGTGTCGGCAAAGACCACGACGGGACGCGCGTTCCACAGGAAATCCGCAGGCTCGGCGCTGGCCGCATCCATGATGCGTAGCTGTTCCGCGGGGGCGTTTTCGGTCGCGTCGTCCTGCGCCGAGATCGGCGGCAGGCGGGCGGGATTGCGCTGCGGCACGCTGTCGCGGTCGGCCCCCGTTTCGGGCAACGACCCGTCGCGGGACGGGCCCATCGCGGCGACGGCCATCGCAAAAATCAGGAAAATCAACTTCATCGGCACCTCGTCATGTCCTGAATATAGGGCAGGACGCTTCCCGGGAAAGGATGCGACATGACAAAACCGACATTGCAGGACTGGCGCGCACTGGCCGAGAAAGAGCTGAAGGGCCGCGATCCCGACAGCCTGACTTGGGACACGCTGGAAGGCATCGCGGTCAAGCCGCTCTATACGCAGGCCGATACCGACGGGCTGGATCACATGAACAGCCTGCCGGGCATCGCGCCCTTCACGCGCGGTCCGCGCGCCACGATGTATGCAGGCCGCCCCTGGACGATCCGGCAATATGCGGGCTTTTCCACGGCCGAGGAATCGAACGCTTTCTATCGCCGCAACCTTGCGGCGGGTCAGCAGGGCGTCTCGGTGGCCTTCGACCTGGCCACCCATCGCGGCTATGACAGCGACCATCCGCGGGTCGAGGGCGATGTCGGCAAGGCGGGCGTCGCCATCGACAGCGTCGAGGACATGAAGATCCTGTTCGACGGCATCCCGCTGGACAAGGTCAGCGTCAGCATGACCATGAACGGCGCGGTGATCCCGATCCTTGCGAATTTCATCGTCGCGGGCGAGGAGCAGGGCCACGATAAATCGGTCCTGTCCGGCACCATCCAGAACGACATCCTGAAAGAGTTCATGGTGCGGAACACCTATATCTATCCGCCCGAACCCTCGATGCGGATCATTTCCGACATCATCGAGTTCACCAGCTCCGAGATGCCGCGCTTCAACAGCATCTCGATCTCTGGCTATCACATGCAAGAGGCCGGGGCGAACCTTGTGCAGGAGCTTGCCTATACGCTGGCCGACGGGCGCGAATACGTGCGCGCGGCCATCGCGGCGGGCATGGATGTCGATGCCTTCGCGGGACGGCTGTCCTTCTTCTTCGCCATCGGCATGAACTTCTTCATGGAGATCGCCAAGCTGCGCGCAGCGCGTCTGCTGTGGCACCGCATCATGGATGAATTCGGCGCGAAGAAGCCGGGGTCCAAGATGCTGCGCACCCATTGCCAGACCTCGGGTGTGTCGTTGCAGGAGCAGGATCCCTACAACAACGTGGTCCGCACCGCCTACGAGGCGATGTCGGCGGCCCTTGGCGGCACGCAGTCGCTGCACACCAACGCGCTGGACGAGGCCATCGCCCTGCCCACCGATTTCAGCGCCCGCATCGCGCGGAACACGCAGCTGATCCTGCAAGAGGAAACCGGCATCACCAATGTCGTCGATCCGCTGGCGGGGTCATATTACATCGAAAGCCTGACCGCCGAACTGGCCGAGAAGGCATGGGCCCTGATCGAAGAGGTCGAGGAGATGGGCGGCATGACCAAGGCCGTCGCATCCGGCATGCCCAAGCTGCGGATCGAGGAAACCGCCGCCCGTCGTCAGGCCCTGATCGACCGGGGCGAGGATGTGATCGTCGGCGTCAACAAGTACCGCAAGGACAAGGAAGACCCGATCGACATCCTGGACGTGGACAACGTCAAGGTCCGCGCCAGCCAGATCGCGCGGCTTGAAAACATCCGCGCCACCCGCGACGAGGCCGCCTGTCAGGCGGCGCTGGACGAACTTGCCCGCCGCGCCACGCAGGGCGGCAACCTGCTGGCCGCCGCCGTCGAGGCCGCCCGCGCCCGCGCAACCGTAGGGGAGATCAGCATGGCGATGGAAAAGGAATTCGGGCGTCACCGCGCCGAGGTAAAGACGCTGGCCGGTGTCTATGGCGCGGCCTACGAAGGCGACGAGGGCTTCGCCCAGATCCAGCGCGACGTGGAAACCTTCGCCGAGGAGGAAGGCCGCCGTCCCCGGATGCTGGTCGTCAAGATGGGTCAGGACGGCCACGACCGCGGCGCCAAGGTGATCGCGACCGCCTTTGCCGATATCGGCTTCGACGTCGATGTCGGCCCCCTGTTCCAGACCCCCGAGGAAGCCGCGCAGGATGCCGTGGACAACGACGTGCATGTCGTGGGCATCAGCAGCCAGGCCGCCGGTCACAAGACCCTTGCCCCCAAGCTGATCGAGGCGCTGAAGGCGCAGGGCGCGGGTGACATCCTTGTGATCTGCGGCGGTGTCATCCCGCAGCAGGATTACGAGTTCCTGCAGAAGGCCGGCGTCAAGGCGATCTTCGGGCCGGGCACCAACATCCCCTCGGCCGCGGCGGATATCCTGAAGCTGATCCGCGAGGCGCGTCAGGCCTGATCCCGCGCCGTCCGGGCCCAAGGTGCGGGCGGCGCTTGCGCTTGCCCTTGGCCGCCCGCTGTGGAACCTATCGGTCAGATCAGGAGGTCACATGAACGACGGACGCAACGGATCGGTCAAGCAGTTCATCTGCATCAAATGGGGCGAGAAGTTCGGCCCGGACTACGTGAACCGGCTTCATGGGATGATCTCTCGGAACGTGACGCCTCCGTTCCGGCTGTATTGCTTCACCGATGACGGAACCGGGCTGAACCCCGACATCGCCGTCCGACCCCTGCCCGATTTCGAATACCGCACGCCGCAGCGGACGCGGGGCAAATGGCCGAAATCGCGGCTCTGGGGCGATCTGGGCGACGTGACGGGCGTGGTCCTGTTCCTGGATCTGGACGTGGTGATCACCGGCGATCTGGACGGGTTCTTCGAATATGGCGATCCAGACGACACGATCCTAGGGCTGAACCCCAACACCCCGCTGGAGAAGATGGGCCAGACCTCGGTCTATCGCATGCGCGTGGGCAAGCTGGCCCCCCTGCAAGACATCTTCCGCGCCGATCCGCAGGCCGCCGCGGACAAGTACAAGTATGAACAGCGCTTCGTGACCCGCAACGCGCCGGGGGGCGTCAAGTTCTGGCCGCGCGGCTGGCTGGCGCATTTCCGGATGCATTGCATCCCGAACTTCCCGCTGAACTATTTCCGCGACGCGAAGATCCCGCCCAGGGCGCGGATCGTGATCTTTCCGGGCCTGGTCAATCCGCCCGACGCCATCGCGGGCCGCTGGTACGAGGATGGCGACCATGTTAGCCCGCGCGAACACCTGCGCCGCGCCTTCAACGGCCAGCGCCGCGAAAGCTTCGTGAAACACATGCGCCACTACGTCCGCCCCACCCCCTGGGTCGAGAGGCTGTGGCGCGAATGAGCCTGCCGCGCGCCCCTGACCGCCTGCCCGAGGACATGGCCGCCGCGCTTGGCCACGCGATCGCGGGTTTCGGCTTTCTCGAAGAGGCGCTGAAGCGTGCCATCTTCTCGTTGACGCGGCAGGGTCTGGGCGAGGATGCGACCGATCAGCAGCTGGAACGCTGGCTGAAGCGGATGGAGGATATCGCCGACGACTCGCTCGGCACGCTGATCGACAGCTTCGGCGCGGCGATGAAGCACGCACGGATCGCCGAACGCGAGGTTCTGGTCGAGCGACTGGGCGTCCAGCGCCTGCGCCGCAACCTGCTGTGCCATGCCAGCTGGCGTCCTGGCCGGACACCGGGCGCCTGGCACCCCACCTTCATCAACACGCGCGGCGAACGCCATCCCGACGACATGACCGCCGAGGATATCCAAGAGATCCACGCCGAGACCCTGCGCATCGCCCGCCGCGTCGTCTCGATCATGCGCGAAACCGGGATCGAGGGCGAATGGGTCGCCGAGTGGGAGGACGAGGATGCATCTGCCCGCTGACTATCCCCCGATCTGGCTGGCGGGCTTCGTGGCAGGCGCATGGGGTCTTGGCCGCGTCCTTCCCGCGGGCCCCGGCTGGCTGGTCTGGCCGGGTCGCGCGCTGGTAGTGCTGGGCCTTCTGCTGATGGCATGGGCCGCCGCGACGATGCTGGCCGCGCGGACCACCGTCGATCCGCATGGCAGCCCGCAGGCCCTCGTCACGCACGGGCCGTTCCGCCTGTCGCGCAACCCGATCTATCTGGGCGACCTCATGATCCTCGTGGGTCTGTCCCTGTCCTTCGGGGCCTGGATCGCCGCGCCCGCCCTGGGCTGGCTGTTCGCCCGTATCGTGACGACCCTCTTCATCACCCCCGAAGAGGCACGGCTCGCGCAGGCATTTCCGTTGCAGTTCGCGCAATTCCGGGCCCGAACGCGCCGCTGGATCTGACGCATCGCGCAATTGCGGGTTTCGCGCGTTGCAAGCGTCGCTTCGACGGGCTAACACCCGCTGGATCAAAGACAAGAGGCTGTCATGTCGTCTCCCCTCCGTCTCGGCATCGCCGGGCTCGGCACCGTCGGGATCGGTGTCGTCAAGATCGTGCAGAAACACGCCGAACTGCTGTCCGCACGCAGCGGTCGCCCGGTCGAGATTACGGCCGTTTCCGCGCGCAACCGCACCCGCAACCGCGATGCGGACCTGTCCTCCTATCGGTGGGAGGACGACCCGATGGCCGTCGCCACCGCCGAGGATGTCGATGTCTTCATCGAACTGATCGGCGGCGATGCCGGCATCGCCCGCGACAGCATCGAGGCCGCGCTGCGCGCCGGCAAGGATGTCGTGACCGCCAACAAGGCACTGCTGGCCGTCCACGGTCAGGAACTGGCCGAACTGGCCGAAGGCCTGGGCCGCGTCATTCGCTTCGAGGCCGCGGTCGCAGGCGGCATTCCTGTCATCAAGGCCATGACCGAAAGCATGGCGGGCAACCGGATCACGCGCGTGATGGGCGTGATGAACGGCACCTGCAACTATATCCTGACCCGGATGGAAAGCGCGGGCCTGCCCTACGAGGCCGTCTTCGAAGAGGCTCGCCAGCTGGGCTACCTCGAAGCCGACCCGACGCTGGACGTGGGCGGGATCGACGCCAGCCACAAGCTGGCGATCCTGTCCTCGATCGCCTTCGGCACCCGCGTCGATTTCGACGCCGTCGAGATCGAGGGCATCGAGCGCGTCAGCATCGACGACATCCGCCGCGCCTCGGACATGGGCTATCGCATCAAGCTGCTTGGCGTCGCGCAGATGACCGCGCGCGGGCTGGAACAGCGCATGTCGCCCTGCCTCGTGCCCGCCGACAGCCCCCTGGGGCAGCTGATGGGCGGCACGAACATGGTCGTGGTCGAAGGCGACAGCGTCGGCCAGATCGTGCTGCGCGGCGCAGGCGCCGGCGAAGGCCCGACCGCCAGCGCCGTCATGTCCGACATCGTCGAGATCGCGCGCGGCCTTCGCCTGCCGGTCTTCGGGCAGCCTGCCGGTCGCCTCGTCTCGGCCCAGCCTGCCCGCACGGCGGTTCCGGCGGCCTACTACATGCGCCTCGAACTCCAGGACAAGCCGGGCGCGCTTGCCAAGGTCGCGGCGGTGCTGGGCGATGCCGGCATCTCGATCGACCGCATGCGCCAGTACGGACAGCACAGCCCGGCCAGCGTGCCGGTTCTGGTCGTGACCCACAAGACCACCCCCGAAGCGATCGACCACGCGATCGAGGCATTGCCCAAGACCGGCGTCCTCGTCAGCGATCCGGTAGAGCTGCGCATCGAAGAAGTCTGAAAACCGGAACGGGGGCCGCAAGGCCCCCGTTTCACATCGTGTCGCCTGCCCGGCCATGCCGGGCAGGTGTCCGCAAGGTCAGGCGCCCTTGTAGATGTCGACCAGCTTCTGCAGCATATCCAGCGCATCCTCGCGCGAACGCTGGAAGCTGTTGCGCCCGATGATCGACCCGTTTCCGCCACCGTCGCGGATCGCGCGCGCATCGTCATAGACGGCATCCGCGCCCTTGGCCGCCCCGCCCGAGAAGACGACGATCCGGCGCCCGCCAAAGGACGCCTCCATGCAATGCTGCACGCGCTTCGCCTGGGTCGCGATGTCGATCTGCTTCTCCTCGTAGACCTTCTTAGCCTCGGGCAGCATCAGGTGGTCGGTCGACAGCTTGATCTTGATGATATGCGCGCCGATCAGCGCCGCGATCTGTGCCGCATAGGCCGCGATGTCAATCGCGGTCTCGCCGTCCTTGGTGATCGCTTCGCCGCGCGGATAGGACCAGATGACGGTCGCGACGCCCTTGGCGGCCGCTTCCTTGCGCATCTCGACGATCTCCTCGAACATGTCCAGCGCCATGTCCGACCCCGGATAGATCGTGAAGCCGATGGCGGCGCAGCCAAGGCGCAGCGCGTCGTCCACCGAAGCGGTGATCGCCTGGTTCTTGCCCGCCGTGTTCGACATCAGGCTGTTGGCGCTGTTCACCTTCAGGATCGTCGGGATCTGCCCCGCGAAGGTATCAGCACCCGCCTCGATCATCCCGAGCGGCGCCGCATAGGCGTTCAGCCCGGCGTCGATCGCCAGCTGGTAGTGATAATGCGGATCGTAGCCCGCCGGGTTCGGCGCGAAGCTGCGTGCGGGACCATGCTCGAACCCCTGATCGACCGGCAGGATGATCATCTTTCCCGTGCCGGCCAGCTTGCCGGTCATCATCATGCGCGCCAGCTGGGCTTTGACGCCCGGCGTCTCCCCTTCGTAATTGGCGAGAATGCGGCGCACCGTGTCGGTCATCTGCATGGGAGAACTCTTCCTGATTGTGGGTCGGGAACGGGATAGCACGGCAATGCGACAAAACAATGCTGATGACGCTAACGGTCCGTAAACAAATCCGTTTTATTCGCCCGCCTGTCGATATGGACAGTTCTACATAAAATCGTCCGAGTTAACGATTCGGTAATCCGCGGCATTTGCGGCAAGTCCTCGGCATTCCTTTGCGTGAAAAGGCAGAACGAATGCATATCAACGGCAATTTGAATAACCTGCACCTGCGCCTGTTCATCCAGAACGACAGCGCCGATGCCAGCTTCGAGACATCGCTTTTCAGCCGCGCCATCACCGTCGGCGCGGAGGAAATCCCGGAACCGTCGCAGACCGCTTCGCAGACAGGCAGCAACAATCACCCCGCATGGGTGGCCCGCTCCGAGAGCTATCGCCAGGCCGCTGAAACCGCGCGGGCAGAGGAGGCCGAGACGACGGCGGCCCCATCCAATCCGGAACCCGCGCCAGCACCGGAACCGGAACCCGCACAGTCGGCGGACCCAGCTGCGGAACCCGAACACGCGCCGGAACCCGATACCGCACAGCCTGCGGAACCGGCGCCCGCCGCCCAGACCGGCACGCAGACCGGATCGACCGGCGGCAGCCGTCGCGGCGGGTTGTTCGGCTGGCTCGCAGGCTGAAACGAAAAAGGGCGGCCCGATATGGCCGCCCTTTCCGAAATCAGTGCTTCGAGGCTTCCAGCGCCGCGACGCCCGGAAGCTCCTTCCCCTCCATCCATTCGAGGAACGCGCCCCCCGCGGTCGAGATGAAGGTGAACTTCTCGGCGGCACCCGCCTTGTTCAGTGCCGCGACGGTATCGCCCCCGCCCGCGACCGAGATCAGCGATCCCTGCTCGGTCATCTCGGCGGCGCATGCGGCGGCGGCATTCGTCGCGGCATCGAAGGGCTCGATCTCGAAGGCGCCAAGGGGGCCGTTCCAGATCAGCGTCCGGCAGGCGGTCATGGCCTGGCGCAGCGCCTCGACGGTCTCGGGACCGGCATCCAGGATCATCGCATCCGCCGGGCATTCCCCGACCGGCAGCGTCTCGGAGGCGGCACCGGCCTTGAATTCGCGCGCGACCACGATGTCGACCGGCAGGTGGATCTTGCAGCCGCCGGCCTCGGCCTTCTCGATGATGGCGCGGGCCGTGTCGGCCATGTCGCGCTCGGCCAGCGACTTGCCGACCTCGACGCCCTGGGCGACAAGGAAGGTGTTGGCCATGCCGCCGCCGATGACCAGGTGATCGACCTTCTCGATCAGGTTCTTCAGCAGTTCCAGCTTGGTGGACACCTTGGCACCGCCGACGACGGCCATGACCGGACGCTGCGGGTCGCCCAAGGCCGCGTCAAGCGCCTTCAGCTCGGCCTCCATCAGGCGGCCCGCGCCTGCGGGCAGCAGCTGCGCCAGCCCCTCGGTCGAGGCATGCGCCCGGTGCGCCGCCGAGAACGCATCGTTGATGTAGACGCTGCCGAGCGCCGCCATCGAGGCCGCGAAGGTCGCGTCGTTCGTCTCCTCGCCCTCGTGGAAGCGGGTGTTCTCCATCAGGGCGACCTGCCCCTTTTCCAGCGCGGCGACGGCACGTTTGGCGGGGCCGCCGATGCAGTCCTCGGCGAAGACCACCGGCTGGCCCAGGGCCTCTTCCAGCGCGGGCACGATCTGCTTCAGGCTCATGCCCTCGACGCGCTTGCCCTTGGGGCGGTCGAAATGCGCCAGCAGGACGGGAATGCCGCCTGCCGCCTGGATGTCCTTGACGGTCGGGACGATCTTCTCGATGCGCGTCGCGTCGGTCACGCGGCCATTTTCCACGGGGACGTTCACATCGACGCGCGTCAGGACGACCTTTCCGTCAAGATCCATGTCGTCGATGCTGTTGAACTGGGCCATGTCGCGTCCTTTCGGGCTTGCAATATGCTTTGCATGGCTTGTCCCGCATGGCGCGGGGATCGTCAACTGGCGCTTGGGCGGGATCATGCCGCCGCCACGCGCCCCGTCACGGTTTCGCGCGTTGTGCTTCACCGATCAAACCCCTAGATGTCAGGACGAACCTGCGAGAGGAGGGCCCTATGGCCGATATCAAGGACCCCGAGAACACCATCATCATCGAGCTGAAGGACGGCCCCGTCGTCATCGAGCTTCTGCCCGACGTGGCCCCCAAGCATGCCGAGCGCATGAAGGAACTGGCCCGCGCAGGCGCCTATGACAACGTGGCCTTCCACCGCGTCATCGACGGCTTCATGGCCCAGACCGGCGACGTGCAGCACGCCAACATGGAAAAGGACTACAACCCCGGTCGCGCAGGCACCGGCGGCTCGGACCTGCCGGACCTTCCGGCCGAATTCTCGGGCGTGCCGCATGACCGCGGGACCCTGGGCGCGGCGCGTTCGCAGAACCCCAACAGCGCGAACAGCCAGTTCTTCATCAACTTCAACGACAACCACTTCCTGAACCGCCAGTACACGGTCTATGGCCGCGTCATCTCGGGGATGGAAGCCGTCGACAAGATCCAGCCCGGCGAGCCGCCTGCGAACCCCGACCGCATGATCAGCGTCAAGGTGGCCGCCGATGCGTAAGGCATTCCTGATCCCCGCAATCCTAGCGATGGGCGCGCATGGCGCCATCGCGCAGGACACCCCCGAGGTCGAAGATACCGACGGCCCGAACATGGTCATCACCGTGGCCGATGCCGAGGGCGCCGAGAAGGGCACCATCACGCTGGACCTGCGCGAGGACCTGGCCCCGGCCCATGTCGCGCGCCTGGTCGAGCTGGCCGAGAGCGGCGCCTATGACAACGTGGTCTTCCACCGCGTCATCGACGGCTTCATGGCCCAGACCGGCGATGTCGAATACGGCAAGCAGGACGGCGATGCCGGCATGGCGGGCATGGGCGGTTCCGACTTGCCCGACCTCGAGGCCGAGTTCACCGACACCTCGTTCCAGCGCGGCACGGTCGGCATGGCACGCGCCATGGATCCGAACAGCGCGAACAGCCAGTTCTTCATCAACTATGCCGCGACGCCGTTCCTCGATGGGGAATACACCGTCGTCGGTCAGCTGATCGAGGGCTGGGATGTGCTGGACGCCATCAAGAAGG
This sequence comes from Paracoccus sp. PARArs4, assembly GCF_947311865.1. Lineage (NCBI taxonomy): Bacteria > Pseudomonadati > Pseudomonadota > Alphaproteobacteria > Rhodobacterales > Paracoccaceae > Paracoccus > Paracoccus sp. PARArs4. The sequence continues at coordinate 12,898 of NZ_CAMZMW010000007.1, read as the reverse complement.
GCGACAGCTCGCGTCAGGGCAACGGCAAGGTCGAGGCCCCCGACTATATGGCGACCGTCGTCATCGAGGGCGCCGAGGCACCCGCCGAAGACGCCGAAGCTGAGGAAGCCGAAGGCTGATCACCGGAAAAGGGGGCTGCGGCCCCCTTCTTCATTCGGACCGTCCGCGACGGCCATAATGCACTTGCAGCACGGGCGATGCCGTCACTACTGTGCGGACATGACAAGCGCGCCAATTGCCTCTGCGATCGAGATCACACCGACTGCCAAAATCTCTCGCGAGACGCATGGCTGGCGATCCAAGTGCCTGCAGCGCCTGATCCGGATGGACCTGCCCGTCCCGCGCAGCTTCGCCGTCGATTGCGACAGCGTGCGCAGCATCAGCCAGGGCCGCCCCATCCCCGCGACCGAACTGGCCGAGATCTTCGGCGGAAGCGGGCTGGTCAGCGTGCGCCCCTCGGCGGTCAGCCCGGAATGGGGCGGACCGGGCACCGTGCTGAATGTCGGCATCAACAACGCGCTGCATGAACGCCTGACCGCGCAGATCGGCAGGGCGAATGCCGACGGCGTCTACCTGTCCTTCGTCCAGAGCTATGCCACCCATATCGCGCGGCTGGACCCCGACCTGTTCACGCTGGACGGTCCCGACGCCCTTGCGCGCGCGCTGGACATCTATCGCGGAGAAACGGACGAGGACTTTCCCCAGGACCCCGTCAAGCAGCTGTCCGAGGTGCTGCGTTCCATGGCGCGGGCATGGGACGGGCCGACCGCGCGCCTGCTGCGTCAGGCCAAGGGGGCGCCCGCCGATGCGCCCCTGGGGCTGGTCGTGCAGGAAATGGCGCTGGCACTTGGGCCGGGGCTGTGCGGATCGGGGACCATCCAGTTCATCGACCCGGTGACCGGCACGCCGCGCGTCACCGGACGCTTTCGCGGGCAGCATCACGGTCAGACCGTCGGCTCGGGGGCGGAAACGCTGTACCTGACGCAGGACGACCGCGGCCCCGCGCTGGAGGACAGCGCCCCCGAGATCTTCGACGAGCTGATCCGCTTCGGCATCGCCTCGCGCGAACGCCTGAGAGAGGAGATGCAGATCGAATTCGTGCTGACCGGCGGCGCCATCTCGGTCATCGACGCGGTGCGCACGCAGCGCAGCGCCCGTGCGGGACTGCGCGTGGCGGTCAGCCTTGCCCGCGACGGCATCATCCCCGTCGAGGAGGCGCTGATGCGCGTCGAACCGCGCGCCTTGGCCGAGTTGCTGCACCACCAGATCGACCCGCGCGCCCCACGCGACCTGATCGCGCGCGGCATCGATGCCAGCCCCGGCGCGGCCACCGGGCGGATCGTCTTTTCCGCGTCCGCCGCGCAGGCGGCCCAGTCGCGAGGAGAGCCCTGCATCCTCGTGCGGCGCGAAACCGTCCCCGAGGATATCCGCGGCATGCACGCCGCTGTCGGCGTCCTCACCGAACGCGGCGGCACGACCAGCCATGCCGCCGTGATCGCGCGCGGGATCGGCCTGCCCTGCATCGTGGGCGCGACCGCCATCGTCATCGACGCCCGCAACCGCACGCTGCGCGCGGGCCCCCGCACCCTGTCCGAGGGCGACGAGATCACCATCGACGGCAGCACGGGCGAGATCCTTGCCGGTGCGGCCGTCCTGCTGCCCCCTGCCCTGGACGACGCATTTACGCAGCTGATGGACTGGGCCGAGGATGCGGGCGGGCTGGGCGTGCGCGCCAATGCCGACACCCCCGAGGACGCGCTGACCGCGCGCCGGTTCCGCGCCCAGGGCATCGGCCTGTGCCGGACCGAGCACATGTTCTTCGACGCGGAACGCCTGCCCGCCATGCGAGAGATGATCTTCGCCGACACCCCCGAGGATCGCCGCCTTGCGCTGGAACGCATCCTGCCCATGCAGCGCGCCGACTTCACCCGCCTGTTCGAGATCATGGCCGGTCATCCCGTCACGATCCGCCTGTTCGACCCGCCCCTGCACGAATTCCTGCCAAGCGACCGCGACGGGTTGCGCGAACTGGCGGCCTCGCTCGATCTGCCCTTGTCGGACGTGACCCGCCGCGTCGAGGCCCTGACCGAGTTCAACCCCATGCTGGGGATGCGCGGCGTGCGGCTGGGCATCACCGTCCCCGAGATCTACGACATGCAGGCCCGCGCCATCTTCGAGGCCGCCGTCGAGGCCGGCCACAAGGGCGATCCCGTCGTCCCCGAGATCATGATCCCGCTGGTCAGCGCCATGAAAGAGGTCGAGCTGGTCCGCACCCGCGTCGATTCCGTGGCCGCCGCCGTCCGCAACGAACGCCGCACGGATTTCACCTATCACCTTGGCGTCATGGTCGAAACGCCCCGCGCCGCGCTGCGGGCGGGCGACATCGCCGAGCACAGCGCCTTCCTGTCCTTCGGCACGAACGACCTGACGCAGATGACCTATGGCCTGTCGCGCGACGACGCGGGGCGCTTCATGGGGACCTATGTGAACCAGGGCGTATTCGCCGAGGATCCGTTCCACCTGCTGGACGAGGACGGCGTGGGTGAACTCGTGCTGACGGGCGTCGAACGCGCGCGCCTGCACAACCCCGACATCACGATCAGCGTCTGCGGCGAACATGGCGGCAACCCCGAATCCATCGCCTTCTGCGACCGGGTCGGGATCGACTATGTGTCCTGCTCACCCTTCCGTGTGCCGGTCGCGAGGCTTGCATCCGCGCAATCCGCGATCCACCGGCGACGCGGTCGTTGATTCGCGGCTCAATCACAACCTTCGATTGACGAAATATCCCCATCGCGCCCCGGCCCGTGGCGCGAAATGGCCGATTCACGCCAATACCCCAGAAAAGCATAGGCAAGAAAATGCCGGTATCAGGGGAAAACCGATCGGTTCGGGCGGTCACGCGCTTGTTGGCTGGATTGCAGGAACCTTGGAACCTTAAGCAGTCGGCCACTCGGAGGCGTTGCCGATCTGCTCTCGGCATGCCGCCTTAACGCCCCTTAAAGGGCGACGATGTAAGTAGGACCGACCATGCCCATGCTGCCTCATCGGCTGGCGCACGCCTGTCTCTGTGCCGCTGCCGCCTTGACCATATACGCCTCTCCCACCGCTGCTGGCGGGACCGGCTCTCTCTTCTCGGCCGAGATCGGCCTTTTCGGTGCTGCCGCCTCGACGGTGACCGCCAACGTGGATTCGCCGCTGCTCTATGCGAACCACGAGGCGGATCTGGACACCACGCCGACCGACGATGCCACCGTGTATCTGACCAGCAATGCCGCCAGCTATTCGCAGCAGGACCTGCAATGCCTGGCCGAGGCGCTGTATCACGAAGCCCGCGGCGAGGGCCGTCAGGGCCAGGCCGCCGTGGCCGAGGTGATCCTGAACCGCGTCGACAGCCGGACCTTCCCGTCCAGCGTCTGCGGCGTGATCAACCAGCCCAGCCAGTTCAGCTATACCATCGGGGGCGCCAAGCCGATCCGCAACAAGTCCGCCTATCTGCGGGCCGTGGACATCGCCAAGGCCGCATTGTCGGGCGCGCCGCGCAACCTGACCGGCGGGGCGACCTATTTCCACACGCCCTCGGTCCGTCCCGCATGGGCCCGCCGCTTCCAGCGCACGGTGCAGATCGGGCGCCACATCTTCTACAGCACCGGCCAGCGCGTCGCCTCGAACTGAGCGATCTGCTGCGCGGCAGGGCTTGCCCGCCGCGCGGTTTTGCTGTGAATGGCGGATATGGAACAACCGGACCGCATCTTTCTTCGCGACCATGTCATCTCGGCCGAGATCGGCGCCTTCCAGTCCGAACGCGGGCTGGAACAGCGCATGCGCTTCAACCTGACGGTCGACCTGCGCGACAGCGTCGAGGGCGTCGACGACCAGGTGGACCGCATCCTGTCCTATGACGTGCTGACCCAGGCCATCGACACGGCGCTTGCCGACCGCCGCTATGACCTGGTCGAGACCCTGGCCGAACGCATCGCGGCCGAGGTGCTGGCCCATCCCCGCGCCGCCCGCATCGACGTATCCGTCGAGAAACTGGACCGTGCGCCGGGCGCCCTGGGCATCCGCATCATCCGCGATGCGGGCCGCGTGGCCGCGACCGGCGTTTCGGGTCAGATGCGCGTCGTGGTCTGGTATTCGCCGACCCAGATTCCCGAAGGCGCGACGGCGATCCTGCCCAGTTTTCCGAACCTGCCCCTGCCGACAAGCGGCGACCGCAGGCGCATCCGGCTGCTTGCCTATGATCAGGCCGCATGGTCGCTGGCATCCGACCTGAACCTCGAGGTCGCCTCTACCCGGACCGAGATCGAGGCCGCAAGCCTTCAGGGCCGTGCCGTGGTCTGGGCCCCTGCCCGCATGTGCTTCGACGCCCCCGAGGCCGGCGATACCGACGACACGCTGGCCTTCTGGCTGGCCGACCGGCTGGGCGCGACCGGCGTCGATTTCTCGATGCCCGAAACCCATCCCCTTCCCGCGGCCCCGGGGGGGCTGACCCTGCCCATCGGTCGCCTGCAACCGAAGGTCTAGGCCATGACCGCACGGCAGTATTTCCGACCGATCCCGCAGGACCGTGGCGGGCGCTGGCGTCTTGCCGGCGGCTGGACCGGCTTTTCCCGGTTCGAGCTGCTGGAGCGCGGCCAGCCGCCGCGCATCACCGATGACGCCCCCGCCGAGATCCTCGACCGGCTGACCGCCCCGCGCGCGCCCCTTGCGGGCCTGTCGATGGACCGCCCCCGCATCATGGGCATCGTGAACGCCACGCCCGACAGCTTCTCGGACGGGGGCGCGTATGATCCGGCAGCGCAGGCCGCAAGGCTGGTCCGCGACGGCGCCGAGATCCTGGATATCGGCGGCGAATCCACCCGCCCCGGCGCGACCGAGGTCGCCATCGCGGACGAGATCGCCCGCGTCCTGCCCGCGATCGACGCGGGCCGCCATCTGGCGCCTGTCTCGATCGACACGCGCAAGGCCCGGGTCGCCAAGGCCGCGATCGATGCGGGGGCCGTCATCGTCAACGACGTGTCGGGCCTGGATTTCGACCCCGATCTTGCGGATGTCGTCGCGCGAAGCGGCCTTCCACTGTGTCTGATGCACGCGCAGGGCGTGCCCCAGACGATGCAGGACGATCCGCGATACGACGACGTGGTGCTGGACGTCTATGACGCGCTGGAGGAACGGATGCGCCGCGCGATGGCGGCAGGAATCCGCGCTGACAGGATCGTGGTCGATCCAGGCATAGGATTCGGCAAGACTCAGGCGCATAATCTGGCGATCCTGCGGCGCATCTCGGTCTTTCACGGGCTGGGCTGTCCGATCCTGCTGGGCGTCTCGCGCAAGCGGTTCATCGGCGCGATCGGCGGGGCGGAACAGGCACCGGATCGCGCGCCGGGCACGCTGGCGGTCACGGTCGCGGCGGTCGCCCAGGGGGTACAGATACACCGCGTCCACGATGTCGCGGAACATGCACAGGGCCTGCGTCTGATCGCGGCCCTCAACGAAGAAGAGGCAGGGACATGAGCAGGAAGCTTTTCGGAACGGACGGCGTTCGCGGACGTGCGAACACCCATCCGATGACCGCCGAGATGGCGCTGCGCCTTGGCGCCGCCGCGGGCCGGTTCTTCCGCCGTGACGGGCGCAACAGGCATCGCGTGGTCATCGGCAAGGACACGCGGCTGTCGGGCTACATGCTGGAGAACGCGCTGACCGCCGGTCTGACCAGCACGGGCATGAACGTCCTGCTGCTGGGCCCGGTGCCGACGCCTGCCGTCGGTTTCCTCACGCGGTCGATGCGCGCTGATCTGGGGATCATGATCTCGGCCAGCCACAACCCGGCCGAGGATAACGGCATCAAGTTCTTCGGTCCGGACGGGTTCAAGCTGTCGGACGAGGCCGAGGCCGAGATCGAGGAGATCGTCGCGGGCGAGATCGAGCCCGCCCAGCCGCGCAATATCGGGCGGGCCAAGCGCATCGACGACGGGCGTGGCAGGTACATGGAATATGCCAAGACCACCTTCCCGGCCGGTCAGCGGCTGGACGGGCTGAAGGTCGTGCTGGACTGCGCGAACGGCGCGGCCTATCGCGCCGCCCCCGAGGTGCTGTGGGAACTGGGCGCCGACGTGATCCCCGTGGGCGTGAAGCCCGACGGGTTCAACATCAATGACGGCGTCGGCAGCACCCACCCCGAGGCCTGCGCGGCCGCGGTGCGCGAACATGGCGCGCATCTGGGCATCAGCCTCGATGGCGATGCGGACCGCGTGGTGATCGTCGACCAGAACGGACGCGTGGCGGATGGCGACCAGATCATGGCGCTGCTGGCAGGGCGTTGGGCCGAACAGGGCCGCCTGTCGGGGAATGCGCTTGTCGCGACCGTCATGTCGAACCTGGGGCTGGAACATTTCCTGCAAGGTCGCGGCCTGCACCTCGAACGCACCAAGGTCGGCGACCGCTACGTGGTGGAACGCATGCGCGAAGGCCGCTTCAACCTGGGCGGCGAGCAGTCGGGCCATATCGTCATGACCGACTATGCCACGACCGGCGACGGGCTGGTGGCCGCGATGCAGGTCCTTGCCGCGATGGCCGATACGGGGCAGCCGGCATCCGAGCTGGTCTCGCAGTTCGATCCGGTTCCGCAGCTGCTGAAGAACGTGCGCTATGCCGCCGGGGCCGACCCGCTGTCGGCCGAGGCGGTCAAGCGCGTCATCGCCGATGCCGAAACGCGGCTGGCCGGGCGCGGTCGGGTGCTGATCCGAAAGTCGGGGACCGAACCGCTGATCCGCGTCATGGCCGAGGCCGAGGACGAGCGCGAGTTGAACGAGGTCGTCGACGGCATCGTCGCGGCAGTGGAAACGGCGGCCTGATCTTGCGTCCCGCGATGGCGGGGGGAATTGCATCCCCCCGACCCCCTGCCGTTCAGGGATGCGCGGCGACGGGATCGTAGTCGTAAAGCCAGTCGAACCTGCCCGGCATCACCCGTGGGGCGATCCGGTCCGCGATGCGCAGCACCGAATGGCCTGCCAGCCGCATCGCGCCGCGCAGGTGATAGTTCCTGGCGTTGGCGTTCGCGGCCTCGACGATACGGGTCACGCGCGGGATGCGCGCCTGCGCATAGGCGTGCAGCGCCCGATCCTGTGGCTGCGCATCGAGGCACGAGGCCAGAACCCACGCATCCTCGATCGCCATTCCGGCACCTTGGGCTAGGAAGGGCAGCGTGGGATGCGCAGCGTCGCCAAGGACCGCAAGCGTTCCATCCGTCCAGACGGGCGCCACCGGATGGCGGAACAGACCCCACAGGTTCACCTGATCGACAGCCGCAAGCCAGGCGCGCACCGGATTTCCGAAATCCGCGAATGCCGCGCGCAGTTCGTCGGGGTCGCCGGGCTGCGACCACCCCTCGTCCTGCCAATCGCGGCGTTCCTGCACCGCGACGATGTTCCGAAGCCCCTGTCCAAGGGGATAGCTGACGAGATGCCGCCCCGGTCCCATGAAGACATGAGCCTCGGGCGGGCCGTCGCCTGCGATGACCGCGCGCCATGCGGTCTGGCCGGTGAAGAAGGGAACCTCTCGGCCGTTCAGCCATTCGCGGCTGTGGCCGTGGATGCCGTCGGCGCCCACGACCAGCGCGGCGGCGGGAAGGGCATCGACAGTGCGGCCCAGACGGACGGTCACACCGGCGGCGCGTGCGGCATCCGACAGGACCCGGATCAGGCGCGGTCGGTGGATCAGCAGGAAATCGGCATCCGGTCGGTGCGACGCCAGGTCCATGCGCAGGACCCTGCGGCCCGCAGCATCGTTCAGCTGGACGGCGCGGTTGCGCACCGCAGCCTCCCGCAGGGCCTGCCCGACCCCCAAGGCATCGAGAACCCTGACCGCATTCGCCGAGATCTGGATGCCCGCGCCGACGTCGCCCAGTTCCGCGGCGCGTTCGTCCAGCGTCACGTCAGCCCCGCGACGGGCCAGCGCGAGGGCCGCGGTCAGCCCGCCGATCCCCGCGCCGATGACGGCTGCGCGACGCCCCTGCAGATGGCCCATTGGCTGCCCTTGCACGAAAAGGCCCCGCAGCGCGGGGCCGTTGGCGTCAGTTGTCGCGGTGAACGCGTTCCTTGCGCTCGTGGCGTTCCTGCGCCTCGAGGGTCATGGTCGCGATCGGGCGCGCGTCCAGACGCTTGAGGCTGATCGGCTCTCCGGTCATCTCGCAGTAACCGTATTCGCCGACCTCGATGCGGCGCAGGGCGCTGTCGATCTTCGAGACCAGCTTGCGCTGACGGTCGCGGGTGCGCAGCTCGATCGCGCGGTCGGTTTCCTCGCTCGCGCGGTCGGCGATGTCGGGCACGGCACGGGCGCTGTCCTGCAGGCCTTCGAGCGTCTCGGCCGACTGGTCCAGCAGTTCGGCCTTCCAGGCTTCCAGCTTCCGACGGAAATATTCGAGCTGGAGCTCGTTCATGAAGGGCTCGTCCTCGGCGGGACGGTAGTCCTGGGGAAGGAAGGTCTGGGCTTTCATTACGTCCTCCGGCGGCGCCGGGCGGGTATGAAATTCCGGCACCTTGGGCGCCCCATTACGCCAAGTTTCACGGCTTGTCACTAGCCTTGCGCCGATGGCTATGCGTAATCTGCAACCCGAGCCGCTGAAACAGGCAGTTTCGATCAAGCAATTCTTGCGAAAGGAAGAGCCGATGCAATTCACCGGGACGGACCGCTATGTCGCGCCGCCAGACCTTGCGATGGCGGTGAACGCCGCGGTGACGCTGGAACGCCCGCTGCTGGTCAAGGGCGAACCCGGAACCGGCAAGACGGAACTGGCGCGTCAGGTCGCCGCCAGCCTGTCGATGCCGCTGATCGAATGGCACGTCAAATCAACGACCAAGGCCGCGCAGGGGCTGTACGAATACGACGCGGTCAGCCGGTTGCGCGACAGCCAGCTGGGCGACCCGCGCGTCCACGAGGTTGCGAACTATATCCGGCGCGGCAAGCTGTGGCAGGCATTCGAGGCCCCGGAACGGGTCGTCCTGCTGATCGACGAGGTGGACAAGGCCGATATCGAGTTTCCGAACGACCTGCTGCAAGAACTGGACCGGATGGAGTTCCACGTCTACGAGACCGGCGAGACGATCCGCGCCCGGCAGCGGCCCGTGGTCATCATCACCTCGAACAACGAGAAGGAGCTGCCCGACGCCTTCCTGCGCCGCTGCTTCTTCCACTTCATCCGCTTTCCCGACCCCGAGACGCTGAAACGCATCGTCGAGGTCCATCACCCCGACCTCAAGCCCCGCCTGCTGGACACCGCCCTGACGCAGTTCATGGAAATCCGCGAGGCACCGGGCCTGAAGAAGAAGCCCTCGACCAGCGAGTTCCTCGACTGGCTGAAGCTGATCCTGGCCGAGGATCTGGCCCCCGAAGACCTGACCCGCGACCCGGCCACGATGCTGCCGCGCCTGCACGGCGCGCTGCTGAAGAACGAACAGGACGTCGCCCTGTTCGAGAAGCTGGCCTTCATGGCCCGCAGGCAGTCGCGCTGAGGGTCAGCGGACCTCGGGCAGCGGCTCGACGATGCCGGGGGCCACAGGCTCGTCCGGTGCGGGCGCGCCCTCGTCCGGCAAGGGCGGCGTGACCTCGCGCTCGGGGCGAGCCTTGGGGCGGCCGTCGCGGGCCTTGCGCCGACCCATGTCGCACGCGGCATCGCCGGTCAGCGCGTATTCGATCTGGACCTCGGCGTTCAGCTCGACCTCTCCGGCCTGCACGGGCACGCTGTCGGCCATCGCGGCCTCCATCCGCATCATCGGCTGGGGCGCGCGCCCGCCGCTGCTCTCGCGCATGGACAGGATCGGTCCCAGCTGCGCGCCCGCGGCCTCGGCCAGCAGTTCGGCCTTGCGGCGGGCGTCCTGGACGGCCGCGATGCGGGCCTCGTCCAGCCCCGCGTCGCCGTCCTGCCGCTGGAAGGCGATGCCGTTGATCTCGTTGGCGCCCGCCCCCACGATCGCATCCAGAACCTGGCCCAGGCGGGCAAGGTCGGTCGCGCGGATCGTGACCATGTTGCGCGCCTCGTAGCCGGTGACCTTCGGCGGCTGGCCTTCGTCGTATTGCATGACCGGACGCAGGTTCAGCCCCGAGGTCTGGATCTGCGCATCCGCGATCCCCGCACCCGTCAGAGCCTCGATCACGGCGTTCTGGCGGGTCGAGTTCTCGGACATGGCCGCGTCGGCGCTGTCGCCCTGCGTCGTGACCCCAAGCGTGATGACCGCCATGTCGGGCGCGACGCGCGCCTGCCCCGACCCTGCGACGGACAACCGCGACGGTCCGTGATCCGCCCCGCAGGACATCGTCCCGCCCTGCTGCGCCATCGCGGGCGCGACCGCCATGGCGCTCAGCGCGGCGCCCAGCAGCGTGCTGCGGATGGTTGAATTCCCTTGCATCGGCTCGCTCCTTCTCGATGCGTGTAAGCCTGCGGGAAGACTGCGCCTTTCGGTCCGGATATCCTAGCCCCATCGACCGCCGATCCGATCACAGGACCGCCAGTAACGCTTCCTTCGATACCCGATTTGCGGTAGTGTCGTGGACAATAAACCAAATCGCGCCGCCAAGCGGCCACCCTTCCCCGAGCAGTGACAACATTTCATGAACCATCACGCCGCGCCCCCCGAATTCGCGATGAGCTTCACGCAGGAGGCCGTTCAGCTGGAACGCCGCAGGGGGCCGGACTGGCACCCCGTCGGACAGGCCGAATTCAGCCGGACCGACCTTGCCGCAACGCTTGGCGCGATGCATCGCGACGCGGGCGGCCTGCCCGGCGCAAGCGACACGCTGCTGGTGATCCCGGACGACCAGATCCTCTATACCACGCTGACGGTTCCCTTCGGTTCGGACACCGCCGCGACGATCGCCAAGGCGCTGGAGGCCGCGACCCCCTATGCCGCCGAGGAGCTGACCTTCGACTGGTGCCCTGCCGAGAACGGCGACATCGAGACGCTGCGCGTCGCCGCCGTCGCCCTGCGGACCCTGGAAGAGGCCGAGGATTTCGCCCGCGCGCAGGGGTTCCACCCCTCGGGCTTCATCGGGCGACCGGATGACGAGCGCTTCGACGGGCAGCCGGATTTCGGCTCGGCCCGCGCGATCCGCCCTGTTGCCGCGCGGCCCTTCAGTCAGCCCGACCTGAGCCAGGCACGTGTCACCGCCCCCGCGATCGAGATTGCCGAGGAACGGCCAGCCGCGCCGTCGATGCCGGTCGTCTCGGCCATCGTGCCGCACCGCTATGCGCCCGAACCGGCTGCGGAACCCCTGCCCGAGGTCGAGGCCGCGCCCGTGGGTGCGCCCAAGGTCATCCGCTATGGCAACGGCCTGTCGCCGCGTGCCGCCGCCGTCCATGATCGCGCCGCCGCAGCCCGCGCCCTGCGCGCCGAGCGGCAGGAGGACCGCGCCGAGGAACCCGCCGCCGCCGTGATGGCGCAGCTGCGCCGGATCGATTTCAGCCGCCTGCCCGTCATGGTCGGCGGCCTTGCGGCGCTGCTGCTGGGCGGGATGCTGTTCTTCGGCAGCGACGCTCCCGAACAGTCCGTTGACGTGACCGGCACCCCCGAGATCGTCGAGGAGATGCCGACCGAGACCGGCGCCCTGCCCGATCCGCAGCCCGCAGCCGAGCCTGAATTCGTCGAAGCCACGCCCGAGATCGCGCCCCCCGCGCCCGAGGTTCAGGCGCCGGTCGCCCTGCCCCCCGAGGCCGTGGCCGCGGCAACCGCGCTTGCCGACCGCCTTGCGGCTCCGATCGAACCTGCAGACGCCCCCGCGGACGACGCCCTGACCCAGGCACTGGCCGAAGCGATCGGCACTCCGCAGCCGGAACCCGAACTGCCCGCCCAGCCAGAGGCAGCCGAGACAGAGACGACCGAAGAACCCACCCCCGCACCGGTCGAGACGACCGAGGCCGCAACGCCGCCTGCCGCAACGCCCGCCCAGACGCAGGCCGCCACGCAGGCTGCCGCCCAGGCGCGCGCCAATCTGCGCAGCTCGGCCCGTCCGCCGCGCACGCCGCCCGTGGCCGCCCGCGAACCCGCAGCGCCCGACACGCGTCCGGTCCTGCCCGGCAACCCGTTGCCCTACGAGGCCCGCACCGCGCCTCCGGTGCGCAGCGTGACGGGCGCGCGACCGCCCTCTCGTCCGGCAGCTTCGGCCCCGGCGCCCGCACCCGCGCCTGCGGCAACCCCGACACCCAGCCCGCCGCAGGCTTCCGCTCGGCCCGCGACGACTACGGCATCGCGTCCGCCCAGCCCCAACCGCCGCCCCGCGGCCCAGCCCGAACCCCAGCCCGCCGCACCCGTCGCGCAATCCAGCGTCGGAAGCGCCCGCCCGCCCTCGCGCCCCGAGGAAGGCAGCCGCGCCGAGGATGACGCCCCGCGCCCGCTGACGCGCGACGAACGCGCGGCACTGGAACGCCAATTGCGTGATTTCCGCACCGCGCAGGTGGGGGCCAGCGGCCTTGGCCAAGGCGAACGCCGCGTGCTGATCCAGTTGGCCGATGCGCGCCCGATGCGGCGCCCGACATCCGTCAGCGCCCCCTCGCAGAAGGCGGTGACCGATGCGCTGCAGGCCGCGCAATCCGACGGCCTGACCGGCGCCCGCCCGCCCGAGCGCGAAGCCGAAGAGGCCGCGGCCCGTCCGGCGGCCTCGACCCCGGCCAGCGTCACGGCATCGCGCCGCCCGCCCGCACGGCCCGCATCGGCCCGTCCGGCCAGCCCCAGCCTGTCGCAGGATGCCGTTCAGGACGCCATCGCATCGGCCATCGACGACAGCACGGCGCGTCCGGGCGGTGTCGCGCTGACCACGCTGGCATCGTCGGCCAAGCCGCCGCGCCGCGCCGCAGGTGCCGCGACGAACGCGATCGCGGCCACCGCAGCACCTGTCGCGGGGGGGG